>CAYGYX010000018.1:0-32664 GCA_964354255.1 uncultured Acidimicrobiia bacterium | reverse complement strand
GGCGCTAACTTGGCCCGCTCGTGAGCCTCGTGGAGAACCCCCCGTCGGAGAAGGGCGAAGCGGCGGCCCCGGACGCCTCGTTCCGCACCGGCCCCGTCCTCGCCATCTCCGCCGGCCACGCCGCCCACGACACCTACACCGGCTTCCTGCCCGTCCTCCTGCCGTCCTTCGTGGAGCGCTTCGGCCTCAACAACACCCGGGCCGGCGCGCTCTCGGCCTTCACCCAGCTGCCGTCGCTCCTGCAGCCGGTCTTCGGCCACCTGGCCGACCGGCTCGCCCTTCGCTGGATGGTGACCCTCGCCCCGGGGATCACCGCCACCGTTATGAGCCTGGTGGGCTGGGCCCCCAGCTACGCCGTGCTTGCCCTGCTGCTCACCACGGCCGGCATCTCCAGCGCCGCCTTCCACGCGGTGGCCTCCGCCACCGCCGGCCGCCTGTCGGTTCGGCACCTCGGCCGGGGCTTGAGCATCTGGATGGTCGGGGGCGAGTTGGGGTCCGCGGTGGGGCCGTTGCTGGCCGCCGGCGGCCTCGGCCTGCTCACCCTGAAAGGGCTCGCCTGGCTCATGATCCTCGGCTGGGCCGCCTCCATCGTCCTCCACCTGCAGTTGCGCCGCATACCTCCTGGCTTCGGGCAGGCCGAGCGGCCCCACTGGCGCCGCGCTCTCGGCGGTATGCGCCGGGTAATGGGGATCGTGACCGCCCTTGCCGTGCTGCGCGGCATGGCGCTCAGCGCCCCCTGGACCTTCGGGCCGATCCTCCTCAAGGAAGAGGGCAGCAGCGACCTGATGGCCGGGGCCGCCCTGACCCTGTACCTGGCGGCCGGCATGGTCGGCACCCTGGGGGCCGGCTGGTTCAGCGACCGTGTGGGGAGGCGGCTGATCCTCCTGGGCGGGACGCTGGCGGGACCGGCCGGCCTGCTGTTGTTCATCGCCGTGGGCGGCTGGACCCGGTTCATCTTCCTGGCGCTGGCCGGGGCGGCCACGGTGGCCCTGCACCCGGTGTGCATGGCCCTGGTGCAGGAGGCTTTCCCCGAGAGCCGCGGGCTGGCCAACGCCCTCTACCTCTCGACGGTCTTCATCGTCTCCTCCGGGGCGGCCGTGGTGGTCGGCGCCCTCGGCGACGCCATCGGGCTGCGGCCGGCGTTTGTCATCAGCGGGGCGGTGACGTTCTTGAGCATCCCGCTGATCTTCCTGCTGCCGCAGAGCCGGAGACGCGGGACGGCCCGGCACTCAGCGGGAACCTGAGGCCCGGACCGGGTGTGATGCTCCCTGGCCAGCTCGTGGGAGGCCGTCCCAGGGTGGGGTGGTGACTCTCGAGCACAAACCCCCTGGGAGGAGTACGTTCACCGGACGCCGATGGGGGGGCGGGATGGCCGAGTCGCGAAGGTGCCGGGCGCACCCTGACCATCGGCCTTGTCATTCCGTTTCGTGCGCGATGGTGATAACGACGTTCCCGCTCTTGTGCTCTCCTTCGACGTAGCGGTGTGCCTGGGCGATCTGCTCCAGTGGGAAGCGGCGGTCGACCACCGGCTTGAGGCCCCCCGTTTCGACGAGGTCTCTCAGGAAGTCCAGGTCGCGGGCAGGCAGCTTGGGCGTGCCGTCGTCGACGGAGAGATAGGTTCCGTTCGGTTCGATCGCCTGCTTGCACGCCGCCTTCAGTGGTGATGTCTTCCGCTTCCCCACCGCATCGAAGACGAGGTCGTAGCGGGCGCCGGCGGGGAGGGTGGGCTGCTTCGTATAGTCGATCGCGACGCCAGCTCCAAGCGACCTCACCAGATCCAGGTTCGCTGGGCCGCACACCGCGGTCACCTCCGCCCCGAAGTGCCTGGCGATCTGCACCGCCGACGTGCCCACCGCACCGGACGCTCCGTAGATCAGCGTCCGTTGTCCCTCCCGCATGCCTGCCCTCTGCAAGTAGTGCAGAGCCAGAAGGCCCCCATAGGGAATGGCAGCCGCCTCCTCGTAGCTCAGGTTGGACGGGGCATGCCCGATGGTGGCCGTCTCCGGCAGGCAGGTGTACTGGGCGTAGCAGCCGAAGTGGAACTTGGTGAAGGCGTACACCCGGGCGCCGGGCCGAAATCGCTCGACGGCTTCGCCCGTCTCCGCGACCTCGCCGGCAAACACCAAGCCCAGGATTGGCTTGCGGGGCTTGGTGAAGCCCACCAGCAGCCGCATCATCATCCGCGTGGTGACTGGCCCGCCGGCCAGGCCGCTCCGGATGAACCAGTCGCTCGAGTTGACGGTTGAGGCGTGGATCTTCACCAACACCTCGCGGCTCGCGGGGGCAGGCCGCTCGACCTCCTCGATCCGCAAGACCTCGGGCGGTCCGTACCGCGGGCAGATTGCTGCCTTCATCGTGGTGCCGCCGGCTGGCATCCCTTGCCTCCGATCATCCTCCGCCCCGTCGCAGCAGATCCCCGTCCCTGACGCAGAGTCGCCGGACAGGACTTGGTCGTTCATTCTGCCCGATCTGAACGACCGCGACCCCTCAGCGGGGAGGCTCTACTTCGCGCCCGAATCGGCAGCTGACACAATCGGTCCCTGGGGTGGTGCGATCACACAGCGGGCCTGGGCGCTCCGAGTGTCCTGGGGGTCGGCCGGTGGTGGTCTCGGGCGTGGTCAGGGGTGTCACAGGCGGGTGATAGATAGCGGGTGTGTGCATTGGGACCTGGCTGGTGGTGGATTCGCCGGATTCGGTGTTGCTCTCGGCTGGGGCTGAGGGTTTGTCGGACACCGAGGTGGAGGAGGGGCTCCGCGGATTGGATCGTCTGGTTCGCCGGGTGGAGGCCCGCCGCGCCGAGTTCGTTGCCGTGGCGGATCGTCGGGGAATCCCCGGGAGAAGGGGGTTCGGTTCGACTACAGCCTGGCTGATGGCGGTGTCGGGGGATCCGGCGGCAGTGTGCCGCAGCCGCCTAGGGGTAGCCATCTCCCTCCAGGGGATGCCGGAGACGCGGGTGGCGTTCGCCGCCGGGCAGATAGCGGAGTCGAGGGTGCGTCTGCTCGCCCAGGCGAAGGAACTGGCCCCCGAGGAGTTCTCCCGGGATGAGGCCCGGCTGGTGGCTCAGACGGCGGTGGTGTCTTCCCAGAGGCTGCCTCAGGTGCTCCAGGAGTGGCGGCGCAGCACAGACCCGGAGGGCACTCAAGCCCATGTGGAGCGCCGGTTCGCCTGCCGTGCTCTGCACCTGTCGGATGCCTGGTCGGGCATGCTGCATCTGGCCGGCGACCTGGACCCCGAAAGCGGCGGCATAGTGCAGGCGGCGCTGCGGTCTCTGGCCGAACCGGCCCGTCCCGACCCTCAGGACGACCGGACTCCGGCGCAGCGTCACGCCGACGCCCTGGTAGAGATCTGCCGCCGCCACTTGGACAGCACCCCCAGCACCGCCAGCGGCCGACCGCATCTCAACATCACCGTCCCCTGGGAGATGTTGCGCAAGGACTCCGGTCTGGTGGACACCGAAGCCGGGCCCATCAGTGTCGAGACGGCACGGCGGCTGGCCTGCGACGCCACCATCAGCCGGGTGACCCTCCAGCCGGACGGCACCCCGGCAGAAGCCGGCCCCAGCCGCCGGGTCATCCCCGCTCCGCTGCGCCGGGCCCTCGACCTGCGAGACCAGGGCTGCACCCATCCGGGCTGCGACGTTCCGGCCCGCTGGTGCGACGCCCACCATGTCCAGCACTGGGCCCACGGCGGAAGAACCGAGTTGGCCAACCTGCGGCTCCTGTGCCGCAAACACCACCGGCACACCCACGACCACGGCTGTTACCCGCGGCGCCAGTAGGCCGCGGGCCCGCCCGTCAGACCGCAAGCCACCGCCGCCCAACTCACTGGCAACATCGCCCACAACACCGCCTTGGTGTGAGCGCGTGTCGCCTCACTCGCTCTCCGCCCATGTCCAGCCACATGGGTGTATCTCCACCGATTGCCGGGATATCCTCGCTCCCAATGACCAAGCGACTCGTCGACATCGATGACGAGCTCCTCGAGCGGGCCCGCGCCGTCGCCAATGCCGGGACCATCAAGGGGACGGTCGATGCCGCTCTCAGACGCCTCCTCGACCAGGACACCGCCCTGCGGCATGTCCGCCGCCTGAGAGGCGCAGGCGCCCTCAACCTGGCCCGCATCGCAGAGGCCCGCTCCCCCAGAGCCGGGGATGGCTGACCCGCACTACCTGGTGGACACCTCGGTCCTCGCCCGTGCCCGCCAGGACATCGTGGGCGAACGCCTGGAGCACCTGGCTCGATCCGGGGCGTTGTGGACCTGCCGCCTCGTCGACCTGGAAGTGGGGTACGCATCGCGAGCCAGGGACGTGGCCGCAGTGATCGCAGAGCGCCGGGCGCTGCCCGCGGCCCCCATCACCCCCGCGATCATGGACCGGGCAGTGCACGTAGGCGGGTTGCTCGCCGGGGCGGGCCGGCACCGGGGAGCCAAGCCGGCCGACCTCGTGATCGCCGCCGCCGCCGAGGCAGCGGGCCTCACCGTGCTCCACTACGACGCGGATTACCAGCGCATCGCCCGGGTCACCCGGCAGCCGACAGAGTGGGTGGCACCGGCGGGCAGCCTGAACCACTGACCCGCCGTTCGGAGTCCGCCGGCTACCCGAACAACCCCTCGGGGGGGTCGATCACAATGCGGCCCTCGCGGGGATCGGCGACCATCTCCTCTACGAAGGGCACCTGCACCTCCGCCCCGGCGGGGCTGGTGACCACCAGCCGATCCTGGAGCCTCCCGACGAGCACCCCGCTGACCCGTCCGAGCACGGCCCCGGCGGGCGTGACGGCCTCCAGGCCGACCAGGGCCGACGACCAGTACTCGCCGTCGTCCAGGCGGCGCCGGTCGGCGGCCTCCCCCGTGAGGACGGCGCCGCGCAGCCCCTCGGCAGCGTTGCGGTCGGTGATCCCGGCGAAGCCGACGATCAGCCCCCGGTCCCGGTAAGGGCGAACGGAAAGGACCCCCAGGTCGTGCTCCCCTGCTCGCAGCATCGCCCCGCGCCGGAAAGCGCCCGGGTCATCACCGGCAGGGAGCACCGTGACTTCCCCTCGCACCCCATGGGGCCGCCCCACCCGGCCCACCACCGCCCGGTCGTCAGTCGACGAACTCAACGTCGACCTGCAGGCCCTCTTCCTCGCCGGCGGCCCGGGCCACGGTGCGGATGGCGTTGGCCACCCGGCCGCGACGGCCGATGACCCGGCCCATGTCCCGCTTGGCGGTGCGCACCTCGGCGAGAACCTCCTCGGGCCCCTCCTCGATCATGGTGACCCGGACGGCGTCGGGGTCCTCGGCGATCGCCTTAGAGAGGTAGCTGACGACCCGTTCGACGATCTCGCCTTTCACATCTCCTCCTCGGCCGCCTCCACGGCGGCGGTGGCTTCCTCGGCGGCGGCCGCCAGCTGGGCCTCCTCACCGACGATGTGGATGCGCAGGTCGACCCCCGTGGCCTCGGGGGCCGGGGCCGGGGCCGGGGCCTGCACGGGCACGGCGACCACGCCGGCCACCTCGAGCAGGCGGCGCACCGGGTCGGAGGGCTGGGCCCCCCGCCCCAACCAGTAGGACGCCCTCTCCTGGTCGATCTCGATCACGGAGGGCTCGTGGCGGGGGTCGTAGCGGCCGATCTGCTCGATGTACCGGCCGTCCCGCGGAGCGCGCCCGTCGGCGACCACCACCCGGTAGGCCGGCTGCTTCTTCTTGCCCAACCTGGTCAGGCGGATCCTCACCGCCATGCGTCACCTCTTCTTCTTCATCCTCCGCCCCGGCAGGGGGAACCCGGGCAACGAGCCCCGGCCCTCGGCGAAGGCCCTCATCAGCCGCTGCGACTCGCCGAACTGGCGCAGCAGCCCGTTCACCTGCTGCGGGCTGGTTCCCGACCCGGCGGCTATCCGTCTCCGGCGGCTGCCGTCGATGAGCTTCGGGTTGCGCCGCTCCTGTGGGGTCATGGAGCGGATGACCGCCTCCACCCCGGCCAGGGCCTCGTCCGACAGGTCGCCGGCGCCGAATGCCGACGCGGCGCCGGGGAGCATACCAAGCAATTCGCCCAGAGACCCCATCCGCCGCACCTGCTGCAGCTGCTCGAGGAAGTCCTCGAAGGTGAAGGACGAGTGCAGGATCTTCTCGGCGGCCACCGCCGCCTGCTCCTCGTCCCAGGCCACCTCGGCCTTCTCGATCAGGGTGAGCACGTCGCCCATGCCCAGGATGCGGGAGGCCATGCGTTCCGGGTGAAACACCTCGAGCCCGTCGAGGCCCTCGCCCACCCCCACGAACTTGATCGGGCGCCCGGTCACCTCCCGGGCCGAGATCGCCGCCCCGCCCCGAGCATCGCCGTCGAGCTTGGAGAAGATCAGGCCGGTCAGCTCGATGCGCTCCAGGAAGCCGCGCGCGATGTTGACCGCGTCCTGCCCGGTCATCGCGTCGACCACCAGCAGCACCTCGTCGGGCTCGACGCCCTTGCGCACCGCCGCCAGCTCGTCCATGAGAGGCTCGTCTATCTGCAGGCGGCCGGCCGTGTCGACTATCACCACGTCGCAGCCCAGCTCCCCCGCCCGCTTGACCGCGGCCTTGGCCACCCGGGGAGGGGACGAGCCACGGTCCACGTGGACCGGCACCCCGATGCGGGCCCCGAGCGCCTCCAGCTGGTCCACCGCCGCCGGGCGCTGCAGGTCGGCGGCCACCAGTAGGGGATGCTTCCCGGCCGAGCGCAGGCGCAAGGCGAGCTTGGCGGCGGTGGTGGTCTTCCCCGACCCCTGCAGGCCGACCATCAGGATTCGCTGCGGGGGGGTACGGGCCGGAGCCAGGGGGGAGGCCTCACGCCCCAGGGTGGTGATCAACTCGTCGTGCACGATCTTCACCACCTGCTGGCCGGGGGTGAGGCTGCCGGTCACCTCGGTCCCCACTGCCCGGGCCCGCACCCGCTCCAGCAAGGACCGGGTCACCGCCACGTTCACGTCGGCCTCGAGCAGGGCAAGGCGCACCTCGCGCAGGGCGGCGTCGACGTCGGCCTCGCCGAGGCGGCCCCGGCTGCGGAGACGGTCGAAGATCGAGGAGAGGCGCGAGGTGAGCGACTCGAACACGCGCCCCGCAGGGTAGCCCCGACCCGCCGGCCGGCCCCCGGGAAGCCGGGTGCAGCGAGTAGCCTCCACCGGGAGCCCCAGAGGAGTCGGGTTGAACCTCACCGTCATCGACCACCCGCTCACGCGTCACTACCTGAGCGTGCTGCGCGACAAGCGCACCACCTCGGAGCAGTTCCGGGCCGCCGCCCGGCGCCTCACCTACACCCTCATCCACGAGGCGACGGCGCGGGCGCCGCTGTCGCAGACCGAGATCGCCACTCCCCTCGAGACCACCGTCGGCTACCAGATGCAGGGAGTGGTGGCCATCGCCGTGCTCCGGGCCGGGCTGGGCATGCTCGACGCGGTCGTCGACCTGATCCCCGGGGTGAAGGTGGGCTTCGCCGGCCTGCAGCGCGACGAGGAGACCGCCCTCCCCATGGAGTACTACTTCAAGCTCCCCGACCTCTCGGGGTCGGTGGTGCTGATGCTGGAGCCCATGCTGGCCACCGGCGGCTCGCTGTCCTGGGCGGTGGCCAAGGCCAAGACCAGCGGGGCGCGGGACATCACCGCCCTCTGCGTGGTGGCGGCCCCCGAGGGCGTGCGGCGGATGTATGAGGACCACCCCGACGTGCGCATCGTCGCCGCCGCCCTCGATCGCGAACTGAGCCCCCACTTCTACATCCGGCCCGGCCTCGGCGACATGGGCGACCGGCTCTTCGGGACCCTGTGATGCCCGCCCCCAACTTCGAGGACGCCGTGTTCGAAGTAGTCCGCGGCCTGGCCCCGGGCGAGGTCGCCACCTATGGGGAAGTAGCCGTCGAGGCCGGGTTCCCCGGGGCCGCCCGGGCGGTGGGCAACCTGCTCCGCCACTCCACCGGCTTGCCCTGGTGGCGCGTGGTGTCCGCCGGGGGGCGCCTGGTGCCCGGCGGGGAACAGGAGCAAGCCGAGCGCCTCCGCGCCGAGGGGGTCCCCCTCACCGCCGCCGGGAAGGTGGCACCATCCGCCCTGAGGAAGACGCGTTGAACGCCATCGAGATCATCCAGCGCAAGCGCGACGGCGCCACGCTGAGCGCCGCCGCGATCCGCTGGGTGATCGCCGAGTACACCGCCGACCGCCTCCCCGACTACCAGATGTCGGCCCTGCTCATGGCCATCTACAAAGAAGGCCTCGACGGCGAGGAACTGGCGGCGTGGACCGACGCCATGCTGCACTCCGGCGACACCCTCGACTTCTCCCACGTCGCCGCGGCCAAGGTGGACAAACACTCGACCGGCGGGGTGGGCGACAAGGTGAGCATCCCCCTCGGCCCCATGGTCGCCGCCTGCGGTGTGGCCGTCCCGATGATGAGCGGGCGCGCCCTGGGACACACCGGGGGCACCCTCGACAAGCTGGAGACCATCCCCGGGTTCCGCACCGCCCTCGACCCGCCCGAGTTCCGCGCCATCCTCGCCCGCACCGGCCTGGTGCTCGCCGGCCAGTCGGAGACCCTGGTGCCGGCCGATCGCCGCCTGTACGCGCTGCGCGATGCCACCGGCACCGTCGAGTCGATCCCCCTGATCTCCTCCTCGATCATGTCGAAGAAGCTGGCCGAGGGCCTCGACGCGCTGGTTCTCGACATCAAGGTGGGACGAGGGGCCTTCATGAAGGAACCGGCCCAGGCCCGGGTGCTGGCGGAGACGATGGTGGGCATCGGGCGCTCCTACGGCACCCCGGTGCGGGCCGTGCTCACCGACATGAGCCAGCCCCTCGGACGGGCGGTGGGGAACGCCTGCGAGGTGGCCGAGGGCATCGAGGTGCTCCGCGGCGGAGGCCCGGCCGACCTGCTCGAGGTCACCTACCGCCTCGCTGAGGAGATGCTGCTCCTCGGCGGCGTCACCGCCGACCGGGGCGACGCCCGGGCCCGGCTGCAGCAGGCGGTGGCCTCGGGCGCCGCCTTCGCCAAGCTGGTCGAGGTGGTCGAGGCGCAGGGCGGCGACCCGGCGGTCATCCACGACCCGACCCGGCTGGCCCGGGCCCCCCGGGAGACCGTCGTCACCGCCCCCCGGGCTGGCTACCTGGCTCGCGCCGACGCCCTCGACATCGGGGTGGCAGCCGTGCGCCTGGGAGCGGGCCGGGAGCGCAAGGAGGACTCCATCGACCCCGGCGTGGGCATCACCGTGCTCGCCAAGGTCGGCGATCGGGTCGAGGCCGGCCGGCCGCTGGCCCGGCTCACCTGGGCCGATCCCGGCCGCCTCGACCAGGCCCTGCCCCTCGTCGAGCGGGCGTTCGCCGTAGCCGAGGAGCCGGTCGCCCCGCCGCCGCTCATCCACGGGGAGGTGTCATGAGCTACGAGGAACTGCAGGCAGCGGCCGCCGTGGTACGGGAGCGCACCGGGCGCCCGGCGCACCGCGTGGCGGTGGTGCTGGGCTCCGGCCTGGGTGACTACGCCGCCGCCCTGCCCGGAGCGGTGCAGGTGCCCTATGCCGACCTCCCCGGGTTCCCGGTGCCCAGGGTCGAAGGGCACGGCGGCACCCTGTACTCGGTGGAGCCGGAGGGCAAGCCCGTGATGGTGCTGTCGGGCCGGGTGCACGCTTATGAGGGCTGGCCGCTGGAGAAGGTGGTCTTTGCGGTCCGCGCCGCCGTCCTCTGCGGCTGCCGCACCGTGGTGCTGACCAACGCCGCCGGGGGGGCCGGCGACGGCCTCGCCCCCGGCGACCTGGTGGCAATCCGCGACCACATCAACCTGAGCGGCCGCAACCCGCTGGTGGGCGCCAACGACGACCGCCTCGGCCCCCGCTTCCCCGACATGTCCGCCGTCTACCCGGCCGAGTTGCGCCGGCTGGCTCGGGAGGCCGCCGCCCGCGCCGGGATGGAGCTCAAAGAAGGCGTCTACGCCTGGTTCCTGGGCCCGTCGTTCGAGACCCCCTCCGAGGTGCAGATGGCCCGGCGGCTCGGCGCCGACCTGGTGGGCATGTCGACCGTCCCTGAGGCCATCGCGACACGCCACATGGGAGGGCAGGTGCTGGGCCTCTCGCTGGTGACCAACCTGGCCGCCGGCATCTCCCCGGTGCCCCTCAGCCACGAGGAGGTCCAGCAGACCGCCGCGGCGGCCCGGGGGCGCTTCACCGCGCTGCTCGACACCCTGCTCCCCGCCCTGGCCGGCTAGCGCGCCGCAGGCAGGCCGCCGGCGGCGGAGGGCCGCCCCTGCTCACCTAGGATGTGGGCGCTGTCGCACACGGGGAGTGCCATGAAGATCGCGGTCTGCGTCAAGCAGATACCGGATCCCAACACGCCCTACGCGTTGGATCCGGGTACCCATTTCGTCGAGCGGCCGCAGGACCAGGTCCTCGACGACACCGACCGGTACGGAGTAGAGGTGGCCCTGCAGTTGGCCGAAGCCACCGGGGGCACGGTGACGCTGGTGTCGATGTGCCCGGCGGGGAACCTGCAGGGCATCCGCCAGGCCCTGGCCATGGGAGCCAACCGGGCGGTGATCGTCAACGACCCGGCTCTGCGCGGGTCGGGGGCGCTGGTCACCGCCAAGGTGCTGGCGGCCGTGCTCCGCAAGGAGCAGCCCGACCTGGTGATTACCGGCACCGAGTCCACCGACGGCTACACCGGGGTGGTCCCCCAGCAGCTGGCGGAGCTGCTCGGCCTGCCCTCCCTCACCTTCGCCCGCAAGGTGACCCAGGCCGACGGCAAGATCCGCATCGAGCGCGTGACGGCCAACGGCTACGACGTGGTCGAGTCGCCGCTGCCGGTGCTGCTGGCGGTGACCTCCGGGGTCGTGGAACCCCGCTACCCCACCTTCAAGGGGATCATGGCCGCCAAGACCAAGCCGGTGGAACAGCCCACCGCCGCCGACCTGGGCTTCGACCCGGGCCAGGTGGGACCGGCCGGCTCGTCCCAGGAGATCATCGGCGTGCGGGCCGCCCCCGAACGGGGCGCCGGGCGCAAGGTGGTCGATGAGGGCGAGGCCTACCTGGAGATCGTGAGGCTCCTCGAGCAGGTGAAGGTGATCTGAATGCAGACCTGGGTATTCGCAGAAGAGATCGAGGGCGCCCCAACCACCCTCGCCCTGGAGATGCTCAGCAAGGCTCGCACCTTCGGGGGCGACCTGGCGGCCGTCTACCTCGGCGCCGGCTCTGAGGCCGCTTTCGCAACCCTGGGGGCCCACGGGGCCACCCGGGTGTTCCACATGACCCCCGGCGCCGCGCTGCCCACCGCCGGTGCCACCGCCGCCCTGGCCGGCCTGATCGAAGCGCATCAGCCCGACCTGCTGCTCTTCGGGGTGGCCTTCACCGATCGCGACGTCGCCGGACGCCTCAGCGCCCGCCTCGACCGCCCGGTGCTGGCCAACGCCGTGGAGATCATCATCACCGATGAAGGCGTGCAGGTGATAAACGAGATCCTGGGAGGGTCGACCCTGGTCGACACCGCCTATCGCGGCCCCAAGCCGTGGATCGCCATCGTCCGGCCCAAGTCGTTCGCCGCCGAGGCCGGGGCCCCCTTCACCCCCGAGGTGATCCCGGTGGCGCTGCCCGACGTCGGCCACGCCGGCGAAGCGGCGATCCTCGAGCGCCACACCGAGGTCTCCGAAGGGCCCGCCCTGGAGGATGCGGCCATTGTGGTGACCGCCGGCCGGGGGGTGGGCGGTACCGAGAAGATGGCCGCCCTCACCGAGCTGGCGGCGCTGCTCAAGGCCGCCGTCGGCGGCACCCGGGCGGTGGTCGATGCCGGCTGGCTGCCCTTCTCCGCCCAGGTGGGGCAAACCGGCAAGACGGTGCGCCCCGGCGTCTACATCGCCGCCGGGGTGAGCGGCGCCATGCAGCACCTGGTGGGGATGAAGGACTCGGGCACCATCATCGCCGTGAACAAAGACGAGGAGGCGCCCATCTTCCGGGTCGCCGACCTCGGCGTCGTCGGCGACCTGCACAAGGTGCTGCCCAAGCTGGTCGAGGAGATCAAGGCCCGCCGCTGAACGCGGCTCCGCATCCAGCCGGGCGCCCGGTCATTCGGCCGGGCGCCCGCTGTCGATGTGGTTTCTCCGCCCGGTGATCATCTCGGCAGGGATCGGCTCGGGGAGCAGGGCCACCACCAGCAAAGCGAGCAGCGCCAGCCCGGCCGCCATCCACCACGCTCCGAGCACGCCCAGGGCCAGCGCCAGCACCACCCCGTGCACCGCCAGGGCGAGCACCCCCCAACCGGCCCGCAGCAGCAGGCGGTAGCCGGCAGTCACCTTCCAATCCGGAGCGCGCGCGACGGTGGCAGTGGTCATGGAAGGGCTATCGGCAGGCGCCGGCACCGCCTTGACTACCCGCCCAGAGCCCAGTCACCGGCCCCGGCCGGCCCGGCCTCAGTGGAACCGGAAACCGAAGGGGATCAACTCGGCCAGGGCGTGCTCCCGGGGCCCACCGGGGGCGTCGACCACCACCCGTCGCACCCCGAACTCCACCATCAACTGGCGGCAGTTGCCGCAGGGGTAACCCGCCTCGTCGGAATCGAGGCAGGACACTGCCACCGTGTCGAGGCGGCGGGCCCCCTGCGACACCGCCCGGGCGATGGCAGCACCCTCGGCGCAGATGGTGGACCCGTAGGCGCTGTTCTCCACGTTCGCCCCGGCGTAGTGGTTGCCGTTCTCATCGACCACCACCGCTCCCACTCGGAACCGGGAGTAGGGGGCGTAGGCGTTGGCGGCAGCGGCCCGGGCCTCGGCGATCAGTTCCTCGGCGCTCATGATCCTCCCAGCAGTGCATCGACGAAGGCGTCGGCGTCGAAGGGGAGCAGGTCCTCGACCTGCTCCCCGACGCCGATGAGCTTGATGGGGATGTCCAGTTCCTGCTCGACGGCTACGGCAATGCCGCCCCGGGCGGTGCCGTCCAGCTTGGTGAGGGCGATGCCGGTGACCCCGACCGCTTCGGTGAAGGCCCGGGCCTGGGCGATGGCGTTCTGCCCGGTGGTCCCGTCGAGCACCAGCAGCACCTCGCCCACCTCCCCGGCTTCGCGGGTGAGGACCCGCACCACCTTGCCCAGCTCCTGCATGAGGTTGCGCTTGGAGTGGAGGCGGCCGGCGGTATCCACCACCAGCACCCGCTTGCCCCTGGCCCGGGCCGCCCGCAGGGCATCGAAGGCGACCGCCGCCGGGTCGCCGCCGTGCTGGCCGGTCACGATGTCCACCCCCAGGCGGTCCGCCCACACGGAGAGCTGCTCGGCGGCGGCGGCCCGGAAGGTGTCGGCGGCGGCGAGCAGGGTGGGGAGGCCGCGCCCCTCGAACTGGGCTGCCAGCTTGGCGATGGTGGTCGTCTTCCCCGACCCGTTCACCCCGACCACCACGACCACCGCCGGGTCGCCGGTCACGGCCAGGGAGCGGTCGCGCCCGGCGAAGACCCCGGCCAGCTCGCGGCGCAGGAGGGCCCGGGCGGCAGGAGCGTCCTCGGGGGAGGCCGCCTGCACCCGCTCCACGATGCCCACCGAGGCGGCCACCCCGACGTCGGCCGCGAGGAGCGCCTCTTCGAGCCCGGTCCAGAAGGCGGTGTCGAGGCCGCGTCCCAGCAGGCCCTGCAGGCGCTCCCCCAGGGCCCGCCGAGTGCGGGCCAGCCCGCCTTCGATCCGCGCCGGAGGGGCCAGGGTGGGGGCGTCGCGGCGCACGTCGGTGGCTCGCGGCCGGCGCCGCAACAGCCAGAACGCCGCCACGCCCAGCACCACTACGGCCGCCGCCACGGCGATGATCACGATCGACAACCCGCCCTCCTGTGCGAGCGGCCCTAGACGTTAGAGCGCGCCGGCCGCCTGGGGGCTCGCCGCCAGGCGCTTGGCCAGCACCCGGGAGGACTCCCCCGGCTCCATGGTGACCCCGTAGAGGATGTCGGCGGCCTCCATGGTCTGCTGCTGGTGGGTGATGATGACCAGCTGCGAGGAGTCGCGCAGCGACCCCACCAGGCGAAGGAAGCGGCGCAGGTTGGTGTCGTCGAGGGCCGCCTCCACCTCGTCGAGCACGTAGAAGGGGCTGGGCCGGGCCCGGAACACCGCGAAGAGAAAGGCCAGCGCCGCCAGGGAGCGCTCGCCCCCGGAGAGCATGCTCATCCGGGAGATCCTCTTCCCCATCGGCTGGACGTGGATGTCGACGCCACTGGACAGGGGATCATCGGCTTCGGTGAGCATGAGCCGGCCCCGGCCCCCGGGGAACAGCACGGCGACGTTCTCCTCGAAACGGCGCCCGATGTCGTCGAAGGCGGCGCGGAACAGGCGGGCGATCTCCTCGTCGAGAGCGGCGATGACCTTGCGCAGCTCCCGGCGGGAGCCCTCGAGGTCGGCCAGCTGCCCTTCGAGGAAGGCGGCCCGTTCGGCCAGCTCGCGGTACTCAGCGGCCGCCAGCGGGTTCACCGGGCCGAGGCGGCGTACCTCGGCCTCCAGCGAGGCGAGATGGGCCTCGGCCCGCACGTCGGCCGGGACCTCGGGACGAGGAGCGGCCAGCGCCTCCCCCTCGGAAGCATCGACGTCGCGGCGCAACCCTTCGGCCACCGTCTCCTCGCGCACCCGGAGCTCGGCTTCCTCGACCGCCACCTCGGAGAGCCTCTCCCGGTCGGAGGAGATGGCGGAGTCCAGGGCCTCCCGCCGGGCCTGCGCTTCTTCGAGCCGCCGCCCCTCGTCGCCGGCCTGTTCACGCCACCCGCGTTGTCGGCCGCGCAGCACCTCGAGGTGGCGGCGGGCGGTCTCGAGGCCGCGCCGCCCCCGCGCCTCGATACCGGCCAGGCGCTCCACCTCCCCCGGTTCGACCCGGTCCGAGGTCAGGTCCTCAATAAGCCGGTGCACCTCGTCGAGGCGCCGCTCCAGCAGGCGGCGCCGCTCCACCGCCGCCGCCAGCAGGGCCGCGGTCTCCTCGCCGGAGCGGCGGGCGGACTCGCGGCGGGCGGCCACGTCCTCCCGGCGGCGGGCCAGTGCCTCCCACGCCGCCTGGCGGGCAGCCTCCTCGCCCTGAAAGCTCTCGATCTGCGGGCGCAGGAGGGCGAGGCGCTCAGCACGGGCCCGGCCCGCCTCGGCCAGCGCCGCCCGCCGGGCATCGAGGCGGGTCATCTCAGCCGCGCCGTCGGCCCGGGCGCGCTCGGCACGCTCGAGCGCGCCGGCCACCTCTGCCCGGCGCGCCTCCAGCGCGCCGGCCGCCTCCCCGGTGGCGGCCTCGGCCTCCTCGGCCAACTCGGCCGCTCGCCGGGCGGCGTTGTGCCGGCTGGAGGCGCGGGCCACTTCGACCCGGGCCCTCTCCAGGCCGACCCGGGCCCCCTCGAGCGCCGCCGGCCCCGCCCCATCGAGATGGCCGGCCCGCACCCCGAAGCCGGTGATCAGGTCCCCCTCGGGGGTGACCGCCCGCAGGCCCGGGTGGCGCTGCACCAGGGCCCACGCCGACGACCACCCCTCCACCACCACCACGTCGCCGAGCAGGGCGGCGGCCAGGGCGGGGTCGGCCCCCCGCCCGAGCAGGTCGACGAGGGCATCCACACCGGCGGCGGCCGCGACCGCGCGGGCCGGCACCTCCGCGCCCGGCCGGGCAGCAGCGAAGGCCGCACCGCCCAGGCCGGCCGACTTGACCGACGACACGGCCCCGGCCAGGGCCTCCGGGCCGGAGACGGCGAGCGCCTCGCCCCACTCCCCCAGAGCGGCATCCACCGCCGCCCCCAGCGGGCCGGGAACGTCGAGGCGGGTCACCAGCGGCCCCAACACCCCGGGCAGGGCGGCCGCCTGCCGCCGCGCCGCCGGGTCGCCCAAACCGGCCACCGCCGCCTCGAGCGCCTCCACCCGCGCCCGGGCGGCCGCCTCGGCGAGCCGGGCGTCCACCAGGGCGACCCGGGCCTCCTCGAGGGTGGCGGTGGACTGCCCGCAGGTATCGACGGCCCGCCGGTGCGCCTCCGCCGCCGGCCCCGAGGCCTCTCCCGCTGCCCGAGCCTCGGCGCGCAGGCGCTCCACCTCCTCGGCCGCCGTCGTCACCTGGGCGGTCACCAGCGCCCGGCGCTCCTCGACGGCCACCGACTCCCCGTCGTCCCGCTGCGCGGCTGCCTCCAGAGCCGCCAGGTCGCCCCGCAGCGTGGCCACCACCCCTTCGGCGGGAAGCCGACCCTGCGCGGCCAGGGAGCGCTCCTCGTCCTCCAGGGCACGACGGGCGGCCTCGTAGCGCTCCGTCCCCACCCGCGCCGCCCGCTCCTCGTCGGCGGTGGTGGCGATACGGATCCGCAGGTCGGATCGCTCCTCCTCGAGGTCGCGGCGCCGCTGCCCGGCCCCCTCCAGGCGCCCCTCCAGGGCCGAGCGCCGCTCCAGGGCGACCGAGGCGATGCGTTGCAGGCGTTCGGACACCGTCTCCAGCCGGGCGGCGGCGGCGGTGTCGCGCTCCAGCGACTGCGCGGTGGAGCTCACCGCCTGCTGCAACTCGACCCCCACGGCGGCGACCGCCTGCCGCTCGGCCGAAGCCGACTCGAGACGGGCGCGCAGCCGACGATCCTCGGCCGCCAGCTCGGCCCGCCGTCCCCGCACCAGGCGCAGGTGCTCTCCCCCCACCCACAGCCGCAGCGCACGCCATTCCGCCCGGAGGGCGTCGTGGCGCTCGGCGGCGCGCGCCTGGCGGCGCAACGGCCCCATGCGCCGCTGCTGCTCGCCGAGGAGATCCTGGAGCCGCTGCACGTCGACGTCGGTGGCCTCCAGCCGGCGCAGCGACCGGTCGCGCCGATGGCGGTGCTTGGTGACCCCGGCTGCCTCCTCGATGACCGACCGGTGCTCGTCGGGACCGGCGTTGAGCACTGCGTCCACCCGCCCCTGCCCCACGATGACGTGCTGGTGGCGCCCCACCCCGCTGTCCGACAGCAACTCCTGGATGTCGAGGAGCCGGCAGTCGGCACCGTTGACGGCGTACTCCGAGGTGCCGTCGCGGTACAGGCGCCGGGTGATGGTGACCTCGGCCACATCCAGCGGAAGCCGCCCGTCGCCGTTGTCGAAGGTCAGTGAGACCTCGGCCCGGCCCAGGGCCGGCCGGGTCGCCGTGCCGGCGAAGATCACGTCATCCATGCGCTGGGTGCGCAGCACGCTGGTTGCCTGGGTGCCCATGACCCAGGCCAGGGCGTCGACCAGGTTGGACTTGCCGGTGCCGTTGGGCCCGACCACGACGGTGACCCCGGGCTCGCACTCCAGGCGGGTCCGATCGGCGAACGACTTGAAGCCGACGAGGATGAGGGTCTTGAGATGCAAGGGCCCTGTCAGGCTATCACCGGTGAATCACACGCCTGGAATTCACCCTCGGATGACGAAGTCCTCCAGGCCCGGCTCGGCGGCGGCCGCCTCCTCCTGCACCGAGGACACCGCCGCCCCCACCGGGCCTCGCCGGAGCCAGGCCACCAGTGCCTCCACCGCGGCCGGTTCGCCCTGGGCGTGCACCTCCACCCGCCCGTCGGGCAGGTTGCGGGCCCAGCCGGCGACCCCCAGGCGCTCGGCGCGGGCCATCGCCGACCAGCGGAACCCCACGCCCTGCACCCGCCCGCTCACCAGGATGCGCCGCACGGTGCCCGACGGCTCCCCGCCCCGGCCGCTCACTGCTGGCACCTCGGGCAGAAGAAGGCGCTGCGCCCCTGCTGGACCATGCGGACGATGTCCGCCCCACAGCGGCGGCAGGGCCGCCCCGCCCGCCCGTAGGCCCGCAGCCGCCCCAGGAACTGGCCCGTCCGCCCGTCGGGGAGCAGGTAAGCGAGGTCGGCCAGGCTGGTTCCCCCGTGGCGCAGCCCGGCCTCGAGGACCGGCCGCACCCAGCGGCGCAGCGCCGCCACCTCCTCCCGGGTGAGGGATCCCCCCGGCCGGTCGGGGCGGAGGCGCGCCCGGTGGAGGACCTCGTCGGCGTAGATGTTCCCCAGGCCCGCCAGCAGGCGCTGGTCGAGGAGGAGCACCTTGATGGGCGCCGTCCGCCCGGCCAGGCGAGCGGCCAGCCAGCGGGAGGAGGGCAGCTCTTCGAGGGCGTCGGGGCCGAGGCGGGAAGGCCCGGCCAGCGCCAGCTCATCCGGGGTGAGCACCGCGGTGTGCCCGAAGGTCCGGGGGTCGATGAGGCGCACCTCCGGCCCATCGTGGAGCTCCACGACCAGGGAGGTATGCAGCGGCTCCGGCACGCCCGGGGCGGCCAGCGACACCCGGCCCGACATGCCCAGGTGGGTGAGCCAGGTCAGGCGGTCGCCGACGTCGGCCAGGAGGAACTTGCCGCGCCGTGCCAGCCCGAGCACTTGCCGCCCCTGCAGCCGGGTGGCGAAGTCCCTCGCGTGAGGCTGCCGGCGGACCACGCGCTCGCCGCGCACCGTTACCCGGCCGATCCGCGCCCCGCGCAGCACCGGCTCCAGGTGGCGCCTGGTGAGCTCGACCTCCGGGAGCTCAGGCATCCGGCTCACCCTCCGTCCGGAGGGTGTCGAGGGCGTGGCGGGCGGCCGCCTGCTCGGCCCGCTTCTTGGAGGTCCCCATCCCCAGGCCCAGCACCTGTCCCCCGGCCGACACCGTGGCGAAGAACACCCGGGCGTGCTCCGGCCCTTCTCCCTCCGCCACGTAGTTGGGGAACTGGCCCTGCGCAGCGAGCACCTCCTGCAGCCGGGTCTTGTAGTCGCGCTCCCCGGGAGCGCCCATCTGGTCGGCGATGAGCGGGGCCCAATGGGCCAGGACCACCCGGCGGACCGCTTCGATCCCGCCGTCCAGGTACACGGCCCCGAGCAGCGCCTCGAGCGTGTCGGCGAGGATCGAGGCCTTGCGCCGGCCACCCGCCTCTGCCTCCCCACTGCCCAGCACGACCGCCTCGCCCACCCCGACCCGCCCCGCCACCTCGACCAACGCCGCCCGGCTCACCACCGACACCCGGACCTTGGTCATCATCCCCTCGTCGAGGCCGGAGGAGGCATAGAGGTGGCCGGTCACGACGAACTCGAGCACCGAGTCCCCGAGGAACTCGAGCCGCTCGTTGGAGGCCGCCGGGTCGTGGGAACGATGGGTCAGGGCCCGCTCCAGCAGGCTCCGGTCGGTGAAGGTGTACCCGAGCGCCTCTTCCAGCCGCGACGGCGCCCCGGTCATCCCGCAACGACCTCGACGGGCCCGGTCATGTCACGCTCAGCTGGGGACGATCTCCCGCCCGTTGTAGGTGCCGCACTGCGGGCAGGCCCGATGGGGCGCCTTGGCGGCCCCGCACTGCGGGCAGGGCGTGGTGTGCGGGCGGGTCAGCTTCCACGTCGCCTTCCGCTGCCGGGTGCGGGATCGGGACATCTTCTTCTTCGGGACCGCCATGGCGCCTTCTCTCGTTTGGCGTTTCAGGGTTCTAACAGATCGCGCAGCACCGTGAACGGCGAGGCGGGAGCCTCGCCGTGCCCCGGGCAGGACCCCGTATTCAAGTCCGCGCCGCAGACACCGCAAAGTCCGAGGCAGTCCGGGCGGCAGAGCGGGCGCAAGGGCAGGGCCAGCAACACCGCATCGCGCAGCGGCACTTCCAGGTCGGCCTCGTCCCCGGCCAGGGGGTACTCGGCCTCCGGCTCGCTGCCCAGCATCTCGAAGACCTCCACCTCCAGCGGCTCCGACCACTCGGTCAGGCACCGCCGGCAGGTGTGCCGGGCCACCACCGCCACCCGCCCCCGGGCGAGGATGCCGCCGGAGGCTCCCTCCAGGACGAGGTCGGCGCGCAGCGGGGTCTGCGGGTCCACCCGGGACGACTCCAGGGCCCATTCCACCCGGGCCTCCAGCTGCACCGGGCGGGGCCACCCGGGCTGGTGCAGCAGGTCGGAGACGACCAGGCGCAAAGGGGGGCGGGGCATGACCCGATTGTAGGAAGCCCCCCCTGCTCTACTCCCCCTCGCCGATCCCGGGACGGGCCTGGTGCAGGTCGAACCGGGCGCGCCGCACCTGGGCGAGCAGGTCGGCGAGCACCGCCTCCGTTTGCTCGAAGGCCTGCTCGCTGTAGTCCTCCGCCTCGAGGCGGGTCCGGGTGGCCTCGGCCTCGGCGCGGCGCACCAGGGCGTTGGCTTCCTCGACCGCCTCCTTGACGATGTAGGACTCGCTGACCAGCTGCTCGGAGCGCTGCCGGGCTCGGTCAAGCATCTCGCGGGCCTTCTCATTGGTACGGCCGACGAAGGCCTCCCGCTCCCGCACCATCCAGCGGGCGGCCCGCAACTCATCCGGCATCTCATCGCGCAGCCGATAGAGCATGTCGAGCAGCTGGGTCCGGTCGAGCATCACGCTCGAGGAGAGAGGCACGTTGCGCGCCCCCTCCACGGCGAGGATCAGCTCGTCGACCAGCTCCTGCAGCTCGCCGAGCCGCGGCGGGACCGGGACGGCTTCCTGGCGATCGAGCTCTTCATCGCTCATGTGCCCAACGCTCCTTCAGGGCCGCAGCCACACAGGGAGGCACCAGGCTGTCCACCGAGGCTCCCAAGGCGGCCACCTCCTTCACCAAGGAGGAGGATAGATACCCGAACTCGGGATTCGCGGGCACGAACAACGTCACCGTGCCCGAGAGATGGCGGTTCATCTGCGCCAGCTGCAGCTCGTACTCGAAGTCGGTCACCACCCGCAGGCCTTTGACGATGACGTCGGCTCCGCTGGTGCGCACGAAGTCGACCAACAGCCCGTCGAACGAGGCGATGCTCACGTTGGTCCAGGTATTGCAGCACTTCTCGAGCAGCGCCACCCGCTCCGAGGCGGTGAAGAGGGGGTTCTTGGCCAGGTTGTTGGCCACCGCCACCACCACCCGGTCGAAGAGGTCGGCGCAGCGCCCGATGACGTCGACGTGGCCCTTCGTGGGGGGGTCGAAACTGCCCGGCACCAAGGCGGTGATCACCGTGCTTCCTCCTTCACCAGCCGGGTGATCTCGGTGTCCCCGTACCGCCGCCGGTCGATCACCGTCAGGCCCGGCAGCAGGCCGAGCCCCTCGCCGGCCCGGCGGTGCAGCACCACAGCGCCGCCCGCGGCGAGCAGACGCGCCAGCCTGCCGAGGGCGTGCTCCACCGACGCTAGCGGCAGGGCGTAGGGGGGGTCAACGAACACCAGGTCGAAGGGGCCGGCCGCCCGCGCGAGGTGGACGTCGACGTCGGCCGCCACGATCTCCCCGCCCAAGCCGACTGCCGTCACATTCGCCCGCAGAGCGGTGAGGGCCGCCCGGCCGCGCTCCACGAACACCGCGGCAGAGGCTCCCCTGCTCAGCGCCTCCAGGCCGAGGCTGCCCGACCCGGCGTAGAGATCGAGCACCCGGGCCCCGATCACCGACTCCCCCAGCGAGGAGAAGAGGCCTTCGCGGGCCCGATCCATCATCGGCCGGGTGCCCCCGTCACGGGGAACGAGCAGGCGGCGGCCCTTGGCGATGCCGGCGATGATCCTCATGAGATGAACAGCCAGTCGACCTGCTCGCCGAGCAGGGCCCGCACTTCCTCGGCGATCTCCCGGTGCCGGGTCAGGGCGGGGTCGGCCGCCACCAGGGCGAAGGCCTCGCGCCGGGCCGCCACCAGCACCTCGGCGTCGTGCAGGATGTCGGCCAGGCGCAGGTCGGGCATCCCCGATTGCCGCACCCCGAAGACCGTCCCCTGGCCCCGGATGCGCAGGTCCTCCTCCGCCAGGCGGAAGCCGTCGTCGGAGGCGGCCACCGCCGCCAGGCGCTGCTTGCCTTCCTCGGTGCCCGGGTCGGCCACCAGGTAGCACCAGTTGGGGCCCCTGCCGCGGGCCAGGCGGCCCCGCAGCTGGTGCAGCTGGCTGATGCCGAAGCGGTCGGCATCCTCGATGACCATGACGGTGGCATTGGGGATGTCGATGCCGACCTCGATCACCGTCGTCGCCACCAGGACGTCGGTCTCCCCGTCCCGGAAGGCCTGCATCACCCGGCGCTTCTCGTCGGCCGGCAGCTGGCCGTGGACCAGGCCCAGCCGCAGGTCGGGGAAGACGCCCCGCAGGCGCTCGAACTCGGCGGTGGCCGAGGCCGCCTCCAGCTTGTCGCTCTCCTCCACCAGCGGGCAGACGACAAAGGCCTGCCGCCCCAGGGCGGCCTGCTCCCGCACCCGGGCGTACACCCGCTCCAGGTCGCCGGCGCCCTT
Source organism: uncultured Acidimicrobiia bacterium (assembly GCA_964354255.1). GTDB lineage: Bacteria > Actinomycetota > Acidimicrobiia > Spongiisociales > UBA11373 > VGBK01. The sequence continues at coordinate 10,577 of CAYGYX010000018.1, read as the reverse complement.
GCCGACCATCTCGGTGGCCACCCTGGGGTGGTGGGCCGGCATCTCGTCGAGCACCGACACGTCGAGGTCGCCGTACAGGGTCATCGACAGCGTGCGGGGGATGGGGGTGGCGGTCATGATGAGCAGGTCGGGCTGGGGGCCCTCCGCCTTCTCGCGCAAGCTCACCCGCTGGTGCACCCCGAAGCGGTGCTGCTCGTCGACCACGGCCAGGCCCAGGCGGGCGAAGCGCACCCCCTCCTGGATCAGGGCGTGGGTGCCCACGACCACGTCCACCGTGCCGTCGGCGGTGGCGGCCAGCACCCGCCCCCGGTCCGGCGAGGAGGAGGTGAGCAGGGCCATGCGAACCCCCACCAGGCGGACGAGCGGCTCCAGCCCGAAGTAGTGCTGCTCGGCGAGCACCTCCGTGGGCGCCATCACCGCCCCCTGGTGACCGCCCTGCACCGCGGTGAGGAGGGCGGCCACGGCCACCGCCGTCTTGCCGGAGCCGACCTCCCCCTGCAGCAGGCGGTGCATGGGGTGCGGCGAGGCCATGTCGGCCCGGATCTCCTCGATGGCCCGCTGCTGTGCCCCGGTCAGGCGATAGGGCAGCGCCGCCACGAAATCCTCCATCAGCCCGGGGCCGACCGGGTGGGCGATCCCCTCCGCCCCTTCGATCTGGCGATGCTTGCGCAGGGCCAGGGCCACCTCGAGGCGGAACAACTCGTCGAAGACCAGACGGGCCCGGGCGGCCTCGGCCTCGGCCGGTGTCTGCGGGAAGTGGATGCCGGCCAGGGCGGCGTCGCGTTCCACCAGGCCGAGGCGGGAGACGAGCTCGGCGGGCAGCGGGTCGGAGATGGGACGCGACCGGGCCACCGCGTCGGCCGTGGACTGCTCCAGACGCCACGAGCTGATGCCGGCCACCGCCGGGTATACCGGCACGATGCGCCCGGTGCGGCGGTGGCCGGCCCCGCCCAGCACGTCGACCACCGGTGAGCGCATCTGCCGCCGCCCGCGGAAGCGCTCCACCTTGCCGGAGAGGGCCACCTCCGTCCCTGCCGGCAGCTGGCGCTCGCGGAAGGGCTGGTTGAAGAAGGTGGCCCAGACCGCCCCGAGTACCTCGCCCGCCACCCGGGGGGCTTCCTCGGCCAACCAGCGACGAGCCTCCTCCTCGCTCTGGAAGGTCATGGCGGGCAGGTCGGCCGTCCCGGCCGCAGGGACCACCCGCCACAGGCCCTCCTCCTCGGCCACCTCGTAGTCGGCCTTGGCGGTGACCAGGGCCTCCACGATGGTGAGGCCCCGCCGCACCCGGCGGGTGGCCACCTTGCTCACCGTCCCCAGCACGGTGACCTCCACCCCCAGCGGCACCCGCGCGATGGGGGCCACCAGCGAGCGGTCGATGTGGCGCCTCGGGAAGTGGAAGAGGAGATCGGCCACCGTGCCGATGCCGGCCTCGCGCAGCTTCCCCCCCAGCCGGTCGCCTACGCCCTTGACCCGCTCGACGGGCACCCGGGACAGGTAGGCGAGGCTGCGCTCGCTCACTCGACCCCGACGAGGTAGGGGTAGAGCGGCTGGCCCCCGTCCACCACGTCGATGGGGATGCCGGAGCGAAACTCCTTGAGCCAGGCCTCGGCGACCGCGGTGATCTCGGGGTCGGCTCCGGCCCCGGCGACCAGGGTGATCGCCTCTGCCTCGGAGTCCACGACCCGCTCGAGCAACGCCCGCAGGGCACCGCCGAAGGCGGCCTGCTCCAGCCGACGGGTGCGGCGCTCGGCCCGCTGCTTACCCAGGACCAGCCGGATGAGGCGCACCAGCACGCGGCCGAGCCGGCCCGGCCCAGCCCGGCGGATCACCTGCACTTTGCCTTCCACCAGGCCGATCCAGTCGCCCTGGGCAATGGGGCCTACCGGGGTGGTCGCATCGCGCACCGCCCGGGTCATCTCCCCGCTGCGCACCGCCCGCGCCGCCTTCTCCATGCGGGACAGCACCGTTTCCAGCGCCGACCCGGTGTCGTAGGCCACCGCCGCGGCGATCCCCTGCGGCACGGACCGGGTGGGGATGACGTGCACCTGCTTCTTGGTGAGCCGGTCGAGCTCCTCGGCGGCGGGGATGATGTTCTTGTTGTTGGGCAGCAGGACCACCGTCTTCGCCGGCACGTCGTCGACCACCTTGAGCAGGTCGCCGACCGAGGGGTTCATGGTCTGGCCGCCGACGACCATGCCCTGGGCCCTGTACTGGCGAAACAACTCGACGACGCCCGGGCCGTTGGCCACCGCGATCAGGCCGACCTTGGCATCGAGCGCTTCGGGCAGCGGCTCGAAGCCGAAGGCGCCACGGTGGAAGTCCTCGGCGGCGGCCTGCTCGAGCAGGTTGGTGATGCTGATCTGCCGCACTCGACCCTCGTTGACACCGGCTTCGATGGCCGGGCCGATGTCATCGGTGTGGATGTGGCACTTCCACCCGTCCGTCCCGCCCACGATGACGATCGATTGCCCCAAACCGCCCCACGCTTCCTTCAGCCGCTGATCGGCGCCGGGCTCGCCTTCGAGCATGAACACCACCTCGTAGTGCAGGTCGGCAATGGAGCCTTCCCCCGGCTTGGCCCGGCCGTCGCCGGAGACCAGCTGGGCGGCCGGGCGGAAGATCTTCGGGGGGAGCGTCACCTTGTCGCCCGTCACGTGCTCCCGCAGGCAGGCGAGGAGCAGCAGGAGTCCGGCCCCCCCGGCATCGACTACTCCGGCCGCCTTGAGCACCGGCAGCAGCTCGGGGGTCTCCATGAGGGCCTGCTCAGCCTGCCCATACACCCGCTCGAGCAAGTGGCCCAGGCCTTCGCCCGTCCCCCGCGGGGCATGCTTGGCCTCCTCGGCGGCACGCCGCAGCACGGTCAGGATGGTGCCCTCGACCGGACGGCCCACCGCCCGGTAGGCCGCCGCCGTCGCCTGCTCCAGGCCGTCGGTCACCTCGGCCGGGCCGACCTCCCGATTCTTCTGGAAGGCATCCGCCCAGGCCCGCAGGATCTGGGAGAGGATGATGCCGCTGTTGCCCTGCGCTCCCATGAGCGAGCCACGGGCCATCGCCTGGGAGACGTCGGCCATCGAAGAGGCGCCGTCCAGCGCCCCCACCACCGACTCCACGGTGAGGGTCATATTGGTGCCGGTGTCGCCGTCGGGCACCGGGTAGACGTTGAGGCGGTTGAGGGCCTCCCGGTGCTCGCGCAGGCGGGCCAGGTAACGATTCATCACCTGCTTGAGGTCCTGTGCACGTATCAGTTCGTCGGCCACGTCAGGGAGTGTATACGCCGCCGATCTGGCACCGCCAAGCCGGGCTGGTATCCTCATCGCCCGTTCCCGAGAAGGATCCCTCTGGTGTCGTTCGTATGTGAGATTTGCGGCAGGCGGCCGTGGGTGGGCAAGCAGGTGAGCCACTCCCACCACCGGACCAGCCGCCGCTGGCTGCCCAACATCCAGCGCATCCGCGTCAAGGACGGGAGCAACTCCCGCCGCATGCGGGTGTGCACCTCATGCCTGAAGGCCGGCAAGGTCCAGAAGGCCTGACGCCGTGCAGGGCGTGGTCCAGGCGTACGACCCGGTGACCAGGTCGGGCGTCGCGCTCGGCGAGCCCGACCGTGCCCCCATCTACCTGCGGCCCGGGTCGCTGGGCGACGGCATATTCCGCCAACTGCACCCCGGCCAGCGCATCGTCTTCGAGGTCGAAGAGGACGGAGGACGGCGCTACGCCGCCCGCGTCCGCATCGGCTCCGACGGCTACTAGGCGCCGCCGGATCCCTCCTTCACTTCCGCCCCGGCGCGATGGCGCGCCCACAGCCCTTCCAGGACTGCCGCGGCGCCGGCTACGAAGCGCTCGCCCCGGACCGAGTGGAGCGAGTCGAACCCGTGGGTGGCGCCGGGGAGCTCGGCGTGGCCCACCGGCGGCCCTCCGGCCGCCTGCAGGGCGCAGACCAGCCGGCAGGACTCACCCGGGTGAACCAGCGAGTCGACCCCGCCGTGCGCCACCAGGAAGGCCGGTCGGTCGGCGCGCGCACAGCGCACCGGGGAGGCGCGCCGCCAGGCCTCCGGGTCTTGCTCGGGAGGGACTTTGAGCACGTGGCTGGCCAGGTAGGGCCACTTGGGGCGCCGGCCGTCGGCGGCCAGCAGGTCGTGCACCCCGTACACCGGCAAGCAAGTCTGCACCGAGGTGTCGGCCTCCTCGAAGCCAGGCTGGTAGGCGGGGTCGCCGCCGCTGAGGGCCGCCAGGGCGGCCAGGTGGCCGCCGGCGGAGCCGCCGGTGATCGCGATGAAGGAGGGATCGACGCCGTGCTCGGCGGCGTTGGCCCGTACCCAGGCGATCGCCCGCTTCACATCGACCAGCTGGCCGGGGAAGGTGGCTTGCGGGCTCAGCCCGTACTCCACATCGAAGACCACCCAGCCGGCCCGTGCCAGGTGGTGCATCAGCGGGCGGCCCTGCCAACCTCGCTTCCCCCGCGTCCAGCCCCCGCCGTGCAGTTGCACCAGGGTCGGGGCGGGACCGGAGTGGCCCCGGCGGCGGTAGCGATCGGCCAGCTGATCCCGGCCGGGCCCGTAGGGCAGGTCGGGTACCGCCTCCACCTCGCGCGGCCGCCCCGGATAGGGCCACAGGAGCCGCCGGAGCCGTAGGCGAGGGAGGCGCACGGGGACCCCCCCGAGCACCGCCGAGGCGGCCCGCTCCATCACTCCCCTGGCCGCCGCCGCCCGGAACTGGATGTGCAACAGGCCGGCGACCGACAGGGCCGTGGCTCCGAGGCCTGCCCACCCGGCCCAGCCGCCGGCCCAGCCGGCGGCGGCAAACCCGGCGGCCAGCCCCAGGTGGACAACAATGTGGAATGGGGCCAGCTCCCCGGTGAACAGGGCCGGCACCCAGCGCGGTCCCCCTCCCCCGTGGCGGGGCAGCGGGCGCCAGGCGTTGACGGTCAGGGCCAGCCCGGCCAGCGCCAGGGATAGGAAGACGAACGACACGACACCGGAGTATGGCCGCTGCCCGGTCGCCACCCGAATCGCCCCGCGATCGACCCCGACGGTATAGTCCCTGGCTACCAACCACGGGGAGAGACATGGTCGAGGCCTACGTGCTCATCCAGACCGAGGTCGGCAAGGCGGCCCAGGTTGCCCTGGCGGTCAAGGGCATCGCCGGCGTCAAGGCGGCCGAGGCGGTCACCGGACCGTACGACGCCATCGTCCACGCGGTGGCCGAAGACGTCGACTCACTGGGCAAGCTCGTGGTGGCCCGCATCCAGGCGGTCGAGGGGATCACCCGAACCCTGACCTGCCCGGTCGTCCGCCTCTGAGCAAAACCCTTCGCCGGCGGCGGGGCTCTCCCCGCCGCCGCGCCTCCATGGGCTGAGCCCACTCCGGCTCGCCCCGATGCCCGCGGCCGTCATCTCCGCTCAAGCGCGGCCCGGCCGGGCCGAAGCAGAGGGGACAGATGCCCGCCTCCCGTTACCCCGCCCTGCCTTCCTACGCGCACACCGTGCCGGCCCTATCGCCGGCGGCAGCCAATCCCCCGGAGTCGGGAGTCGTGCCGGCAGCCGCCGCTGATGCCCGGCCGCAGGCCCGCCGACTGGAGGGCGAGGCCGCCCTGCGGACGGAGCTCATCGCGGCGGTGGACCACGACCTGCGCACCTCGCTCACCACGGTCCTCGGCGCCCTGCAGACGATGGCTCGCCCGGAACTGGCCCCTGCCGACCCGGACCTGGCCGCCCTGCTCTCCTCGGCGCTGGCCCAGGCACAGAAGATGCGCCGTCTGCTCGACGAGTTGCTCGCCGCCTCCTCGCCCGCCGGCGGCAGGCCGCTGCTCCCGCCCGAGCTGGCCTACCTCCTCCGGGAGGTGGCCGGGACCGGTGACGGCGGCGCGATCACAGTGGAGGTGCCCACGGACCTTGACCCCGTCTGCCTATCCGCTCCCGGCCTGCGGCGGGCGCTGGCCGGGATCCTCTCCCGGGTGCCGCTCCGAGCAGGCACCCGGGTGGCGGTGAGTGGTGAGGAGGGGGACTGCCGCATCACCATCGCCGCCGAAGGCCAGGCGCCTTGGCGCGTGCCCGGCCTCACGGCGCGGCTGGTGGCCGCCATGGGCGGGCGGATCGAGGAAGCCGGGACGGCCGAATCGCGGGCCCTCCGTCTGATCTTCCCCGGCGCCTGCCGGGTGCCTCCCGGCTAGGCCTGGCCCAGGATCTTCCTCTTCTGCTCTTCGTACTCCTCGCGGCTGATCATCCCGTCCTGCTGCAGCCGGGCCAGGCGCTCCAGGCGCGAGACCGAGTCGTTCCCCGCCGGCGTGGGCCTGACGCCCTGCAGAGACATGCTCCGATCCTCACGCACGCGGTAGAGCAGGCTGTGGAACTCCTCCGGCTCAGGGATGTTGCTGAACCGGCTCTGCCCCTGCGTCCCCGCCGACTCGATGAGCAGGTCCCCGGAGTGGAGGACCCTCTCGAGGATGGTCTGGGTGAAGGTCACGTCGTTGATCTGCTCCAGGGGGATCTCCAGCCCGTGCCGGGCCAGCACCCCGCTGCGGGCGATCAGCCGCTCGTTGGTGAGCACGTAGAGCGTGAAGAACCAGGCAATGAGGGGATAGAGACCGAGCACCAGCCACGCCACGCCGGCGACGCCGGTGACTCCCCAGTCGAACCAACTCTGTTCGGGCGGGAAGATCCAGGTGAGCACGACGGCCGCCCCCAGCAGGAGCGTCCAGCCGAGGGGGATCACCAGCATGCGCCAGTGAGGCCGGAACTCGCGAACGATCTCTTCGCCTTCGGTGAGCAAACGCTTCGGGTAACCCATGAGCGACATGCTAGAGAGCGCGAGGCCCGGCTGCCGGGTGCTCTCGAACCCGGCCCGGACGCGAGAAACCCCGAGAGAGCTTCTGCCGAGGCTTCCACCCTCTCGGGGCTCCTCCCAGAGCGCCCTTGCGGGCACCCCGGTCCCGAAGCGCCCTTGCGAGCACTCCGGTCCGACACCGGGCCGAAGTCCGAAGCCGGTTCGCTCCGTCGCAGAGAGCCCTAAGGCCCTCCGGCGCGGCGCCCTTTCGGGTTCCGCTGCGACCCCTTGCGGGGTCCGGCGGGAGCGCCACAGTGAGCCGTTACCGACCCGCCGTGGGCTGCCGGATCGCTCCGGCAACAAGAATGAATGTAGGGACTCCCCGCGACCGAGTCAACCGCTGAGGGAGCCGGGTTTTCGCGCCTCTGGGCTTCTTTTCGCGGGACCGCCAGCCCGTCGGCGGCCACGAAGGTACGTCGCCGCCACCCGGGAGCGGGACCGCCTACCCGTCGACGCCGGCGGGGCAGGCGCGGGGCCGACGGGGCACGAGAAGGGGGCCCAAATAAGCGAGACCCCGAGGAAGCTTTGGCCTAAGCCTCAGCCCCCTCGGGGCCTCAACCCTTCGCCTCAGCGCCCCTTTCGGAAACGCCCTGGCGTTGAGCCGCTGGGAGGGTCTTGCACCCCTCTCGGCTTCCCGTCATCCGCAACCTAGGTCCGGACGCCGGCCCGGCGGCGACCGGGCGGTCTCTAGCTCTCCGCCCGACCGTCCCCCTTTCGGGAGCGGTCCGCCGGTGCCACCTCCCCTGGTTCTTGCTTACCGGGGGAGAAGGTAGCCGCAAAGTAGAGAGCCCCTACCCCGGCGTCAAGCGCGCCGGCTGGTTGGTTTTCGCGCTCCACCCGGAGATTTCGCGGGCCTTGGCCGAGAACCTCGCTGGCCCCTCCGCCGGGGCCCGACGGCGGCCCGATATGCTCGCGCCCCGTGTCCGCCCCGGGTGCCCGTCCCCGCATACTCACCACGCCCTTCGTCCTCGCCTGGCTGGTGAACCTGCTCCACGGGCTGTCGTTCTTCATGTTCATCCACCTGCCGAGGTTCCTCACCGAACTGGGAGCGAACGAGGCCGTCATCGGGTTGATCGTCGCCGCCGCCGCTCTGGCGTCGATCGTGATGCGCCCGGGCGTGGGCACCCTCATGGACCAACGGGGCCGGCGCCCGGCCATCCTCATCGGCGGGGTGCTGAACACCATCTCGGTCCCCCTCTACTTCACCGTGGGGTCGGTGGGGGCCTGGCTGGTTGCCGTGCGCATCCTGCACGGCCTGGCCGGCGCCCTCCTCTTCACCTCGATCAATACCTACGGCGCCGACCAGGTGCCGGCCGAGCGCCGCACCCAGGGCCTGGCCCTCTTCGCCATCACCGGGATGCTTCCGGCGGCGATCGGCGGCTGGGTGGGCGACGTGGTCCTGGAGGCCGGCGGGTTCCACGGGGTGCTCTTCGCCGCCCTCGGCTTCGCCGGGACCGCCCTCCTCCTCTCCACCCGGCTTCCCGAGCAGCGTCCGGCCCCCTCAGTCGAATCGGCGCCCCGGGTCAAAGGGGCCTTCCGCCGCGCCCTGCTCCAGAGGAGCCTGCGCCCCCTGTGGTTCATCACCCTCAGCGTGGGCATCGCCCTCACCGGGTACTCGACGTTCATGCGCACCTACGTGGACGACACCGGGATCGGGTCGGTGGGCCTCTTCTTCGCGGCCTATGCCTGCACCGCGGTTGCCCTGCGGTTGCTCGGCAGCTGGGTCCCCGACCGCTTCGGGCGGGCTCCGGTGCTGTACCCGTCGCTCGTCGCCATCACCGCCGGCTACCTGGCCATGGCCTTCGGCTCCTCCACGACTTCGGTCGTGGTGGCCGGGGTCCTGTGCGGGGGCGGCCTCGGCTACGTCTACCCGATCACATTCGCGGACGTCATCGAGCGGAGCTCGGCACAGGAGCGCGGGTCGGCCATGGCCGCCTACACCCTCTTCTGGGACCTCGGGGCGCTGGTCGGGTCGCCCGTTCTCGGCTGGGTGATCCTCCACTTCGGCTACACGGCGATGTTCGCCACCGCCGGCGTCATGATGCTGGTCGCGGCGGCCGGCCTCTCGATATGGGACGGCGACCTGCCGATCCGCCGCCGGCCGGTCACCGAGCGCAGCTGACGTCCCGACAGGCCCAAGGCGCCCCGCCCGCCCGAGCCGTCAGAGCACCTTCCCCACCGGCGTCCGGGTGACCAGCGGCCAGGCCAGGGCGAACGACGCCGCGATGCCCAGGAGCGCCACGATGATCGCCTTGGCGTCCCCGGGCAGCGGGGCCGGCCGCAGAGCCAGCTCGAAGCCCACAACCACCGGCCCCTGCAGCATGAAGGCGGCATAGGAGCTGCGGGCCATCACCCGCCGCACCGGCCCCGAGCCGTTGAGGTGGCGCTGGGCGAAGGAGAGGACCCAAACCGGTGCCGCCACCGCGATCACGCCCTCCAGCAGCCCGCCGACGAAGGCCGGCACGCCCCAGCCGCCGAACCAGTCCTCCTCCGTCAAGCCCAGCGGCTCGGTAGAGAGAACCACAGCCGCCATCAACGCGATCCCCAACAGGGTGACTATCCCGGTCAGTCGGGAGAGGTCCCTCGGCACGGGCCGCAGCCAACCCCGCCGGGCGGCGATCACGCCCAGGCCGAACATCGCCAGGTACTCCGGCCAGGCCCAGAGGTGGGAGTTCAGGGGCTGGTTCGAGTCGGCCGGGAAGACGGTGCGCACCAGGAAGGTGAGCAGGCCCACGGCCAGAACGAGGAGGGCCAGGTCGCGCAGGCGCAACGGCCGGTCGCCCGCCGCCGGGAGCGGCCGCAGCCGGCGCCACCCGGCCAGGGCCAGCGAGTAGACGAGCAGCACCCCCACGAACCACAGCGGCCCGTTGTCGAGGATGGGGTCGGTGTCGGTGAACCAGGCCCAGTAGGAGCCGCGGTGCAGAAACGGCTCGAGGAGGGCGTACTCCAGGAGGGGCCAGACCAGCAGGGTGTAGAGGGCGAAGGGGATGCCCAGTCGGAGCAGCCGGTCGGAGACGAAGCGCCGGATCCCACGGCGCGCCAGCGAGTCCTGGGCCATCAGGCCCGAGAGCAGGAAGAACAGCGCCATCAGGAACAGGCCCCCGAGGGTGACGGCCGCGACGACGAAGATCGTCTCCATGACCGGCGAGAGCGTCACTTCCCGCACGTCCTGGTAGGTCCAGCTGCCGAAGTCGGCGTAGCCCATGAAGGCGTGGGCGGCGATGATCCCCGCGATCAGGTAGGCCTTCAGGTTGTCCAGGTAGGCCAGGCGCCCGCTGGGGCGCAGGCTTTGGATCATGGAGTCTGCGGGGGGAACGCCGACCGGTGGGGCCGCACCGGCCCTCTCGGCAGATGCTTCCCCCGACGGCACCCGGGTCTCCTCCATTCCCGGCACCCTACTCCGGCCACCCGGAGTCGGGGTCAAACGCCCCGACCGGCACCTACGCTCGGGCGCTCGCACCCCGGAGGGCCGCCCGGCGCTCTTCGAGCTCCCGGGTGTCGATCTCGCCGCGGGCGAATCGCTCCTCGAGGATCTCGATCGCGCGGACCCGGTCTCCGGCGTTCGACAGGGCGGGCCCCGACAGCAAGGCATGCTTTCGGGTCACTTCCTCGGGGAAGGGCTGCCACAACGAGTCCGGGTGTTCCGCCATGAGGGCGTGCTCCGTTGGGTCCTGGTACCAGGGCACCCTCCCATGCCTCCATTGCGGGCAGGTTTCCGGGAGGTGAAACGCGTGTTGCCGGTGAGCGGGCCGGCCGACC
>CAYGYX010000017.1:0-32867 GCA_964354255.1 uncultured Acidimicrobiia bacterium | reverse complement strand
TGCCCCCTCCGCTCCGCCGCAGGGCGGCGTCGCGCCTCCCCCGCCCGACGGCGGGAGAGGCAAGACATGGCTCTATATTGTGCGCTTGTGAAGGATGCCGTGCCCCGGGTCGCCGTGCCCCGGCTCAGCCTGTACCTGCGGTGCCTGGAGGACCTGGCCCCCGGGGTGGACCGTGTCTCTTCGGAGGATCTGGCCGAACTGGCGGGGGTGAACGCGGCCAAGTTGCGCAAGGACCTCTCCTACCTCGGGTCGTACGGGGTCCGCGGGATCGGGTACCAGACCGAGCACCTGCGCTACCAGATCCGGCGCGAGTTGGGGCTCACCCGTGAGTGGCCGCTGGTGATCGTGGGCATGGGCAACCTCGGCCGGGCGCTGGCCCGCTACGACGGCTTTCGCGAACAGGGGTTCCGGGTGGTGGGCGTCTTCGACGAGGATCCCGGCAAGGTGGGCACCCGCGTGAACGATCTCAAGGTGGAGCCGCTGGAGGCGCTGGACGCGAGGGTGAGGGAGTGCGGGGCGCGCATCGCGGTCATCGCCACCCCGCCCGCGGCGGCGCAGGCGGTGGCGGAGATGCTGGCCGCCGCCGGGGTGGCCTCCATCCTCAACTTCGCCCCTACGGTGTTGCGAGTGCCGGAGAATGTGCACGTACGCCGGGTCGACTTCTCCTCCGAGCTCCAGGTGCTCGCCTTCTACCTGCATCAGGACGCGGCCCCGGCCGGGTGACGCCTCCGTGCCCTCCTCTCTTGCCCCGGAGGTGCTGGTGGTGGGCGGCGGGCCCGCCGGGGCCTCGGCCGCCTTCTGGCTGGCCCGCCGCGGGCACCGCGTGTGGCTGGTCGAGAGGGACCACTACCCGCGGGCGAAGACCTGCGGCGACGGCCTCACCCCCCGCTCCATCTACGAACTGGAGGCGATGGGCTTCGACTTCACCGTCCCGGGGTTCCACCGCTGCCGCGGGCTGCGGGCCGTCGCCGGCGGCCTCACCCTCGAACTCGACTGGCCGGCCCATCCTGTGTACCCCAATTGGGGAGGGGTGGTCCGCCGTGTCGACCTGGACGGGCGGGTGGCCTCTCTCGCCGTCGGTCAGGGGGCAATCCTGCGGCCGGGCACCGAAGCGGCCCCGGTTCTGGAAGAGGGGCGCATCGCCGGCGTGGCCCTGCGCGGCTCAGAGGGGGTGGAGGTGGCCCGGCCCCGGGTGGTGGTGGTGGCGGACGGGGCGCGGCGGCGCTTCGGGCGGGCCCTGGGGGCGCATCGCAACCGACGCCTGCCGATGGGGCTGGGCGCCCGCGGCTACTTCGCCAGCCCTCGCTCCGACGACGGCTACCTGGAGAGCTATCTGGACCTGCACGATGCGGCCGGGGTGGTCCTCCCCGGCTACGGATGGGTCTTCCCCCTGGGCGACGGGGCGGTGAACGCCGGAGTGGGGGTGATCTCCACCTTCCACCGCTGGCGGGAGGTGAACACCACCCGGCTCATGGATGCCCTGCTGGCCACGGCCCCGCCCTCCTGGGGGCTCTCTCCCCAGGCGTCCCTGGGCGAGGTGAGGGGGGGCATGCTCCCGATGGCCTCCTCGGTGGGGCCCACCGTGGGCCCCAACTGGGTGCTGGCCGGCGACGCCGCCGGGATGGTCAATCCATTCAACGGCGAGGGCATTGCCTATGCCTATCAGACCGGCCGCCTCGCCGCGGATCATGTGCATCGGGCTTTGGCGGCCGGCGACCTCACCCTCCTCCAGTCCTACCGGCACGAGCTGGCCGACCGCTTCGGGCTCTATTACCGGGTGGGCCGGGTCTTTTCCCGGGCCATCGGGCGCCCCGGGGTGATGCGGTCGCTCACCCGGGTGGGCCTGCGTTCCCGCCCGCTCATGGAATGGGCCCTGCGGGTGATGGCCGACCTGCTCGACCCCGCCGAACGGGGGGCGGGGGCGGCCGCCTACCGCCTGATCGAGCGGATCGTGCGAGCGGGGCCGTAGCCGCGGCAGGCGGAGGCCTGCCCCCGCCTCGGGGTTCGACTCGGACCCTCGTCTATCCTCTGGCCGACCTGAGCAAGGGGAACGGTGCCGCCGGACCTGAGCGCCTACCTGCCGATTGCCCTCATGTTCGTGCTGGTGGTCGGGTTCTGTGGGCTCTCGCTGGGCCTCGCCCGCTTCCTGGCGCCGCACCGTCCCACTACCGAGAAGCTGGAGCCCTACGAGTGCGGCATCGTGCCCCTGCAGGAGCCGGGGCAGCGCTTCCCGGTGAAGTTCTACCTGGTAGCCATGCTGTACGTGATCTTCGACATCGAGATCGTCTTCCTGTTCGCCTGGGCCGCGCAGTTCGACGAACTCGGTTGGTACGGCATGGGGGCGGTGGGCCTGTTCACCCTGCTCCTCATCGAGACCCTGGTCTACGTGTGGAAACGGGGGGCGCTCGACTGGAACCTGCCCAAGCGCCGGCGCTACCAGCGAGTGGCGGCCGCGCCGGGGACCGGCGAAGGCAAGGCAGCCTGATGGCCGGACCCGCCGCGCCCGCGGGCCTGCTCACCACCACCCTGCGCAAGGCGGTGACCTGGGCCCGCACCCGCTCCATGTGGCCGGCCACCTTCGGCCTGGCCTGCTGTGCCATCGAGATGATGGCGACCGGGGCCTCCCACTACGACCTGGGCCGCTTCGGCATGGAGGTGTTCCGGGCTTCCCCGCGCCAGGCCGACCTCATGATCGTGGCCGGACGCGTCTCCCAGAAGATGGCTCCGGTCCTTCGCCAGATCTACGACCAGATGCCCGACCCCAAGTGGGTGATCTCCATGGGGGCCTGCGCCTCGACCGGGGGGATGTTCAACAACTACGCCCTGGTGCAGGGGGTGGACCAGGTGGTCCCGGTAGACGTCTATGTGCCGGGCTGCCCGCCGGGGCCGCAGTCGCTGATGCACGGCATCCTCACCCTGCACACCAAGATCCGCCGCGGGGAGATCACCCGATGAGCCACGCCGCCCCCGCCCGGGAAACTGCCGCCGCGGCGCTGCTCGCCGCCCTGGCGGAGCGGTTTCCCCGGGCGCGGTTCGACGTGTCGCTGGGCGACGACGTGGTCCGGGTGGAGCGGGAGGACCTGGTTGCCTTCGCCGCCGCCGCCCGGGAGGCGGGCCTCGTCACCTTCATCGACCTCTGCGCCGTGGACTACCTGAACCGTCCCGAGGGGCGCTTCGAGGTGGTGGTCAACCTGCTCTCTATGCGCCTCTGCCTCCGGCTGCGCATCCACGTGGGGGTCCCGGCGGAGGACCCGCAGGTGCCTTCACTCACCGGGGTTTTCGCCGGGGCCAACTTCTACGAGCGGGAGGCCTACGACCTGTTCGGCATCCGCTTCCCCGGCCACCCGGACCTCACCCGCATCCTCCTCCCCGATGAATGGGAGGGCCATCCCCTGCGCAAGGATTGCCCGGTAGGGGCGGTTCCGGTGCAGTTCAAGGCAGTGGAGCAGGGGCCGTGAGCAACCCCCCCGACTTTGTGACCGGGGAGACCGAGCGTCCCGGTCTGCTGGGGCAGGCGCCACCTGCCGAAGCCGCCACCGCCGAGGAGGCGCGCCGGCGGGTGCACGACCTGTGGATGGCCGGCACCGAGGCGCCCGCCGAGTCGGGCCGGTTCACCAGCGAGGGCGCCCAGGAGATGCTGGCCGAGGAAGAGGGGGCGGTGCTGGCCGGGCAGATGGGCGCCCTGGTCGGCGACGACTACGCCGCCCGGGTGGGGCCGGCCGGCGAGGACACGCAGATCATCAACATGGGCCCCCAGCACCCCAGCACCCACGGGGTGCTGCGCCTCCAACTGGAGTTGGAGGGGGAGACCATCCGGCGAGCCAAGCCGATCATCGGCTACCTGCACACCGGCATGGAGAAGACCGCGGAGACGCTGACCTTCGCCCAGGGGTGCACCAACGTCACCCGCATGGACTACCTGTCGCCGTTCTTCGAGGAGCTGTGCTTTTCGCTGGCGACGGAGCGCCTGCTCGGCATCGAGGTGCCCCCCCGGGCCCAGGCCATCCGGGTGCTGATGACCGAGCTGAACCGGGTGGCCAGCCACCTCATCTGGGTGGCCACCCAGGGGATGGACGTCGGGGCGCTGTCGATGATGCTCTACGGGTGGCGGGAGCGGGAGATCTGCCTGGCCTTCTTCGAGAAGGTCACCGGCCTGCGGATGAACCACAACTACATCCGCCCCGGCGGGGTGGCGGCCGACCTCCCCGACGGGTGGGAGGAGGACCTCGCCGTCATCCTGGCCAAGGTGCCGGCCGGGATCGCCGACTACCAGGGCTTGCTCGACGACAACCCCATCTTCCGGGGGCGCACGGTGGGGGTGGGGGTGATCACCGCCGACGAGTGCCGGGCCTTCGGGGTGACCGGGCCCATCCTGCGGGCCGCCGGGGTGGCCTGGGACCTGCGGCGGGCCTTCCCCTACTCGGGCATCGACCGGTACCAGTTCGAGGTGCCCATCGGCAGCGGGGGCGACGTCTACGACCGCTACCGGGTGCGCATCGAGGAGATGAAGCAGTCGCTGCGCATCGTGGCCCAGGCGGCCGCGGCCATGCCCCCGGGTGACTACCGCAGCGACGACCGCAAGGTGACCCCGCCTCCCCGGGCCCGCCTCGACCAGTCGATGGAGGCCCTCATCCATCACTTCAAGCTCTTCACCGAGGGGTTCAAGGTGCCCCCGGGTGAGGTGTACCAGGCCGTTGAGTCGCCGCGAGGGGAGCTGGGGATGTACCTGGTGTCGCGGGGCGAGGCCCAGCCCTGGCGGCTGCACGTACGGGGGCCCTCCTTCGCCAACGTGCAGGCGCTGCCGGTGATGCTGGCCGACTCGCTCATCGCCGATACGGTGGCCACCCTGGCCTCGGCCGACCCGGTGCTGGGGGACGTGGACCGATGAGGGCCTGGACCCCCGACCTCGAGGAGCGGGCCCGGGCCCTGGTGGGCCGCTACCCCGAGCCGCGCTCGGCCCTGGGGCCCCTGCTCTACCTGGCCATGCGGCAGGACGGCTATCTCTCTGAGGAGGGCATGCGGCGGGTGGCCGAGCTGACCGGGATCACCCCCGCCCAGGTGCTCGGGGTGGCCTCCTTCTACACGATGTACAAGCTGTCGCCCCCCGGCCGCTACCTGGTGTCGGTGTGCACCTCCATCTCCTGTCACCTCCTCGGCGGAGAGGAAGTGCTGGGGGCGGTGGAGGCCGAGACGGGGGTGGCCGACGGCCACACCGGTGAAGACGGGCTGTTCTCGGTAGAGCACGTCGAGTGCATCGGGGCTTGCGCCGGCGCCCCGGCGCTGCAGGTCAACTACGAACTGGTGGAGGGGGTCACCCCCGAGAGCGCCCGCGCCCTCTGCCGCCGGCTGCGCGCCGAGCGCCCGGCGGTGGTCGTCTCCGACGACATGCAGGGGAGCTTCGGCGGGCAGCGCTCCTTCGACTGGGGCCCGGGCGAGGCGGCGGGGGCGGTGGCCCCCGTGCCCGCCTTCGAGCCCTACGGCACCGCCGGGGAGGGGCGATGAGCGAGCTCATCCTCACCGCCCGTATGGCGGCCCACCCTCGGGACAGCCACACCCTGGAGCGCTACCTGGCCACCGGGGGCTATGCGTCGCTGCGCCGGGCGGTGCACGAGATGACCCCCGAGCAGGTCACCACCGAAGTCAAGGCGGCCAACCTGCGGGGCCGGGGCGGGGCAGGCTTCCCCTGCGGTGTCAAGTGGGGCTTCCTGGCCCCGGCGACACCGCACTACCTGGTGGTCAACGGTGACGAGTCGGAGCCGGGGACCTGCAAGGACCGCCAGCTGCTCGAGCGCGACCCGCATCAGCTGATCGAGGGCGCCGCCATCGCCGCTTACGCCCTCGGCGCCCACCAGGCCTTCATCTACGTGCGCGGCGAGTACGCCCGTCCCGCCCGCCGCGTGCAGCGGGCGGTGGACGAGGCCTACGCCGCCGGGTTCCTCGGGCGGGGCATCGCCGGGTCGTCCTTCGACCTCGAGGTGACGGTTCACCTCGGGGCGGGGGCCTACATCTGCGGCGAGGAGACTGCCCTGCTCAACAGCCTGGAGGGACGGCGCGGCGAGCCGCGCATCCGGCCTCCTTTCCCGGCGGTGGCGGGCCTCTACGGCCGTCCGACCATCGTCAACAACGTCGAAACGCTGAGCAACCTCCCGTGGATCATCGAGCACGGGGGCGCGGCCTACGACGCCCTCGGGCCGGAGGGGTCGCGGGGCACCCGGCTCTTCTCGGTGTCCGGCCACGTCGCCCGCCCGGGGAACTACGAGGTGGTCATGGGACTGTCCTGGCGCGACCTCATCTACCGGGAGGACCTCGGCGGCGGCATCCGCGGCGGCCGGGCCCTGAAGGCCTGGATCCCGGGCGGGGCCTCGGCGCCCTGGCTGGTCCCGGCGCACCTCGACGAGCCGGTCACGATCGACGATGCCACCCGGCTGGGCAGCATGCTCGGCTCGGGGGCGGTCGTGGTCATGGACGAGGCGACCGACGTGGTAGCGGCGGCCCTCTCCCTGGTGCGCTTCTTTGCTCACGAGTCCTGCGGCGAGTGCACTCCGTGCCGGGAGGGGGCGACCTGGCTGCAGCGCATCCTGGAGCGGATCGCCCGCGGCTCCGGGCGACCGGCCGACCTCGACCTCCTCCTCGACATCTCCGACAACATCAGCCCCGGGCTGCGCTGGCCGCCGGCCCAGACCACCATCTGCCCGCTCGGCCCCTCGGCCACCGCCCCCATCGTTTCGCTCCTGCGGCACTTCCGCCCCGAGGTCGAGGCCCGGATCCGACCGGGAGCAGGCAGCGATGGCTGAACGGGTCACCCTCACCATCGACGGGCGCCCGGTGGAAGCCGCCGCCGGGGAGCTGCTCATCGCGGTGGCGCAGCGGGCGGGGACCTACCTGCCCCGCTTCTGCTGGCACCCCCGCCTCGAGCCCGTGGGCATGTGCCGCCAGTGCCTGGTGGAGATCGAAGGCCCGCGGGGCCGGGCGCTGACCACCTCCTGCACCACCCGGGTGACCGAGGGCATGGTGGTGCACACCGACTCCGACGTGGTACGCAAGGCCCAGGAAGGGGTCCTCGAGTACCTGCTGATCAACCATCCCCTCGACTGCCCGGTCTGCGACCGCGGCGGCGAGTGCCCGCTGCAGGACCAGACCCTGTCCCACGGGCCGGGGGAGAGCCGTTACGTTGAGGAGAAGCGCCACTTCGCCAAGCCCATCCCCATCTCCGACCTGGTGCTGCTCGACCGGGAGCGGTGCATCCTCTGTGCCCGCTGCACCCGCTTCGCCGACGAGATCGCCGGCGACCCGCTGATCCACTTCGTCTCCCGGGGCAACGACACCCAGGTGCTCACCTTCCCGGGGGAGCCCTTCTCCTCCTACTTCTCCGGCAACACGGTGCAGATCTGCCCGGTGGGGGCGCTCACCGCCATCCCGTACCGGTTCCGGGCACGGCCCTGGGACCTGGAGGCGGTGGAGAGCACCTGCCCCCACTGCGCGGTGGGCTGCCGCGTCTCGGTCCAGGCCTCGGCCAACCGGGTGGTGCGCCTCTTGGGGGTGGACAACGCCCACACCAACCAGGGGTGGCTGTGCGACAAGGGCCGCTTCGGCTTCCAGTACCTCGCCTCCCCGGAGCGGCTCGCCACCCCGCTGGTGCGGGGGAAGGACGGCGAGCTGCACCCGGCCAGCTGGGCCGAGGCGCTGGAGCGGGCGGCGGCCGGGTTGCGGTCGGTGATCGACGGGGAAGGGGCCGACGCCGTGGCCGGGCTGGGGGGGGCGCGCAGCACCAACGAGGAGGCCTACGCCTTCGGCAAGTTCCTGCGGGCCACCGTGGGCACCAACCACCTCGACGCCCGCCTCGGGGACGCCCTCTCCGCCCGCTTCCTCACCGGCTTGCCTCACCGGGCCGCCATCGACGACCTGGAGAAGGCGGGGGCGGTGCTCGTCTGGGGGCCCGACCTCAAAGAAGAGCTGCCCGTCCTCTACCTGCGGGTGCGGCGGGCGGCTACCCGGCTGGGGGCCCGCCTGGTGGTGGTGCACCCCCGGGCCACCGGCCTGGACCCGGTGGCGGACCAGGTCCTCCGCTACCGGCCTGGGGAGGGAGCGGAGATGCTGCGCCGCCTCTCCGATGGGGAAGGCGAGACGGCCGCCGCCCGGGCCGCCCTGGAGCAGGGGCCGCTGGTGGCGGTGGTCGGCCGCACCGGCCTCACGGAAGACCCCCGCCTGGCCGAGGCCATCGCCGCCTTCGCCGAGGGCTTCCCCGGGGCGAAGGTGCTCCCCGTCGCCCGGCGGTCCAACCTCTACGGCGCCCTTGACATGGGGCTGGCCCCCGATCTGCTCCCCGGCCGGGTGCCGGTCGCCGACCCGGCCACCCGTGAGGCGCTCGAGGAGCGTTGGGGCGGCCTGCCCGGCGGCGAGGGCGACGACGCCGAGGGCATCGTGGCCGGCCTGGAGGAGGGACGCATCCGGGCACTGGTGCTGCTGGGGTGCGACCCCGCCGCCGACTTCCCCGATCCCGCCCGCGCCGCCGCCGCCCTGCGGCGGGCCGAGCTGGTGGTGGCGGTGGACCTGTTCCTCGGCGAGTCGTCTCGCCGGGCTCACGTGGTCTTCCCGGCCCGGGCCTTCGGTGAGGTAGAGGGAACGGTGACCAACCTGGAGGGGCGGGTGCAGAAGGTGAACCGCCTGGTCCCGGGGCCGGGCCAGGCTCGCCCTGCCGTCGAGATCTTCGAGGACCTGGCCCGGCTGCTCGGGCACTCGATCGGTGCCGAGACCGCCGAGGCCCTGGCCGCGGAGATCGCCGCCGCCGCCCCCGCCTACGCCGGGATCACCTGGGCGTCGCTCGCCTGGGGCGCCGGCCGCGACGGGATCCAGGCGGCCACTCCCGTCCCCTACGACCTGCCCTTGGAGGCGCCGGTGGAGGAGAGCGGGGACATGGTGCTCCACCTGGCCCGGGTCCTCTACGACCGGGGCACGGTGGTGCAGCAGGAGCCGGCCCTGGCCGGCTTGGCGGCCGCCCCGTCGCTGCACATCCACCCCGCCGACGCGGCGCGGCGCGGGGTGACCGAGGGGGGCATGGTGCGCCTGGTGGGAAGCTCCGGGGTGGCCGAGCTGCCCGCCGTCTTCGACCCGTCGCTGGCCCCGGGGACGGTGTACCTGCCCCCCAACCTGGGGGCGGCGGTGGGCAGCGGCCTGCGGGTTAGCGTGGAGGGGGTGCCGTGAGCGTGCTCGAGCGCCTCTTCACCAACGTCTGGTTCACCGCCGCGGTGAAGGTGGTGGCCGCCTTCGCCTTGCTGCTGGTGGTGGTGATCCTGATGGTCTGGCTGGAGCGCAAGATCGTGGCCGACATGCAGAACCGCATCGGGCCCAACCGGGCCGGGCCCTGGGGGATCCTCCAGACGGTGGCCGACGGGCTCAAGCTGCTCTGCAAGGAGTCGGTGATCCCTCGCAAGGTCGAGCTGGCCGTCTACCTGGCCGCCCCCATCGCCGCCATGGCCCCCGCCTTCCTCATCTTCCTGGTCATCCCCATCGGCCGGCCCTTCGCCATCGGGGAGACGCAGGTGACTCTGCAGGTGACCGACCTCAACGTGGGGCTGCTCTTCGTACTGGCCATGTCGTCGCTGGCGGTGTACGCGGTGGTGCTGGCCGGCTGGTCGTCCGGCTCGAAGTACCCGCTGCTCGGCGGGGTGCGGGCGACCGCCCAGATGATCTCCTACGAGGCGGCCATGGGGCTGGCCCTGGTACCGGTCGTGCTGCTCGCCTCGACGCAATCGGCCGGGGAGGTCGGCCTGGGCACCATGTCGCTCTCCAGGATCGTGGAACTGCAGCAGGGGTCCTTCCGCTGGATGATCCCGGGCTGGTTCGTCTTCTGGTTGGCTCCCTCGTTCGTCCTCTACTTCGTCGCCGCGGTCGCCGAGACCAACCGGGCCCCCTTCGACCTGGTCGAGGCGGAGACGGAGCTGGTCGGGGGCTATCACACCGAGTACTCCGGCTTTCGCTTTGCCCTCTTCTACCTGGCCGAGTACCTCAACATGTTCAACGTCTCGGCGCTGGCGGTCACCTTGTTCTTCGGGGGCTGGCTGGGCCCCGACTGGGGCTTCCCCTCGTGGATTGCCTGGGTGATGCCCTTCGGGTGGTTCTTCCTGAAGACCTTCGTACTGCTCTTCGTGTTCATCTGGCTGCGGGCCACCCTGCCCCGGCTGCGCTACGACCAGCTGATGGACCTGGGCTGGAAGCGGCTCATCCCCGCCGCCCTGATCTGGCTGATGCTCTTCGCCCTGGTCAGCGCCTATCGCAGGTTCGGTGCACCGTGGTCCTAGGGCGGGGAGCTCGCTGATGGGTGCCTTCTCCGGCTTCGCCGTCACCCTGCGCCAGATCTTCCGGCGGCGGGTGACCGCCTCCTACCCGGAGGAGAAGCGGGTCAAGCCGGTGCGCTTCCACGGGCGCCACGTCCTCAACCGCTACCCCGACGGCCTGGAGAAATGCATCGGCTGCGAGCTGTGCGCCGGGGTGTGCCCCGCCCGCTGCATCTACGTGCGGGGGAAGGAGAACCCCCCCGACGCCCCGGTCAGCCCCGGGGAGCGCTACGGGTACGTGTACGAGATCAACATGCTGCGCTGCATCTTCTGCGGGCTCTGCGTGGAGGCGTGCCCCACCGAGGCGATCACCATGAGCCACCTCTTCGAGATGTCGGTCACCAGCCGTGCCGACGCCATGTACACCCGGGCCGAGCTGCTCATGGACGCCGAGGGCAACGTGCCCCACCCGCAGCCGGCCGGCCCGCTGATCGACCTCGACGAGCTGCATCAGCCCGACGGTTGGATGCGGGCCACCGCCCCGTCGGGGAGGGCCGCCTACGAAGGGGTGGTGGCCTGGACCCCCATTGCCGGGTGGGGGCTGCCGCCGGCCGAGCGGGGGCAGTCGGCGCCCCCGGCCGGGGAGGAGGGGGCGGGCTGATGGTGGAACTGGTGCTCTTCGTCATCTTCGCCCTGGCCGCCCTGCTCGGGGCGGTGACCATCGTGTGGGCCCGCAACCCGGTCTACTCGGCGCTGGGGCTCATGCTCACCCTGTTCTCGGTGGCGGTGTTCTACGTGTCGAGCGGCGCCCACTTCGTGGCGGCCGTGCAGGTCATCGTCTACGCCGGGGCGGTGATGACCCTGTTCCTCTTCGTGATCATGCTGGTTGGGGTCGACCGGTCCGAGGACCGGCGGGAGAACCTGCCGGTGCAGCGCCCCCTGGCCCTCGGCCTGCTCGCCCTCTTCGGGGCGGCGGTGCTGGTGGCCGGGCGGTTCACCTGGGTGACCGGCGAGGGCGGGGGCGCCGGGGTGGAGGGCACGGTGGAGAACCTGGGCTCCGAGCTGTTCCGCCGCTGGCTGCTTCCCTTCGAGCTCACCGCCTTGCTGCTGATCATCGCCGCCGTCGGGACGATTGCCCTGGGCCTGTTCCGCCGCGGTGAGGAGCTGCCGGGCGATGAGGAGGAGGCGGCATGACCGTCACCCCGGGCTGGTACATGGCGCTGGCGGCGGTGCTCTTCGTGATCGGCGCCTCCGGCCTGCTGCTGCGGCGCAACGCCCTGGTCATGTTCATGTCGGTGGAGCTGATGCTCAATGCCGCCAACCTCTCCTTCGTGGCCGCCGGGCGGGAGCTGGGCATACTCGATGGGCAGGTGGCGGTGTTCTTCGTCATGGTGGTCGCCGCCGCCGAGGTGGTGGTGGGCCTGGCCATCATCGTGACGGTGTTCCGCCGGCGGGCGACCGCCTCGGTGGACGAGTTGTCGGATCTGAAGGGATAGGCGATGGAAGCGGGCGAGGTGATGGTCTCCCTGCTCATCCTGCTCCCGCTGGGAGGGAGTGCCCTGCTGGCGGCCTTCGGCCGCCGCCTCGGAGAGCCCGCGGCCGGGATGCTGGGCACTCTCACCGTGGGGGGCGGCTTTGCCCTCTCGGTGGTGGCCGGCTGGGGCTTCCTCGCCGGCACCGGCGAGGCGCTCGAGGTCCCCTGGTTCGATTGGCTCCCGGCACTGGGCGTGCGGGCCGGGCTCCTGTGGGACCCGCTCTCGGCGCTCATGGCGATGGTGGTCACCGGGGTGGGCGCCCTCATCCACCTCTACTCCATCGGCTACATGCGCGGCGACCCCCGCTTCGGCCGCTTCTTCGCCTACATGAACCTCTTCGTCGCCTCCATGCTCATCCTGGTGCTCGCCGACGGCTTTGCCCTGCTGTTCGTGGGCTGGGAGCTGGTCGGCCTCTGCTCGTACCTGCTCATCTCGTTCTGGTTCGAGCGGCCGGCGGCGGCGGCCGCCGGCAAGAAGGCCTTCGTGGTCAACCGGGTGGGCGACGCCGGCTTCCTGGTAGCGCTGATGGTGGTCTTCGCCACCTTCGGGTCCCTCCGCTACGCCGATGTCTTCGCCCGGGCCGGGACCGAGCTGACCACCGCCTCGGCCACCGCCATCACCCTGCTCCTGCTGATGGGGGCGGTGGGCAAGTCGGCCCAGTTCCCCCTGTACGTGTGGCTCCCCGACGCCATGGAAGGCCCCACCCCGGTGTCGGCCCTGATCCACGCTGCCACCATGGTCACCGCCGGGGTCTTCATGGTCGCCCGCACCGGCGCCCTCTTCGAACTGGCCCCGGCCTCGGGGGCGGCGGTGGCCATCGTCGGCATCGGCACCGCCCTGTACGCGGCCACCATCGCCGTCGCCCAGCACGACGTGAAGCGGGTGCTCGCCTACTCCACCATCAGCCAGCTGGGCTACATGTTCGCCGCGGTGGGGGCGGGGGCCTACGTCGCCGGCATGTTCCACCTGACCACCCACGCCTTCTTCAAGGCGCTGCTCTTCCTCGGGGCCGGGGCGGTGATCCACGCCCTGGCCGGGGAGCAGGACATGCGGCGCATGGGGGGCCTGTGGCGCCAGCTGCCGGTGACCACGGCGACGATGGTGGTGGCCTGGCTGGCCATCTCCGGCATCCCCCCCTTCTCCGGCTTCTGGTCGAAGGATGACATCCTGGCCACGCTGTTCGAGCGGGGCGGTGCCTGGCGGGTGATCTGGGCGCTGGGCTTGCTCACCGAGTTGATCACCGCCTTCTACATGACCCGGATGATCTACCTCACTCTCTTCGGGGAGAGGCGCTGGTCGGAAGGGGCCCATCCCCATGAGGCCCCGTGGGTCATGGCCCTTCCCCTGGCCGCCCTCGCCGTCCTCGCCCTGGCCGGCGGGTTGGTGAACACTCCCTGGCGCCTCGGCCTGGAGCACTTCCTGGAGCCGGCCTTCCACGGAGTGCCCATCGCCGTGCCCGGGCCGGGGGCCACCCAGGCGGTGCTCGCCGTCGTCTCGGCCGCGGTGTCCCTGGTGGGGATCCTCCTGGCGGTGGCGGCCTACCGGCGGGGCCTGCGCCCCGCCGAGGAGGGCCCCGCCTGGGAGCTGGTGCGCCGCGGCTACGGGGTGGACGAGGCCTACGCCCGGGTGTTCGTCGGCGGCGGCGGCGCCGCCGCCCGCCTGGCGGCGGGGCCGGTGGACCAGAAAGGGATCGACGGTGTGGTGAACGGGGTGGGGGTGCTGGTGCGGTCGGTGGGCGAGCGCCTCCGGCCCCTGCAGACCGGCTTCGTGCGCAACTACGGCCTGGGCATCCTGGTGGGGGCCGTGGCCCTGCTCGCCTGGTTCCTGTCACGAGGAGGTTGGTGAATGGACTTCCCCATCCTTTCCACCATCGTCCTCCTCCCGGCCGCCGGCGCCTTGGTGGTGCTCGCCCTGCCCCGCCGCCGCTCCGAGTTGGTGCTGCCGGTGGCGGTGGCCCTGAGCCTGCTGGTACTGGGGGCGGCCTGCTGGCTGGCGGCCTCCTTCGTGGTGGGCCCGGGAGATTTCCAGTTCGAGGAGCAAGTCACCTGGTACGAGCCCTGGGGGGTCTCCTACCACCTGGGAGTCGACGGGATCTCGCTCTTGATGGTGCTGCTCACCGCCCTGCTCTTCCCCATCGCCCTCGTCGCCAGCACTTCGATCACCACCCGCCTGCGGGGCTACGCCGCCTGCATGCTCTTCCTGGAGGCGGGCATCCTCGGGGTGTTCGTCGCCCTCGACCTGCTCGTCTTCTTCGCCTTCTGGGAGGTGATGCTGGTCCCGATGTACTTCATCATTGGGGTCTGGGGCGGCGAGCGCCGGGTGTACGCCGCCCTCAAGTTCTTCCTGTTCACCGCCCTGGGCTCGGCCCTGATGCTGGCCGGCATCCTTGCCCTGGCCTTCCTGGCCGGCGACCGGCTGGGGCGCCCCACTTTCGATTTCGTCGAGCTGCTCGGGGCGGACCTCGGGCGGACCGCCCAGTTCTGGCTGTTCGGGGCCTTCGCCCTCTCCTTCGCCATCAAGGTGCCGCTGTTCCCGCTGCACACCTGGCTCCCCGACGCCCACGTCGAGGCCCCCACCGCCGGCTCGGTGATCCTGGCCGGGGTGCTGCTGAAGATGGGGGCCTACGGCCTCATCCGTTTCAACCTGAGCCTGTTCCCGGAAGCCTCGGTCGATCTCATGCCGGTGTTCGCCGTCCTGGCGGTGATCGGCATCCTCTACGGGGCGGCGGTGGCCATCGTCCAGTCCGACATCAAGCGGCTGGTGGCTTACTCCTCGGTGAGCCATATGGGCTTCGTGGTGCTCGGCATCTTCGCCCTCACCACCCAGGGCCTCCAGGGCGGGGTCATCCAGATGGTCAACCACGGTCTGACCACCGGCGCCCTCTTCCTCCTGGTGGGGATGATCTACGAGCGGCGCCACACCCGCCAGATCGCCCACTTCGGCGGCCTGGGGGCGGTGATGCCGCTGTTCGCCGGGGCGTTCCTCTTCATCTCGCTGGCCTCCATCGGGCTGCCCGGACTGAACGGGTTCGTCGGGGAGTTCCTGGTGCTGCTCGGCTCCTACCTGTCGCTGCCCGGCTTTGCCATCGCCGCCGTGCCCGGGGTGGTGCTGGCGGCGGTGTACCTGCTGTGGGCCTACCAGCGGATATTCACCGGCCCGGTCACCCTGGAGGAGAACCGGCACCTCCCCGACCTGAGCTTCCGCGAGGTGGCACTGCTGGCGCCCATCGTCGCCCTGGTGCTGTTCCTGGGCGTCTACCCCAAGCCGGCCCTCGACCGGGTGGAGCCGGCGGTGCAGGCCATCCTCGATCGCATCGAGATGGTCACCGACTACGAGGTCCCGCAGTTCGGTGATTCGGCCGACCTGGCCGTCGTCGAGGTGCAGCCGTGAACGAGTCCATCACCTTCCTCTCCGTGGCGCCCGAGGTGGCGGCCGCGGCAGCGGTGGTGCTGCTGCTGATGGTCGAAGTGATCTGGAAGCCGCGGGCGGCTGTCTGGGGGGTGATCGCGGGGGCCGGCCTCGCCGCCGCCGCCGTGCTCTCCGGCTGGCAGTGGGTGGCCCACCGGGGGGCTGAGGCAGGGACCTTCTTCAACGGGATGATCGCGGTGGACGGCTTCTCGGCCCTGGCGGGGATGCTGGTGTTCCCCCTCGCCGGCCTCGGGCTGATGTCGGCCTGGCGCCTGGCCGTCTCCCAGCACCGCCGCGGGGCCGAGTTCGTGGCGCTGGTGATGCTCGCCGCCGCCGGGGCCCACCTGATGGCGGGGGCCGCCGATCTGATCGTGCTCTTCATCGGCCTCGAGGTCTTCTCCATCAGCCTGTACGTGCTCGCCGGCTTCACCCGGGAGCGGGCCGACGCCGACGAGGCCTCCCTCAAGTACTTCCTGCTGGGGGCCTTTGCCTCGGCGGTGTTCCTGTACGGGGTGGCCCTGGTGTTCGCCGCCACCGGGACCACCACCATCTACGGGACGGGGGGGATCGCCGACTACCTGGCCAACATGGTCATCTTCCGGCCGGGGGTGCTGCTGGCCGGCCTGGCCCTGCTGCTGGCGGGGATGGCCTTCAAGGTGACGGCGGCCCCCTTCCACGTGTGGGCGCCCGATGTCTATCAGGGGGCGCCGGGAGGGATCACCGGGTTCCTGGCCGCCTCGGCCAAGGTGGCCGGGTTCGCCGCCCTCGCCCGGGTGCTCACCGCCGCCCTCGGCGACCGGGTCGACGACTGGGCGCCGGCGGTGGCGGTGCTGGCGGCGGTGTCGGTGGTCGTGGGCACCCTCCTCGCCATAGTCCAGGATGACGTCAAGCGATTGCTCGCCTACTCGTCGGTGGCCCACGCCGGCTTCATCCTCACCGCCCTGGTTGCCGGCCGCGCCGGCATCGGCGACATGTGGTTCTACCTCGCCACCTACGCCGTGCAGGTGATCGGGGCCTTCACGGTGGCGGCGGTGGTCTCCGGCGACGCCCGCGGGCGCTCGCCCATGGCGCACTACGCCGGCCTGGGCCGGCGCTGCCCGTGGCTGGCGGCGGCCATGACGTTCATGCTGCTCGCCATGGCCGGCATCCCCCTCACCGCCGGTTTTGCCGGCAAGGTGGCGGTCTTCCGAGCCGCCATCGACGCCGGCTACCTGTGGCTGGTGGTGGTGGCGCTGCTGGCCACGGTGGCCGGCCTGTTCTTCTACCTGCGGGTGATCGTGGTCATGTACATGTCGGCCCCCGGGGAGGCGGAGGGCGCGCTGTCTCGCCCGGCGGTTGGCTGGGGGGCCCGTCTGGCGCTGGCGGCGGCGGCGGCGGTCACCCTGGTCTTCGGCATCGCCCCGTGGCCGCTGCTCGAGGTGCTGCGCGATGCCCTTCCTCTTTAGGCGAGCCCTCTCGGTAGTCCTGCTGGCCGGCGGTGTCGCCCTGCCCGCGGCTCCGCTCCTGGGCAGCCTCCGCACTGCCAACCAGGTGATCGTCACGGAGGACGACGTGGTCGCCGAGGACCTCTACGCGGTGGGTGGACGCACCATCGTCGAGGGGACCGTGCAGGGCGACCTGGTGGTCCTCACCGGCGAAGTCATCGTGACCGGGACGGTGGAAGGCGACGTCGTGGGCCTGGTGTGGGGCCCGGCCCGCTTCGCCGGCGAGGTGGGGGAGTCGGTGCTGCTCGCCTCCCTGCGCCTCGAAGCGGGCGGGCGGATCGGGGCCGATGTGAGCGCCCTGGTGGGGGAGGCCCGGGTAGGGGCCGAAGTGGCCCGGGACGTGCTGGTGATCGGCGGCTCGGTCGAGGTGACCGGTTCGGTGGGCCGCGACGTGCGGGCCCAGGCGTGGCGGCTCGCCGTGGACGGGGAGGTAGGCCGCGACGTGGTGGCCCGGGTAGACGACATGGTGCTGGGCGACGCCGCCCGGGTGGCGGGGGATGTCACCTTCCGGGCGAGCGACGAGGTGCGGGTCTCCGACGCCGCCACGGTGGGTGGGGCGTTGGTGCGGGCACAGGTGCTCGCCCCGGTCTGGGCGAGGGCCGTCACCAGGCTGGTGGGCTGGCTGTCGGTCCTCGGCTTCCTGGTGGCCGGGGTGGCCCTCTTCTGGCTGTTGCGGGGGACCGCCCCCCGGGCGGTGCGGGTGGCGCGAGAACGGCCGTGGCGCTCGGCCCTGGTGGGCCTGGGGATGCTGATCCTGCCGCCGCTGCTGGCCATCCCCCTCTTCCTCACCTTGGTGGGCCTGCCGGTGGCGGTGCTCATCCTGCTCTGCTGGGTAGTGGGCCTCTTCGTGGGGCCGGTACCGGCGGTGGCCGCCGCCGGGGAGCGCCTGCTCGGCGGGCGCGGCGGCGTGCTGGGCGGGTTCGTGGTGGGGGCGCTGCTCTGGCGGGGCGGGATGTGGGCCCTCTCCCTGGTCGCCGCCCTGCTCTACCTGATCCCGCTGCTCGTGGGTCTGGGGGCGTTCACCCTGGCGGCCTGGGAGGCGCGGCGGCGGAGCGCTCAGCCGCTGGCGACCGGTGTCTCTATCACGGTTGAGTAGCCCGGCTCTCCTCCCCGTGCTTGCCTCCCATCGGCCGTCGGCCTCCCTCCGGAGGTCCCCGACCTGGTGGCCCGTGCCGTTGTCGGCGCCGCGGTGGCGCGGAGGTGACATCTCGTCTCGGGGTGAGGCCGCCGTGCTGACCGGTGAGGGGGTCGTCCTGAGGCGGTGGAGCCGTGCGTGGCCGGTGTGGACACCGTCGGCGCGCTCGCGATAGCGCGAATACCTGATAATATGACAGCATGCCGAAACAGACCACTGTGCGTCTCCCCGCTGAACTCGCCGATCAAGCCGAAGCAGTGGCGCGTGTGCGCGGCACCAGTGTGAACCAGTTGATCGTCGAGTCGCTGGCCGACGCCATTGAGCGCGTGGGCAAGGACGAGTCGTTTACCAGCCGGGCCCGGGAGCTGATGGAGCACGACCGGGAGCTGCTGGAACGTCTCTCCGGGTGACCCGCTACCTCAGCCTGGCGGAGTACCTGTGGCTGGCGGAGCAGGTCACGGGACTCGACGCCCGGATCCTCGCGCGTGCATCCCGGTTGGAGTTGGCCGACTCGGCCCTGCACGCTCCGGCCGCCGGGTTCGGGGAGCACGAGTTCTATCCGGATCTCTTCGACAAGGCGGCCGTGCTGGTGTGCCGCCTGGCGCGCAACCATCCTCTGCCCGACGGCAACAAGCGGGCCGCCTGGGCGACCATGCGCATGTTTCTGACGCTCAACGGTGCTCGCTGGGAGCCGGACCCTCCTGCCGTCGCGGAGGCTGAGGCGGCCATGCTGGCGGTGGCCGCCGGCGAGATGGACGAGGCCGCGACGGCCTTATGGCTTCGAGAGCGAATCCGCTTCGCCTGAGCCCTCACCCGCCCGCCACCAACAGCGGCACCCGCAGCTCCTCCGGGGTGAGGCCGCCGTGCTGGCCGATGAGGCGGTCGTCGCTGAAGCGGTGCAGCAGGGCGTAGCCGGGGTCGGCGAGCAGGGCGCCGTCGGGGACGCGCTCGGAGAAGCGGGGGTGGGGCTTCCCCGGCCCCCACCAGCCCTCCATTTCGGCGATGGGGACCCAAGTGGCCGGCAGGCGGGCGGCCAGCGAGGCGCCCTCCCCGCGCACGAACAGGGCGCGCGGGTCGCCGTAGAAGGTACGCCCCTCGTGGTCGGGCTTGGCCAGGCGGACCTGGCGGTCCTTGGGGATGTCGACGTGGCCGTGGTCGGCCGTGCCCACCATCACCACCCCGGGGGGGAGGCGGTCGGCGATGCGCTGCCAGATGGCGGCGGTGAGCCGTAGCGCCTCGACGTACATCGCCGATCCCTGGCCGCCGACGTGGGCGGCGAAGTCGACCTGAGGCAGGTAGAGGACGATCAGGCGCCGCCCCGGTCGGCTCAGCTGCAGGGCAGCGGCCACTGCCTCCCCAGCGTCGGTGTAGGCCTCCCGGCGGCAGCCCCGGTAGAGGGTCCGGGTGAGCGGGGTCCCGTCGAAGTTGAAGGGTTGGATGACGATGGGCTCCACACCGGCGGCGGCCACCCTCTCCCAGGTATTGGGATGGGGGAGGAAGGTGTCGAAGGCCAGGTCGAGCGGGTCGCCCCACAGGGTGGTCCACTTGATCGTGTTGGCCACCTGGCCGGCCTCGGGGAGCCACAACTGGTAGGCGATCAGGCCGTGGCGGGCCGGGGGCAGGCCGGTCGCCACCGTGGCCAGGCTCACCGTGGTGGTCGAGGGGAAGCCGGCGTCGACCGCGGCTCGTCGCACTGCGGCCAGGGGAGCAGCCTCCGGGTGGGAGAGCTGGGCGTCGCCGAGGCCGTCGCAGAGCACCAGCAGGTAGGTGGCGGCGTCGGGGACGGCGGCCGCGAGGTCGGGATGGAGGCCCGGGGAGGCTGCCTTCCCGGTGAGCCGCCGCTCCAGCTCGGCCACCAGGTTGACCAGCCCGCCCCCGGAGTAGTCCGGCGGGCGCATGGCGGGTGAGGGTAGCGGGGCGGGGGCGGGGGATCAGGCGGGCGGGCCGCCCCGGCGTCCCCGGCGGGCGAGGGGACCCCTCCGCTTCCTATACTCCGGCCGTCCTGCCGGGTAGGAGCGAGTGGCGGAGTACTTCGAGTCCTACATCACGGTCGCCGTCTTTGCCGGCTTCGGGGCGCTGCTGGTGGCGGTGGCGGTAGGAGCGGCCTGGCTGCTTCGGCCCCACAATCCGTCGGCGACCAAGGCGCAGACCTATGAGTGCGGCATCGACCCGGTGGGCGCCGGGTGGAGCCAGACCCACATCCGCTACTACATCTTCGCACTCCTCTTCCTCATCTTCGACGTCGAGGCGGTCTTCATCTTCCCGTGGGCGGTGCGGCTCGAGTCGCTGGGCGTCTTCGCCCTCGTCGAGATGGTGATCTTCATCGTGATCCTGCTCGCCGGCCTCGTCTACGCGGTGAGGAAGGGGGTGCTGCGGTGGGAGTCCTAGACCGCTTCGACAGCCCCAAGCCGCTGACCTGGCTGCTCAATTGGTCGCGCAAGTACTCGCTGTGGCTGTTCCAGTTCGGCCTGGCCTGTTGCGCCATCGAGATGATGGCCGCCGCCGGCCCCCGCTACGACTTCATGCGCTTCGGGATCATCCCCCTGCCCGCCTCCCCCCGCCACGCCGACCTGATGATCGTGGCGGGCACCGTCACCGACAAGATGGCCCCGGCCGTGCGCAAGTTGTACGACCAGATGGCCGAGCCCAAGTACGTCATCTCCATGGGGTCCTGCGCCAACTGCGGCGGCCCTTACTGGGACTCCTACTCGGTGACCAAGGGGGTCGACCAGCTGATCCCGGTAGACGTCTACGTGCCGGGGTGCCCACCGCGTCCCGAGGCACTCATGGAGGGCATCGTCCTCCTCCAGCGCAAGATCATGGGCGAGGACATCCGCCAGAAGTGGACCGCCGGTGAGCGAGCCTGAGACCCCCGCCCCCGAGCCGTCCCCGGCTCCGGAGGCGCCTCCCTCCCGGGCCGCCCACTGGGCGGAGGTGGCCGGCGCCGCCGCGTGGAGCGACGACTTCCGCACCGCCAAGGTCCGGGTCCCCCGGGAGCGCTGGGTGGAGGCCCACCGGGCGCTCAAGGAGCATCTCCCCTTCTTCTCCTGGCTGTCGGCGATCGACTGGTCGTCCGAGGTGGCGGTGGGCGACCCGGTGGAAGGGGAGCCGGTCGAGGAGCGCTACGAGGTGCTGACCCGCCTCGCCGACGTCTCCGCCGGCGACGCCCTGCTGGTCTCCACTGACCTGCCGCCCGACGACCTGCGCCTCGACTCGCTCGCCGGTGTGTACGGCGGGGCCAACTGGCACGAGCGCGAGGCGGCCGACATGTTCGGCATCAGCTTCACCGGCCACCCCAACCTCACCAACATCTACCTGCCCGACGGGTTCGAGGGCCACCCGCTGCGCAAGTCCTATCCCCTCCTCAGCCGGGAGATCAAGCCCTGGCCCGGCGCGGTCGAAGTGACGCCGCTGCCCTCCACCGGCGGGGAGGGGCAGCCGGGGCCGGAGCCCAAGGGGGAGGGTGGGGAGGCATGACCGACGGCGACCGCGCCCTGCTCGACCTGGCCCGTGCCGAGGTGGCGGTCTCGGTGGAGCTGCAGGCCTCCGAGATGACCCTCAACATCGGGCCGCAGCACCCCTCCACCCACGGGGTGCTCCGCCTGGTGGCCACGGTCGCCGGGGAGCGGGTGGAGAAAGTGGAGCCGGTCGTCGGCTACATGCACCGCGGCTACGAGAAGCTGACCGAGGTGCGCACTTACGCCCAGATCACCGCCCTGGTCAACCGCATCGACTGGGTCTCCGGCTTCGCCAACGAGGTGCCCTTCATCGTCGCCGCCGAGCGCCTTATGGGCATCGAAGTGCCCGAGCGGGCCCAGTACCTCCGGGTGATCCTCTCCGAGTTGTTCCGCATCTCCAACCACCTCATCTTCCTGTGCTCTTTCCCTTCGGAGCTGGGGGCGCCCACCCCGCTCATGTACGCCCTGCGCGAGCGGGAGCGGGTGCTCGACCTGATCGAGGGGGTCACCGGGGGCCGCTTCCACACCAACTTCAACCGCATCGGCGGGGTCCGCCCGTCGGCCGGGGGCGGGGCCCGCCAGCGCACCATCTCCCAGGACCTCCCGGCCGGCTTCATCGTGGGGACTCGGCGGGCGATGGCGGCGGTGCGGGGAGTGTGCGACGACCTGGAGGGCCTGGTCCTGGGCAACGAGATCGTGCAGCGGCGCACGGTGGGGGTGGGCGTCCTCCCCGCGGCCCGAGCGGTGGAGTACGGGGTGTCCGGGCCCAACCTGCGGGCCTCCGGGGTGGCCTTCGACCTGCGCAAGGTGGACGACTACCTGCCCTACCGCCGTTTCGACTTCGACGTGATCGTCGGGCAGAACGGCGACGCCTACGATCGCTGCCGGGTGCGCCTCGAGGAGATCCGCCAGGCGATCCGCATCGTCGAGCAGGCCCTCGAATCGCTCCCCTCTGGGCCGCTGCAGGCCAAGGTGCCCCGGGTGATCAAGGTGCCCCGCGGCGAGTGCTACGTGCGGGCGGAGAACCCCAAGGGGGAAATGGGCTTCCACCTCGTCTCGGGCGGGGGCCGGCGGCCCTACCGGGTGAAGATCCGCTCCGCCTCGTTCTCCAACCTCTCGGTGCTGCCCTGGCTGCTGGAGGGGGTGCTGATCCCCGACATCATCGCCATCCTGGGCAGCCTCGACTTCGTGCTCGGGGACGTGGACCGATGAGCCTGCTCGAGAACGTCTGGGTGGTGATCGGGCTCAAGCTGGCGGTAGCGACCGTGGTGATCTTCGCGGTGGCGCTGGTCATCATGTTCGCCGAGCTGAAGGTGTCGGCCCACATGCAGAGCCGCATCGGCCCCTACTTCGCCGGCGGCCGCTGGGGCTGGGCCCAGGTCTTTGCCGAGGCGCTCAAGTTCCTGCAGAAAGAGGACCTGGTCCCCACCGCCGCCGACGGCCCGGTCTTCAAGCTGGCCCCCATGGTCTCCCTGCTGGGGACCTTCGCGGTGATGGTGGTCATCCCCCTGTCTCCGAAGCTGGTAGTGGGCGACCTCGACGTGGGTATCTTCTACGCGCTGGCGGCGGGCTCGGTTAGCACACTGGCCATCCTCATGGCCGGGTGGTCATCGGGCAACAAGTATTCCCTCATGGGCGGGCTGCGGGCCGGCGCGCAGCTGATCGCCTACGAGCTGCCGCTGGTGCTGGCGGTGGTGGGCGTGGTCATCCAGGCGGGGACCATGTCGATGGTGGGCATCGTCGAGGCCCAGTCGCAGCCGGTGTTCCACTTGGGGAGCGTGGGCATCCCCCTGCCCTTCCTCCTCCAGGGGCAGATCGTCGGCTTCGTCATCTTCATGATCGCCGCCCTGGCCGAACTGGTGCGCATCCCCTTCGACATGCCGGTGGCCGAGTCGGAGCTGGTCATGGGCTACCTCACCGAGTACACCGGCATCCGCTTCACCATGTTCCTCCTGGCCGAGTACGCGGGGATGTTCGTGATGTCGTGCATCGCCTCCGTCCTCTTCCTGGGCGGCTACTACTTTCCCGGTCTCGACGTCGACTGGTTCGGGCCGTTTGCGCTGATGGGCAAGGCCCTGGTGTTGGTCTTCGTGATGATCTGGTTCCGCTGGACCTGGCCCCGGCTGCGCGAGGACCAGCTGCAGTCGCTCGCCTGGCGCTGGCTGGTGCCCCTGGCCCTGGCCAACATCGCGGTGACTGCCGTCCTCAAGGTGGTGCTGTGAGCGAGCCCCGCATCCTGCCCGGCGAGCCGCTCCGCTCGGCAGTGCCCGGGCTCGGCCTGTTCAAGGGGATGTGGCTGACCCTGCGGACCTTCCTCCGCAAGCCACCCACCATCATGTACCCGCTCGAGAAGGAGATCCCCCTTCCCCGGGCGCGCGGGGTCATCGGCCTCGACGTCGAGGCGTGCACGGTGTGCATGCTCTGCGCTCGGGAGTGCCCCGACTGGTGCATCTACATCGAGGGGCACAAGGTGGAGCAGCCGCCCACCCAGCCGGGAGGCAGGGTGCGCTCCCGTTCGGTGCTCGACCGCTTCGACATCGACTTTGCCCTGTGCATGTACTGCGGGATCTGCGTGGAGGTGTGCCCCTTCGACGCCCTGTTCTGGTCGCCGGAGTACGAGTACTCCGCGCTGGCACCGGCCGACCTGCTCCACTCCATGGGCCGCCTGTCGGAGTGGTTGCAGACCGTCCCCGAGCCCCCGGCGCTGGAGGAGCAACCCGAGTCGCCGGTCGCGGAGGAGCAGCCATGAGCTTCGGCGAGTGGGTCTCCCAGAGCGAGAACGTGGTCTTCCTGGTGATCTCGGTGGTCATGCTGGCCGCCGGGGTGTGGGTGGTCGTCACCCGCAACATGGTGCACTCCGCCCTGATGCTGGTGGTGGCCTTGGCCGGCTCGGCGGCGCTCTTCCTGATGCTGGGTGCCGAGTTCGTCGCCTGGACGGTGGTGCTGGTCTACATCGGGGCGGTGGTGGTGCTCTTCCTGTTCGGGCTGATGATCACCCGGGCCCCGCTCCGCCGCGACCCGGTGCCTCTCTCCCACCGCCGCCGTTGGCCGGCCGCCCTGGTGGCCGTGGCCGTCTTTGCCACCGTGGCCGTCTCCACCACCGCCTTCTTTGGCTGGGGGGAGGACACGGTCATCGGCGAGGGGATCAGCCGCACCGGCGCCCTGGGCGACTTGCTCTTCAACCGCTTCGTGATCCCCTTCGAGGCGGTCTCCTTCGTGCTGCTCGCCGCCCTGATCGGCGGCATCGTGCTCGCCCGGAAGGACCCGAAGGAATGATCATCAACCAGTTCCTGGTGCTGGCCGCCCTGCTCTTCTCGGTGGGGGTGTACGGCGTGCTGGTGCGGCGCAACGCGGTGCTGGTGCTGCTCTCCATCGAGCTGATGCTGACCGCGGTGAACATCAACCTGGTGGCCTTCGGCTCGCTGCTGCAGGACGCCCTGCGGGGCGGGCACGTCTTCGCCCTCTTCGTGATCGCGGTGGCCGCCGCCGAGGTGGGCATCGGCTTGGCCATCGTGATCCTCATCTTCCGCAACCGCTCGTCGGCCAACGTCGATGAGCTCGACCTGATGAAGTGGTGATGCCCGGGATGACGGCACTCATGGCGCTCGCCGCCTCCGAGGGCGGCCACCCCGCCGCGTCCACCGACCCGGGCGGCTTCATCGGCCTGCTCGCCCACGGGGCCTGGCTCATCCCGGTGGTGCCGCTGGTGGTGGTGGGCCTCATCGTGCTCGTCGGCAAGCGCCTCCCCTTCCGGGGCTGGGAGCTGGCCGAGGGGGCCCTCGCCTTCGTCGGCCTCTACGGCACTGCCCTGCTCATCGCCAACTGGGTGGAGCCGCTGGCCTTCGAGCGCCACATCGAGATCGCTCGCATCGGGGTGCTCCCCGGCCTGGGCGATCTGGTGCTCGAGTGGGGATGGGTGGTCGACGGCCTGTCGATCATGTTGTACTTCGTCGTCGGGGTCGTCGGCTTCTTCGTGTTCACCTACTCCAAGGGTTACATGAAGGGCGACGTCCGCTTCACCTGGTTCTTCGCCGCCTTCTCGCTCTTCGCCGGGGGGATGCTGGTGCTGGTCTCCTCGCCCAACACCATCCAGCTGATCGTCGGCTGGGAGCTGGTGGGGCTGGCCTCGTACCTGTTGATCGGCCACTGGTGGGAGGACGCTGCCAACAACGCCGCCGCCATCAAGGCCTTCCTCGTCAACAAGGTGGCCGACGTCGGCCTCTTCCTCGGGGTGATCATCGCCGCCCTGGTGGTCGGTTCGTTCCGCTTCACCGACCTGCTCGACGCGGTGGCGGCCGACGACTCGGCCCTATCCGGGGTGGGCTTCTGGGTGGGCCTAGCCTTCTTCATCGGGGCGATGGGGAAGAGCGCCCAGTGGCCCTTCCACGTCTGGCTCCCCGATGCGATGGCCGGTCCCACCCCGGTGTCCTCGCTGATGCACGCCGCCACCATGGTGACCGCCGGGGTGTACCTGCTGGGGCGGATGTTCCCCTTCTATCAGGCGGAGGGGTTCGGGGCCGGGCTCAAGCCGATGATCCTGGTGATAGGCGCCTTGACCCTGTTCCTCGGTGGCCTGCTCGCCCTGGTGCAGGACGACATCAAGAAGGTGCTGGCCTACTCCACGGTGAGCCAGCTGGGCTACATGACCGCGGCGATGGGGGCCGGGGCCTACACCGCCGGCCTCTTCCACCTGTTCACCCACGCCTTCTTCAAGGGCCTGCTCTTCCTGGCGGCCGGGTCGGTGATCCACGCGGTGCACTCCAACAACCTGAGCGACATGGGCGGGCTGCGGCGGCACATGCCGGCCACCTTCTGGACCTTCGTGATCGGGTCGCTCTCCCTGGTGGGCATCGTGCCGCTGGCCGGCTTCTGGTCGAAGGACGAGATCCTCGCCTCGCTCCTCTACGACTCCCAGCACGACGGGGGCTCACTGGCCACCTTCGTGCTGGTGCTCGCCCTGGCCGGGGCGTTCGTCACCGCCTTCTATATGGCCCGGGCCGTCTACCTCACCTTCTTCGGGCAATACCAGGGCGCCGCCCACCCCCACGAGTCGCCGCGGGTGATGACTTACCCGCTGATCGGCCTGGCCGCCCTGGCGGCGGTGGGCGGCCTGGTCAACATCCCCGGCGCCTTCACCCCCTTCCCCTCCTGGCTGGCCGCCCGGGTGCACCTGCTCGGCGACCACCACCCCGCCGCCCTGCACCTGGGCCTGGCGGCCGCCGGCACCCTGGTGGCCCTGGCCGGCATCGCCGCCGGCACCACTCTCTTCGGGCGGCACGCCGTCACCCAGAAGGAGCGGGATCGCTTCCGGGTGCCGCTGCTCTACCCGCTGCTGGAGCACAAGTACTACTTGGACGACCTGTACGACTACGGGATCGTGCGCCCGGTGCGCGGCCCGCTGGCCCGGGCGGCGAACTGGTCCAACGATCACATCCTCGACGGGTTGGTCAACGGCGTCGGCATGACCGCCCGGCGCCTGGCCTCGCTGGTCTACGGCGGCTTCGACCAGCGGGGCATCGACCTGGGCATCAACGCGGCCGCCGCCGCCGCCGGCGAGGTCGGCGGGGCGCTGCGCCGGGCACAGACGGGCAAGGTCCAGCAATACGCCGCCGCCCTGTTCCTGGGGGCGGTGCTGCTGGTGGTCGGCTTTCTGATCTTCGGCTAGAGGAGGGCGAGCGAGATGGGCTGGTTCGAGAGCGGGTGGGGGCTGAGCCTCATCGTGTTCCTCCCCCTGGTGGGGGCGGCAGTGGTGCTGGCCGTCCCGCGCGCCCGGGAGACTGCGATCAAGGGCATCGCCCTCGCCTTCGCGGCCGCCTCCTTCGCCGTGTCGGTGGTGGCCCTGGCGGTCTTCGACTACGGGAGCGGCGGGTTCCAGCTGGGCACCGACGTGTCATGGATCCCGGCCATCGGCGCCCGCTACCACGTGGCGGTCGACGGGATCAGCCTGCCGCTGGTGGTGCTCTCCACCTTCATCACCTTGCTCTGCGTGGTCTACTCGTGGGGCCACTGGCCGGAGCCGCACAACCCGAAGGCCTTCCTGGTGCTCATGCTGGTGCTGGCCACCGGCATGGCTGGCACCTTCCTGGCCCTCGACCTGGTGCTCTTCTTCATCTTCTTCGAGCTGGTGCTGCTCCCCATGTACTTCATGATCGGCATCTGGGGAGACCGCAACCCGATGCGCCTGGCGGGGTTCCGCCAGCCGGTGGAGACCCGTCTCTACGCCGCCATCAAGTTCTTCCTGTTCACCCTGTTCGGCTCGGCCTTCATGCTGCTGGGCTTCCTCGCCCTCTACTTCCGCTCCGGCGACGCCGGAGGAGAGCGCACCTTCGACATCGTGCGCCTGTCCGAGCTGGGCTCGCAGGGGGCATTCGGCGGGACCTTCGCCTTCTGGGTGTTCTTTGCCCTCTTCCTCGGCTTCGCGGTGAAGGTGCCGATGTGGCCCCTGCACACCTGGCTCCCCGACGCCCACACCGCCGCCCCCACCGTGGGTTCGGTGCTGCTGGCGGCCATCCTGCTGAAGCTGGGCGCCTACGGGTTCATCCGCATCAGCCTGCCCATCCTCCCCGATGAGGCGCAGCGCTGGGCGCCGGTCATCGCCGTGCTGGCGGTGGTGGCCATCATCTACGGGTCGCTGGCCTGCCTGGCCCAGACCGACATGAAGCGCCTCATCGCCTTCTCCTCGGTGGGCCACATGGGCTTCGTGATGCTGGGCATCTCGACCCTCACCGACGTAGGCATCAACGCCGCCATCATCGGCATGGTGGCCCACGGCATCATCACCGGCCTGCTGTTCTTCCTGGCCGGCTCCATCCAGCACCGCTACCACACCCGGGAGATGGCCCGCCTCGGCGGCAACCAGAAGACCCTGCCCATCCTGGGCGGCATCCTCGGCTTCGCCGCCATGGCCTCGCTGGGCCTGCCCGGCCTGGCCGGCTTCTGGGGCGAGTTCATGTCGCTGCTGGGGGCCTACAACCCCTTCAACGGCCTCAACCTGGCCCTCTTCCGCACCGCCATGGTGATCGGCGCCATCGGCACGGTGCTCACCGCCGGCTACCTGCTGTGGATGCTGCAGCGGGTCAACCTGGGCGAGGTGCCGGAGGAGTGGAAAGAGAAGGGACTCCGCGACGCCGATGGCTACGAGCTGGGGGCCTGGGTGCCCCTGGTGTTGGCCACCCTGGCCATCGGCGTGTACCCGGCCATCGTCTTCGGCGCCACCAACGACTCAGTGGTGAGCCTGGTGCAACGCGCCTTTGGAGGCTGAGCGAGTGTTCGACTACCACGCCCTGCTCCCCGAGCTCATCCTCGGCGCCACCGTGCTGGTGGTGCTGGGGGTGGACCTGGTGGTGCCCCCGGCCCGCCGCTACCTGGCCGGGGTGGCCGGCCTGGTGGGCCTGGTGGCCGCCGCCCTGCCGCTGGTGACCCTCGCCAACTGCGAGGCCCTGTTCTCCTGCGAGGCCGGCACCCGCACCATGTTCGGCGGGTCGTACGTGGTGGACGACTTCGCCCTGGTGCTCAAGGGCCTCTTCCTGGTGGCCGGTGCCATCGTGCTGCTGCTGTCGGTGGGCTACCTGCGCCGCGACCGCTATTACGAGGGCGAGTACTACTTCCTGGTCCTGGCCTCGGTGTTGGGGGCGGTGATCATGGCCTCCTCCCGCGACCTGCTCACCCTGTTCATCGCGGTGGAGCTGGTCAGCGCCCCCGCCTTCCTGCTGGCCGGCTGGCGCAAGGGTGACCTGCGCTCCAACGAGGCGTCGCTGAAGTTCTTCCTGATCGGGGTGCTCTCCTCGGCGATCCTGGTATTCGGCATGTCGCTGGTGTACGGCACCACCGGGCAGCTCTCCTTCGCCGGCATCGCTGCTTCGCCGGTCGCCCGGGCGGGGGAGCCCGCCTTCGTGCTCGGGGTGCTGTTCGTGCTGGTCGGCCTGGGCTTCAAGATCGCCGCCGTCCCCTTCCACTTCTGGGCGCCCGACACCTATCAGGGTGCCCCCCTGCCGGTGGCCGCCTATCTGTCGGTGGGCTCGAAGGGGGCGGGCTTCGTGGGCCTGCTCACCATCTGCTACACGGCCTTCCCGGGGGCGCGGGACGTGTGGGGCCCGGCCCTGTGGATCCTCGCCGCCCTCACCATGACGGTGGCCAACCTGACCGCCCTGCGCCAGAGCAACGTGGTGCGCCTGCTCGGGTACTCCTCGGTGGCCCACGCCGGGTTCATCCTGGTGCCCTTCGCCATGGCCGCCGCCTTCGAGGGGGAGGCCCTGGGCGACGCCTTCTTCGGCTCGCTCACCTACCTGCTGATCTACGCCTTCATGAACCTGGGGGCCTTTGCTGCGGTCATCGCCATCGCCGGCCGCACCGGCAGCACCGAGATCGACGACTGGGCCGGCCTGGCCCGCTACGCACCCGGCCTGGCCACCCTGCTCGGGGTGTTCTTCTTCTCCCTGGCCGGGATCCCGCCGCTGGCCGGCTGGTTCGCCAAGTTCGTCATGTTCCGGGCGGTGCTGGGCGACTCGGGGAACGCCTGGGGGGTGGTACTGGCGGTGGTGGCGGCGGTCAACGCGGTGGTGGCCCTCTGGTACTACGCCCGGGTGCTCAAGGTGGCCTTCATGGACCCGGTACCCGAGGGGGCCCCGGCGCGGGACGTGGAGACGAAGGTGCCCGCTCCGCTGGTGGCGGCCCTGGTCATCACCGTACTGGTGACGCTGGCCGCCGGGTTCTACCCGCAGATGCTGGCCTTCTTCGGCGAGGCAGGCCGGAGCCTGGCGCTGCCGTAGCTCGTGGGCTGCGGATGACGATCAGATCGTGCCTCTGGGGACCACCCACGTCTGCGGCTGACCGGTGACGGTAGCGATCTGTTCGTAGTCGGCGTCGTAATGCAGGACCGTGAGGTCGGCGGACTCGGCGGTGGCAGCGATGATGAGATCGGGTATGGGCACCCGGTGTCGTCCGCTCCGCGCGAGGAGTCTCTGGACGTGGAGGGCCCGCTCCATCACCGCGGGGGTGATGGGTACCTCGGCGAAGGCCCGGCGTTCTTCCCGCAAGGCTTCGTAGTCGGTTGGGCCGCGGGCGCTGTACAGGACTTCGAGGTCGACGACCGCACAGGTGGCTGCCAATCCCTCGGTGAGCAGGGGACCGAGCCGGGTAGCGACGGCCGGCGTGTCCATGTGGGCGAGGGCGCTCTTGTCGGCCAGGAAGCGCGCCTTCACCGCCAGGCCTTGCCCATGATGTCGTCGTGGCCGAGGTCGGTCCCGTCACCGGAGATGAGGCGGGCGGCATGCCGGCGGCGCAGCTCCGCTCGTGCTACCTCGGCCAGTGCCTGGTTGACGGTGTCTTTCATGGTGCCCGTCCCCAGGGTCTCTCGGGCCTTGCGGAGAAGGTCGTCGTCGATGTCGATGAGGCGCTTGGCCATGGTGGTCATAGGATATCTCAGAACACTGAGGGTGTATATACGGACACCGTCGCCTCTTTCGAGGCGGCAGGGAGGCACGAGAGCCCGCAGGGCTCGAGCCGAGCCAGGTCCTGCCTATCCCGTGGCAACGGGGGGAGGCGCGGCCGCCGGCGGCGGAGGGGGCAGTCACCCGCCGCGGCACGCCGTAACCTCTCCCCGTGCTCCGCGAGCGCCTCATCAGGCGGATTCGTCGGGAGGGTCCCCTTCCTTTCGACGAGTTCATGCGGGCCGCCCTGTACGACCCGAATGCCGGCTACTTCGCCACCGGGCCGCTCCGGTCGGCCAAGGAGGGGGACTTCCTCACCAGCCCCGAGGTGAGCCCCCTTTTCGGGGAGATCATCGCCCGCTTCGTCGCCGCCGAGGCGGGGCGCATCGGGGCCGACACCGTCGACGTGGTGGAGGTGGGCGCCGGCTCGGGCTCTCTGCTCCGGCCCCTGTGCGATGCCCTGGAGGTGCCTGCCCGCCCTCTGGCGGTGGAGGTGTCGGCGGCGGCGCGGGCGCGCCTGGGGGCGCTGGTGCCTGAGGCGGCTGTGCTCGCTTCCCTCGATGAGGTCCAGGGCCCATTGCGCGGGGTGATCCTCGCCAACGAGGTGGCAGATAACCTGCCGGCGCCCTTAGCCGTGCGCCGGGGGCGGGGCTGGCGAGAGCGCCTGGTGGGAGTGGGCGGCGACGCCCTCGCCTGGGTGGAGGGCCCGGCCCGGCCCGAGGTGGCCGCCTGGGCCGAGCGCTTCTCCGGTCCGGTGCCGGAGGGTGGGCAGGTGGAGGTGCAGTCTGAGGCGGGGGAGTGGCTGCGCCGCCTCTTGGGCCTGCTCGCCGCCGGGTCGGTGCTGGTGATCGACTACGGCGACACGGGGGAGGGCCTGGCCGGGCGGCGGGCCGAGGGGACTCTGCGCACCTACCGGGGCCACCATCTGGGGCCCGACCCCCTGCTCGATCCGGGGGCCACCGACCTCACCATGGACGTGGACTTCGGGGCGCTGGCCGCCTCGGCTCGGGAGGCGGGGGCGCAGGTAGAGGTGCTCACGCAGGCCGCTTTCCTGGACCGATGGGGCCTGCGGGAGCGCCTGGCGGCGCTGCGGGAGGAGGAGCTGGCCCTGGCCCGGACCGACCGGGCCAGGGAGCGCCTCACGGTGCGCAGCCGAGTCACCGATGGCGAGGCCCTGCTCCATCCACGGGGCCTGGGAGACTTCAGGGTGTTGGTGGCGGCCAGGTGAGGTCCCCCGTGGTGCCCCCGGGCGGCCCGGAGAGCGGGTCGGACCGCCTTCGCGGCTTCCGCGGCGTTCGGACAACCTTCGCCCCGCCCTACCATTCACGTCATGCGCAACAACTTCAAGACGCTGGTGCTGATGGCGGTCCTGGGCGCCCTGTTCGTCGGGGTCGGCCAGCTGTGGGGCGGCACCAACGGTGCGCTGATGGCCCTGGCCATCGCCGGGGGCATCAACTTCCTCATGTACTTCTTCTCGGACCGCATCGCCCTGGCCTCGGCGAGGGCCAAGCCGGTGGAGGAGCGGGAACTGCCCAATGTGTACTCCATGGTGCGCTCCCTCACCCAGCGCGAGAACATGCCGATGCCCCGCATCTATCTGATCGAGTCGGCCCAGCCCAACGCCTTCGCCACCGGGCGCAACCCGCGCCACGCGGCGGTGGCGGTCACCAGCGGCATCCTGCAGATGATGGACTATCAGGAGCTGGAGGGGGTGCTGGCCCACGAGATCTCCCACGTGCGCAACCGGGACATCCTCATCGCCACCATCGCCGCCACGGTGGCTGCCGCCCTCAGCTTCCTGATGCGCATGGCGCTGTGGGGCGGGCTCGGCGGAGGCGACAACCGGCGGCAGAACGACCCGATCAGCCTGATCGTGGGGCTGGTCAGCATCATCTTGGCCCCGATCGCCGCCATGGTCATCCAGTTGGCCATCAGCCGCTCCCGGGAGTACGAGGCCGACCGCAGCGGGGCCACGATCACCGGCTCGCCCCTCGCCCTGGCGCGTGCCCTGGAGAAGCTGGAGGCGGGCACCTCCCGCCTCCCCATGCCGATCAACCCGTCCACGGCGCAGTTGTTCATCGCCGACCCGCTCAAGGCGCTGCGCTCCCGGGCGAGCGGGGGAGGGGGGATGGGCGGCCTGGGGCG
>CAYGYX010000016.1:25550-33005 GCA_964354255.1 uncultured Acidimicrobiia bacterium | reverse complement strand
GGTCTGTGGGGCTTGCTCGGAGGCTATCCGCGGGGTCTAGCGCTCCTAGCATGATGGCCTCGCTTCGCCAGCCCCGGTCTCGCCCGGCGCCGGGGGGATGGACACCAGAGAGAGAGGCAGCCGGTGGCCATCGTCAACCTCGCCTACGGCC
The DNA here is from genome assembly GCA_964354255.1 of uncultured Acidimicrobiia bacterium. GTDB lineage: Bacteria > Actinomycetota > Acidimicrobiia > Spongiisociales > UBA11373 > VGBK01. The sequence continues at coordinate 32,854 of CAYGYX010000016.1, read as the reverse complement.
GAGGCTCCATCCCCCTCGAAGTGCCTGATGAGGCCGAGGTCATCGAGCCCCGTTCCCTGCCCGGCCTGCCCGACGAGCGGGCGGCGGTGGCCGCCGCCCTGCGCGCCCCCCTGGCCGGCCCCGGCCTGCGTGAGCTGGCCGAGGACCGCCGCACGGTGGGGATCAGCATCTGCGACAACACCCGCCCCTACCCACTGCGGACCGTGCTCCCCCCTGTGCTCGACGAGCTGGAAGGCCGGGAGGTCACCCTGTTCGTGGCTACCGGCTCGCACCGCGCCTGCACGCCGGCCGAGCTCTCCGAGATGCTCGGCGACGACATCCTGTCGGCCGTGTCGATCGCGCAGCACGACGCCCGCCGGGCCGACGCCCACCGCCGGGTGACCGTCATACCCGACTCCGGCGCCCCGGCGGCCCTCGAGGCCGCCTTTCTGGACCAGGACCTGCGCATCACCCTGGGGCTGACAGAGCCGCACTTCTTCGCCGGCTTCTCCGGCGGCCCCAAGATGGTGGCCCCGGGCCTGGCATCGCTGGAGACCATCCTCGATCTGCACTCGACCGCCCGGGCGGCCCACCCCATGGCCACCTGGGGGGTGACCGTCGGCAACCCCATCCACGACGCCATTCGCCACGTGGCCGCCGCCGCCGAAGTGCACCTGGCCCTCGACATCACCCATAACCGCCGGCGCCAGATCACCGGCCTGTTCGCCGGCCCGCCGTCCGTGAGTCACCCACAGGGCTACGCCGCCGTCCGCGAGACGGCGATGTGCCCGGTGGCCGCTCCCTTCGACGTGGTCGTCACCACCAACGGCGGCTACCCCCTCGACCAGAACCTGTACCAGACGGTCAAGGGGATGAGCGCCGCCGCCCAGATCGTCAAGCCGGGGGGAGCGATCCTGGTGGCGTCGGAGTGCTCCGACGGCTTTCCCAGCCACGGCCGCTACCGGGAGCTGCTGGCGGCCTACCCCGGGCCGCCGGAGTTCCTCGCCGCCCTGCCCGGCCTCGGCCTGGTCCCCGACCTGTGGCAGGTGCAGGTGCAGGCTCAGATCCAGAGCAAGGCGCGGGTGCTGCTCCACACCCGGGGCTTGAGCGAGGCCGAGGTACGGGCGGGCTGGTTGGAGCCGGCCGGTGATGTGGCGGGCACCTTGGGCAGGCTGTTGCGCGAGGCCGGGCCGGGCGCTCGCCTCGCCGTGCTGCCGGGCGGGCCGCAAATCATCCCCTACCTGGCCGGGTGAGAGCCCCGGGTCGGGCGGGGGGCCGGGACGCCGTCAGCCGGCTTCGAGCCCGGTGAGCACGGTCAGCGCCTCGTCGATGTCCATGCCCACCGACAGCTCCGGGCGGTAGAGCATCTCGATGACCAGCCGGTCGAGCCGCGTGTATCGGTTGGTCTCGGTCCACTCCTGGTAGAAGATGCTCTCGGGGTAGCTCAACGAGTCGTTGAGCAGCCCCAGCCCCTGGGTGAGCTCCTCGCGGATCAGGTGGGCGCGCTCGGCCGGGGTCACGCCGGTGGTGGAGATGAGCACCCGGCCGGAGTAGATCGAGCCGGCCGCATCCCACCAGATGTACACGTAACCCAGGTTGCCCTCGACGTAGCCGGGCTCGATGGCGGCGAACTCCTCCACCGGCACGAAGTAGATCTCGATGTTGGAATCGCTCTCGACGACGCTCACCTCGACGGTGCCGATGATCTCGTTCAGGTCGTCGACCACCGCGGCGAGGGCCCGGCGGTCCCGGGTTGTGGGGTCACCGTAAACGGCGATGCGCAGGTCGCCCGTCCAGCGGTGGAGCGTGCCCGCTTCTCCTCCGTACTCGGCCGTACCGGCGATCTGCCGGAAGTAGTCGAGGGCCGCCGGGCCGTAGTGATCGTCGGCCACCACCGTGGTGGTGGTCGTGCTGGTGCTCGTGGTCGTCGGCGTGGTGGCCGTCGTCGTCGGGCCGATGGTGGTGGTAGTGGCGGCCGTCGTGGTGGAGGTGGTGGTCTCGGTAGCGGGCGTGGTAGTGGAGGTGGAGCCGGCCAGGGTGGTGGCGGGCCCATCGCCGCCCTGCATCATCAGCACGATGGCGACCACGGCCGCCACCACCGCCAGGCCGGCGGCGGCGGCCCACCAGGGCACCCCCGGCCTGGACGGGGCGGGCGGGGGCGGAGGCGGCGGGGGATAGGCAGCGGCCGGGCCGGTATCAGCGTCCACGAAGGTCTCCTCTCCTCCGCACAGTCTGGCTCACGGCAGGCTCGTCACGGTGTCATCGCCACCGAGATACTCCGGGATGAGGCCGGCCAGGTAGGCGCCGCAGGCGGCGGTGGGGGACCCCACGATGGCCAGGCCGGACACCTGGGGGCTGCCGGTGAGGGGGCAGGCGGCCTGCACCTCCTCGGTGTGGATGTTGAGGGCGTGGAGGCTGAGGCGGGCGGCCGACGACGAGACCACGGAAGGCACGTCGAACCAGCCGTCATCGGAGACGAGCAGTCGCTCGTCGGCGGTGCCCAGGCCGATGGCGAGGAGATCCTCATTGGTCACCGTCACCAGGCACTCGACGGCGTTGGCGGCGAACACCCGGCAGTCGCCGACGGTGAAGCCGGGGGAGAGGGCGGCGACGAAGGCGATGAGGTCGGCGGTTCCCGGGGCGGGTTCGGGCACCGCGGCGGCGGTGGCGAGGGCGGCGTCGCCTGCCCCCAGCGCCGTCCAGAAGGTGCGGGCCCGCGGCAGCCGGTCCTCCAGGGCGGCGGCGGTCGGCTCGGTGGTCGTGGTCGTGGTCTCCCCGGGCAGACCGATGGTGGTGGTGGCGGGCGAGGAGGAGTCGCGGAAGCTCCCCACCAGCCAGGCCCCGGCCGACACCAACAGGACGAGGGCCGCCGCCAGGCCGATCAGCTTCCCCGACCGGGGAGGAGGGGCGGGGGGCGGCTCCACTCCGATGCGGATGTCGTGACCCATGTCAGTCCAGCCTACGACGGCCCCGCCCGGGAGCGCCGGTGTCGACGCCGCTCTTGTGGGAGGAGGTGAAGGGGGCCGACCCGGCCGCGTTCACCATCGCCACCATCTGGGACCGGGTCACTCGCTTCGGCGACCTCTTGGCCCCGGTGCTGCGGGGCGGGCAGCATTTCGAGGCGGCGGAGAAGGGCCTCGGCCTGGGCCCGGCAGGCTGACTAGACGGTGCCCGGCTCGGGCCCGGTGGCGTAGGGCAGGCCGGAGGTGCACCAGTCGCTCCACGAGCCCGGGTAGAGGATCGGCTCGGGGAGCCCGGCCAGGACCATCGCCAGGATGTCGTGGCAGGCGGTGACCCCGCTGCCGCAGGAAGCCACCGTGTCGCCCTCACCCACCCCCAGCGCCCGGTAGCGCCGAGCCAGATCCTCGGGCGGCAGGAAGCGCCCGTCCGGCCCCAGGTTGCCGGTGACGGGAGCGTGGCGGGCGGTGGGGATGTGCCCGCCGAGGGGATCGACCGGGTGTTGCTCGCCGGTGTAGCGGTCGGGCAGGCGGGCGTCGAGTAGGAGGGCGGAGCCCAGGCGCGCCCACAGGCCGTCGCGGTCGATGACCCGGGTGGGGCCGGGCCGCACCGTCATCAGGGCGGGCGTCGGCCGGGGCGCATCGGTGGTGAGGGGGAGGCCGGCAGCCTGCCACGCCCGGAGGCCCCCGTCGAGCAGGCGGCCACCGGGGTGGCCGATCCAGCGCAACATCCACCAGAGCCGGGCGGCGTAGATCCCGTCGGCGTCGTCGTAGGCGACGATGAGGTGGTCGTCCCCCAAGCCTCGCTCGGCCATGAGGGCGGCGAAGGCCGCCGGATCGGGGAGAGGGTGGCGCCCGGGGCCGGAGGGAGCGCTCAGGTCCGTGTCGACGTCCAGGAGGATCGCCCCCGGCAGGTGCCCGGCGGCGTACTCGTCCCGGTTGCGCCCCGGCTCACCCACGTACCAGCGCACGTCGGCCAGGCGCAGTCGGGGATCGCCGAGGCGTCCCCCAAGGTCGGAGGCCGAGATCAGGTGCCCGTCAGGCACGCTGACCGAGCATTCAACGGGGCTCCCGCGCCGGCACCAGCGCGCCGGGGGCGGCCGCCGCCTCCCAGGGACGCGCCAGCACGTGCCAGGCGAGGGCCAGCGAGGCGACGGGGACCGCGACGTCGGTGTGCACGGCCAGGCGGTTGTAGGACCAGAGGGTGCCGGCGAGGCGGCCCACCGGTTCGTTGCCGTAGCGCAGCGACCAGCGGCGGGGCAGGGGATCGCTGGTGAGGGCGCAGGCGAAGCCGGGGCCGGTCAGCTGCCAACGCCGGCCCCACCAGGAGCTGCGCTCCACCCGGGCGATCTCCTCGTCGCGGTAGTAGGCGGCCACCGTCCCCCAGCCGGAGGGGCGGAGCTCGATGAGCGTGCGGTCGGGGAGGCGCAGCAGCGAGATGTGCCGGGTGGGGATGCGCTGCAACTCCGCCAGCACCTGCTGGCCCTGCACCAGGCGCCAGCGGTTGGAGAGGAGGGCGCTCTCGAAGCGGCAGGCCCCGAAGACCACCGGGGGCCGGGCCGGGCGGTAGGTCATGCCCCGAGGGTAGCGGCCGGGAACCGGCCGGGGGAGGGCGCGACGGCCTGGCCCCGCCGCCGTGGCACACTCGGCCCCCCGCGAAAGAGGAACCGCCCGTGCCCGACGCCTTGCCATCCCCCCGGCCGGGTATGGGGTCGATCCCTTACCACGGCGGCACCACCTTCCGGGTGTGGGCTCCCCACGCCGAGCGGGTGGCGGTGATGGGCACCTTCAACGACTGGTCGCCGTCCGCGCATCCCCTGACCCAGGAGGGCAACGGATACTGGTCCGCCGATGTGGCCGGTGCCGGCCCGGGCGACCGGTACCGCTACTCGGTCGGCACCGGGGGAGAGGACCTGTCCCGTATCGACCCTTACGCCCGCCTGGTCACCCACTCGGCCGGGGATGCGGTCGTCGTCGACCTGGCGCGGCGGTATCGGGCCCCCTTCCGCATGCCGGTCTGGCACCACCTGGTGCTGTACGAACTGCACGTGGGCACGTTCAACGACCGGCCCGGGGGCGAGCCGGGTCGCTTCCGCACCGCCGCCGAGAAGTTGCCCTACCTGGCCGCCCTGGGGGTGAACGCCGTGGAGGTGATGCCGGCCGCCGAGTTCGCCGCCGATTACTCGTGGGGGTACAACCCGGCCAATCCCTTTGCCGTCGAGGAGGCCTACGGCGGGCCCGATGGCCTCCTGAGCTTCATCGATGCCGCCCACGCCCATGGCATCGCGGTGATTCTCGACGTGGTCTACAACCACTGGGGCCCGGGCGACAACGCCCTGTGGCGCTTCGACGGGTGGGGCGAGCCGGGCAAAGGCGGCATCTACTTCTACGAGGACTGGCACTCCCGTACCCCCTGGGGCGAGCGCCCCGACTACGGCCGGTCAGAGGTGCGGCAGTACATCCGGGACAACGCCCTGATGTGGCTCGAGGAATATCGGGCCGACGGCCTCCGCTGGGACGCCACGCGCTACATCCGCGACGTCGACGGGAACGATGCCGACCCGGCCACCGCCCTGGCCGATGGGTGGGGTCTGCTCCGCTGGGTCAACGACGAGATCGACGCCCGCCAGCCGTGGAAACCGAGCATCGCCGAGGACCTGGCCGGCAACCCGGCTCTCACCCGACCCACCGCCGAAGGCGGGGCGGGCTTCGATGCCCAGTGGGACGGTGAGTTCGTGCACACCCTGCGACGGGTGCTCGTGCCGCCCGCCGATGAGGGCCGGAGCATGACCGAGGTAGCCCGGGCCGTGGCCGGCGCTGGTGTCGGTGACCCCCTCCGGCGGGTCATCTACACCGAGTCGCACGACGAGGTGGCCAACGGCCGGGAGCGCCTCCCCGAGGAGATCTGGCCGGGGCAGGCCGACTCCTGGCCGTCGAAGAAGCGATCCACCCTGGGCGCCGTACTGGTGTTCACCTCGCCCGGGACCCCCATGCTCTTCCAGGGCCAGGAGATGCTGGAGGACCGCTGGTTCCAGGACCAGGACCCGGTGGACTGGTCGCGGAGGGAACAGTTCGCCGGCATCGTCGACCTGTACCGGGACCTCATTGCCCTGCGCCGCAACCTCCGGGGATTCACCGCCGGCCTGGCGGGCGGGGGAGTCCGGGTCCACCACGTCGACGAGGATGGCAAGGTGGTCGCCTTCCACCGCTGGGATCGCGGCGGCCCCGGGGACGACGTGGTGGTGGTGGCCAACTTCGCCGACCGCACCTACCCGGGCTACACCATCGGCTTCCCCCGGGGCGGGCGGTGGCGGGTCCGCTTCAACAGCGACTGGGCGGGGTACGACCCGTCCTTCGGGGCCTTACACGCCTACGACACCGACGCCCGGCCCGGGGAGTGGGGTGGCCTCCCCTTCCACGGCGACGTCGGCCTCGGCCCCTACAGCGCCCTGATCCTGTCGCAGGATCGGTGAGCCGGGTGCCTCTCCGCGGGCGCGGGGAGGAGCGAAAGGGGCGACCGAGCCCGGCCGCTGCCCTGGCCAAGCCCCCGAGGAGCGGGTTAGGGACCGCTGCCCGGCTGCTGCCCGGTGCGCCCGCGCCGGGTCCCGACCGGCGGAGCCGGCGGGCGGGGCGGGGCGGGGCGGCGGAGGGGTCGGGCTCGGCGGAGCTCAAGCGCTGTTGGGGGTGGCCTGCCCCGACAGCCGCTCCATGCGGGAGATGAGAGAGTCGAGCGAATGGTCCTGGACGGTCAGATGGCGCTGGAGTTCGAGGCACTCGTGGAGGATCGCCTCGGCGTCTTGGTAGGTCTGCACCGCCCGCCTGTCGGTGGCGCGGCCCAGCACTTGCTGGCCGACGAGGATGACGAACATCAGCAGCAGCTGGACGATGTTGCCCAGGAAGAGCAGGAAGGGGTACGGGTAGGGGTCGAACGAGATGACGTGGGTCGCGGCCAGCAGCATCCACCCCGCCATGAAGGCGGCGGCGAAGTAGAAGGCCCACATGGTCCCGACTCCTCGGGTGATGGCGGCTCCGAGGCGGCCGTTGAACCCGATCCTCTCGTACTCGTCCCCGCTTTGGGCGGGAGGCTCCCGGTGGGTGACTCGGTGGTGCGGGACATGCTCGAAGGTGGTCATGTGCCGAACCCTAGAAGGTCGTGCCCGCCTCCGGGGCCGGGCCGACGTCCGGCCGGGATGGCGGAGCCACTGCCCCCGGCGGCGGTGATCCCCGACGAGTAACAGCCACTCGCACCCGCCTCCTCCGGGTCGCGCAAGCGCCTCATCCCAGCATCGGCAACCTCCCCTCCAGACGGGCAGACGGCCCTGCGCCCGGCTTCTCCCCGGGAGGCATCGGCCGGCGCCGGCGCTCCCC
>CAYGYX010000016.1:16048-25450 GCA_964354255.1 uncultured Acidimicrobiia bacterium | reverse complement strand
CTCCACCTGCTCGACGGCACTTACGAGTTGTTCCGGGCCTACTACGGGGCGCCGAGGCGCACCTCGCCCGACGGGGTCGAGGTGGGGGCAGTGCAAGGCCTGTTGGCCAGCACCCTGAGCCTCCTGCAGGGGGAGGGGGTGACCCACCTGGGAGCCGCCTTCGACACGGTCATCCGCTCCTTCCGCAACGACCTCTTCCCCGGTTACAAGACCGAGGCCGGGGTGCCCGCCGAGCTGCTCGCCCAGTTCCCCATCGCCGAAGACGGCCTGGAGGCACTGGGGGTGGTGGTGTGGCGGATGACTACCTACGAGGCCGATGACGCCCTCGCCACCGCCGCGGCTCGCTTCGCTGGCGAAGTCGAACAGGTGGTCCTGATGAGCCCCGACAAGGATCTCTGCCAGTGCGTGCAGGGGACGCGAGTGGTCTGCTACGACCGGCGGAAGGGGGCCTTCTTCGACGAAGAGGGGGTCTGGGGCCGTTTCGGGGTCGCCCCCGAGTCGATCCCCGACTATCTGGCCCTGGTGGGCGACAGCGCCGACGGCCTGCCCGGGGTGCGGGGCTGGGGAGCGAAGTCGTCGGCGGCGGTCCTGGCCCGGCACCGGCATCTCGAGGGCATTCCCCTCGAGACCCAGCTGTGGGCTCCGGAGGTGCGGGGGGCGGACCGCCTGGTGGCGGCGCTGCGGGGCAGCCTGGCCGAGGCTCTGGTCTACCGGTTCCTGGCCACCCTGCGTCGCGATGTCCCTCTCCGGGAGAACCTCGCCGACCTGGAGTGGCAGGGGGTGCGTCGGCACCGGTTCCTCGAGTTCTGCGAGCGCTGGGGGATCGGCCTGCGCGACCGGCCGAAGCGCTGGGTCTGAAGCGCTGCCTGCCGCGGCGGAGTGCAGGTTGCCGGCAACAGTGGGGAGGGTGACACGCCGAGCAGTGGTGGTGTCCTGTCCATGTCTGGTCGCAGCCGGACTGGAGTTCTCGGTTCCGTCTTGATGGGCCGACTCGAGCTGGGCGATACCCCGCCGACCATGTCAGTGGGCCGGACCCCGGCCGCGGTGGCCCGGCGCCCGCGTCGTCGGCGGCGTGGAGGAGGGAGCCGCCAGCATCTGCTGCATGGCAGCCCGGTACTTGTCGAAGGCAGCTCGGCCTGCCGGGGTCATGGCGATGACGGTGCGGGGGCGGCGGCCCAGGAATTCCTTGCTGATAAGCACGTACCCGGCGCCCTCCAGCTTGCGCAGGTGGGTGGCCAGGTTGCCCCAGGTGAGACCGGTCCGGTTCAGGAGGAACGTGGCGTCGGCCCCATCCACCACAAACAGGTGGGTCATCAGCGACAGCCTGGCGGGGGCGTGGATGACGGGATCGAGGTTGGCCGGGCCTTCCTGCCCGGGCGGTTCGTCAGTCATCGTTGAGGAGGAGCTCCGGCTCCGGCTCCCGGGTGGGGTGGCGGCGTAGCACCTGGAGGAAGCGGGCCGTCCCGGTGACGGCGATCGCGGCCGCCGCTGCCCCGAACACCACCGGGAAGCCGTGGTGAGAAGCGCGGCCGGCGCGCCAGAGCCATTCCCCCACCAGGGGTGCCCCGGCGAGCAGTACGCCGTAGGCGAACAGCCGCGGGATTCCCAGCGCGCAGGCTCCGACGGAGAACAACGCGAGGGCGACCACCCCCAGGGAGATGGGGTAGATGAGCCCGGCTCCGGCGCCCTTCTCGGCGGCGATGGCAACGGCGATCCCTACGCCGAGCATGACAACGTTGACGGCCACCATGGCCCAGGAGAGCCGGAGCATGCGCCGGCGCCGGTCTGCTCCGAACTTCACCAGGCCGACGCGGGGCTTCACCACCCGCCGCTTGACCAGGACGACCACGCCGTAGACGACCGCCCAGATCGGTAGGAAGACCGCCGAACTCCAGAAGTCCCCGAGCGACGAGCTGACCAGGGGGGCGAGCGCGAACATGGCCACGATGCTTGCCAGGAGGAGGTCCCAGAGCCCGTCGTCGACGGTCGCCCGGAACGAGGCCCTTTCGATGGACTTGAGGTCGGGGGTGGACGTGGACCTGGCTCCTCGGTAACTTTGCTCCACAAAGTTCACGCTAGCGGCAAGTGCTGGGATGTCAAGCCGCTTCCTCGGTTAGCCTCCGCGGAGATTCACCCGCCGTTCACGCCGAGGCGCGCTCGGCGTCACCCGCCCCCGGTAGCGTCCGCTGGTCCAGCGTGGAAGCACCCGCGGGGGTCGCAGAGGGCCAGGCCGTGACAGGGCTTGCCCCGGGCTGCCCCTACCATCGCGGTTGTTCGGTGGCACGTGCCGGCCGAAGACGCAGAGGAGACCGACATGACTGATCAGGGCGACAAGAGCCGCATGGACGAGTTCCAGGTGAAGGGTGAGGAGTTGATCGCCAAGGTCAAGGAGCTCATCCGCGAGGGCAACATCCGCCGCATCATCATCGACAACGAAGAGGGCAAGACCCTCATCGAGATCCCCCTCACCATCGGGGTGGTCGGGGCCCTCTTGCTGCCGGTGCTGGCGGCGGTCGGGGCCATTGCCGCCATGGTGACCAACTGCACCATTCGCGTGCAGCGCAAGGACGGCTCGTGATGGACGCCGTTGCCGCCCGGGTGGAGAACGCCAGCAAGGTCTACGGCGAGGGCGACACCGCAGTGCGCGCCCTCGACGACATGTCGGTCTCGTTCGAGAAGGGCCGTTGCACCGCCATCATGGGCCCCTCCGGGTCGGGCAAGTCGACGCTGCTGCACTGCGTCGCCGGCCTCGACTCGCTCACGTCGGGCAGCGCCTACATCGGTGAGACCCGCCTCGGCGACCTCAACGATCGTCAGCTCACCCTGCTCCGCCGCCAGAAGGTGGGGTTCGTCTTCCAGGCCTTCAACTTGATACCTACCCTCGACGCCGCCGAGAACATCACGCTGCCCATCGACATCGCCGGCGATGACCTCGACCGCCCCTGGTTCGACACGGTGGTGGACACCATGGGCCTGCGCGACCGCCTCAGCCACCGTCCCGCCGAACTGTCGGGCGGCCAAGTGCAGCGGGTGGCCGCGGCGCGGGCCCTGGTGTCACGGCCCGAGATCGTCTTCGCCGACGAGCCGTCGGGGAACCTCGACTCGAAGGCATCCGGCGAGCTGATGCGCTTCCTGCGGCGGGCGGTGGACGAGTTCGGGCAGACCATCGTGATGGTCACCCACGACCCCAAGGTGGCTGCCTTCGCCGATAGGGTGGTCTTTCTGGCCGACGGGCGCCAGATCGACGAGATGGAGGCGCCGACCGCCGACGCCATCCTCGATCGGATGAAGGCGCTGGGGGGCTGACGTGCTGCGCCTGGCACTGAAGGGCGCCATGGGGCACAAGGGGCGCCTGTTCCTCATGGCCACGGCCATCATCCTCGGCGTCGCCTTCATCGCCGGGTCGTACGTCTTCACCGACACCCTGAAGGACGCCTTCGACGTGCTCTTCGAGCAGGAGAGCAACGTCGACGTGGTGGTGCGGGCCGACGTCGAGTTCGGCTACGAGGCCGGGCGGGTGCCGGAGTCGCTGGTGGAGACCCTGGAGGCGCTCCCCGGCGTGGCAAGCGTCCTGCCCTCGGTGCAGGGCATCGCCCAGCCCCTCGACAAGGAAGGCCGGCCCATCGGCGGCATGGGGCCGCCCAACCTGGCGTTCTCGTGGAGCGAGGCCGAAGCCGAACTCACCGAGGTGGTGCTGCGCGAGGGCCGGGCCCCGCAGGGCCCGCTCGAGGTGGCCATCGACGTCTTCACCGCCCGCAAGTACGAGTTTGCCCTGGGCGACTCGATCGACCTCCTCTTGCCCTCCGGGACCAGGACCTTCACGGTGGTCGGCACCGCCGGCTACGGCGACGCCGACAACCTCCTCGGAGCCACCGTGGTGCTCTTCGACGTCGACACCGCTCAGCTCTTCCTCGGCTTCGTGGACGAGTACAGCCAGATCGCCGTCGTCGCCGCCGAGGGGGCCGACGCGGAGGACGTTCGGCAGACGGTGGAAGGGGTGCTCCCCGAGGGGACTGAGGCCATCCTGGCCAGCGAGCAGATCGAGGAGGGTCGGGAAGGGGTGGAGTCGGCAGTCGGCTTCTTCAACACCCTGCTGCTCGCCTTCGCCGGCATCGGGATCTTCGTCGGGGCCTTTCTCATCCAGAACACCTACCGCATCGTGGTGGCCCAGCGGACCCGGGAGCTGGGGATGCTGCGGGCCGTCGGGGCCACCGGCCGCCAGATCACCTGGCTGGTCATCCTGGAGGCCCTGGTCGTCGGCCTGCTGGCCTCGGCCGTGGGGGTAGGAGTGGGGGTGGCGCTGGCGGTGGGCCTGCGCGTCCTGCTCGCCGCGATCGGCATCGACTTCCCCCAGGGCAGCCTGACCGTGCTGCCTCGCACCGTGATCGTGGCGATGGCGGTGGGCACGGTGGTGACCGTGCTGTCGGCCATCCTCCCCGCCCGCAAGGCGTCGAAGATCCCCCCGGTCGCCGCCCTGCGGGAATTGGAGTCCACCTACTTCAAGTCGCTGCGGCTGCGGGCGGCAGTGGGGGCCGGGATCGTGGCGCTGGGGGTCGTCATGCTGCTGGTCGGTCTCTACACCGAGCTGGGTAGTCCCCTGCTCATCACCGGGATCGGGGCCGGCGTCACCTTCATCGGGGTGTCGACGGTGGCTCCCCTATTCGCCCGCCAGTTCGGGCGGGTGGTGGGCAGCCCCCTTCCCCGGGCCTTCGGCGTCACCGGGCGCCTCTCCCGGGAGAACGCGGTGCGCAAGCCGCGGCGCATGGCGGCCACCGCCTCGGCCCTGATGATCGGGGTGGCCCTGGTCACGGTGGTGGCCACCATCGTCGCCTCGGCCAAGCGCAGCATCGAGGGAACGGTGCGCGATGAGATCATCGGTGAGTACCAGGTCCAGCCCAGCTCCCAGGGCAACCCATTCACCGGCGGGCTGAGCCCGGAGATCGCCTCCCGCCTGCGCTCCCTGCCGGAGGTGGCGGTGGCCTCCACCTACCGACTCGGCGAATGGCGGGTGCCGGGGAGCGGCGAGGATATCGGCACCGGGTACGGGGTCCAGGCCGGGGTTGAGTACCTGATCGGCGTCGACCAGGGGGCCGACGAGGTGGTTCGCCTCGGCGTGTCCTCGGGGGATTTTGCCGACCTGGCCCGACCGGGGACGGTGATGCTGCACGAGGGCTTCGCCGCCGAGGAGGGCCTGGCGGTGGGCGATTCCTTCCCCGTCGAGTTTCCCGACGGCGCGGTCGAGGACCTCCAGGTGGTGGCCGTGTATGGGGCCGACCTCTTCCAGAGCGACGTGGTGATCTCCCTCGATGCCTTCACCTCTCACTACGAGTGGGACCGCGACCAGATGGTCATCACCCTCCTGGAGGATGGCGTCGATCGGGAGGCGGTGCGTCCCACCCTGGAGGCGATCATCGCCGACTACCCCAACGCCGAGCTGAACAACGCCGAGGAATACGTGGACAAGGTGGCCTCGCAGCTCGACCTGATACTCAACGTGCTCACCGGCATGCTGGCCATGGCCATCGTCATCGCCCTGCTCGGCATCGCCAACACCCTGGCCCTGTCGATCATGGAGCGTAAGCGGGAGATCGGCCTGCTCCGGGCGGTCGGTATGACCCGCCGCCAGGTGCGGCGCATGATCCGCTGGGAGGCGGTGCTCATCGCCGTCTTCGGGGCGGTGATCGGCATGGTGGTCGGGGTGGGCCTGGGGGTGGCGGTAGTCGCCGCCATCGGCGCCGGCCTGCAGGTGGCCGTGCCCTGGGGGAACCTGGCCGTCTACCTGGTGCTGGCCGCCCTGGGCGGGGTGCTCGCCTCGGTGATCCCCGGCTGGCGGGGCTCGCGCCTCGACGTGCTCGACGCCATCTCCTACGAGTAGCTGCCGGCCCGAGAGGGACCGGCTCTCAGCTCTCCTGCCGCGGCGTGGAGTGCTCCCAGTCGAGCAGGAGCGTGCGCAAGGCGGCCACGAAGGCCAGGGGATGGTCGAGCACCAGGTGGTGGTGGGCCTCCGGGATGGCAATCACCGGGGCTCGCCCGCCCATCAACTCGGACATGTAGGCGGCGGTGTCGGGGGAGAGGATGGCACTGCGCTCTCCGTAGAAGAGGGCGAGCCGGCAGCGGGCCGCCGCCAGGCGCTCGCCCATGTGCAACCGGGGCTGACGGAACACCGCCGGATCGAACTTCCAGGTCCAGCCCTCGGCGTCCCGACGCAGGGAGTGGCGGGCGATGTGGTCGATGATGAAGGGGGGGACCATGGGCTGCTCCGGGATGAGCCGGAAGTGCTCCCGCGCCTCCTCCAGGGTGGGGTAGGTCCCCGGGGAGCGGAAGGCCTGGCCGCGTCCCCCCTCCGGCGACTCCGGGTCGGGCCGGCGCACGGCCGCGTCCACCAGCACTACCCCGGCCAGTTCGGGGCAGTGGTCGAGGGCCGCCTGGATGGCGACCAGGCCGCCCAGGCTGTGCCCGACGATCACCGGCGGGCCGGGGAAGGCGGCGCGTTGCACCACGGCCGCGGCCTCACCGGCCCAGGCCTCCGGGGAGTAGGCGACCCGCCGTCCGCTGTCGCCGTGGCCGCTGAGGTCGAAGGCCACCACCCGCCACCGATAGGTGAAGAGCGGGGCGAGGAACGACCACCAGTGGGCGTGGGCCGCTCCGCCGTGGATGAAGACGAGGCCGGGGGCGCCCTCGTCACCCCAGTCGAAGTAGTGGATGGGACATCCGTCGGCGTCGACGGTGCCCTCCCGACGCGGGGTCGCGAGGGCGCTGGTGAACCAGGAGGGGATCAAGCCGCCTAGCCCCCCAACTCCAGGCCCGGCCATACCCGGGCAAAGGCGGCCTCCAGGGCATCGGAGGGAAAGGGCCCTCCGGTCGCGGCGGCGTGCTCGGCGGTCATGCCCGCCGCGTGGCGCTCGACGGCGAGGCGAGCCACTTCGGCGAGGTCCTGCTGCTGGGCGGCAACGAAGGCGCGATCGACCACGGACCCGTGCCCCGGCACCACCGGGCCCTGCACCATCTCCAGCAAGGCGGCGACGGTGTCGGGCCACTCCAGCGGGTACGAGTCCTGGAAATAGGGCGGGCCGCTCTCCTCGATGAGGTCCCCGGCGAACAGGACCCCGGCGTCGGGTACGGCTACCGCGATGTCGTTGTCGGTGTGGCCGCGGCCCAGGTAGCGAAGCTCCACCACCCGGCCCTCGAGGGTGAGGTCGGCCGCCTGGGAGAAGGTGTGGTCGGGCGGGGTGATCACCACCTCGTCGAAGAGCTCGGCATGGGCCGGGAACCACTCTCTGGCCTCCCGGCGCATGCGTTCGCCGCGCAGGCGCAGGGCCTCGGCGCAGCGGTCGTGCCCCCAGATGGGAGTGGGGACGAGGGCGCCGTTACCGAAGGTGTGGTCCCAGTGGTGGTGGGTGTTCACCACCCAGCGCACCGGGTGTGGGGTGATGCACGTCAGATCGTCGAGCAGCTCCCGAGCCTGCTGATGGTGGGCCCGGGTGTCCACCACCAGCACACCCTCGCTGCAGACGACGACGCCGATGTTGAGGTCGAGGGATGGATAGCGCTTGGAGAAGACCCCTCGGCCGTGGTCGATCCAGTCGTAGGCGTCGGGCACGGGCGGAAGCCTAGAGGAGCCGGGTCGTGCCTCTCCCGCTGGCTCACCAGTCGGCGTCGCCCACCGCCATCAGGTAGCCCTCGAGGGTCCCGACGACGACCACCCCGTTGTCGGCCACCGCCGGGGAGGCGATCACCGAGGCGCCTGCCTTCGGTTGCCACTCGCAGAAGTCGTCGCCGAAGTCGGCGGGGAACTCGCCGTCCAGCGCTTGCTGGCCCAGGTAGATGGACCAGGCCTTGGTCTTGGTCGCCAGCGCGACGGCGTAGAGGCCGCCGTCGTAGCGGGGGAGGATCACCTGCCCGGACACCACAGCCGGCGAGGACCAGTGGGGGTAACAGAGGGGGCCCACCTGGACCGACCAGCGGGTGCGCCCATCCTCGATCCCCAAGGCCACCAGGCGGTCTGAGTATGGCTCGCCGTAGACCAGGAGGTCACCCACCACCGCCGGGGAGGAGCGCACGTTGCCCCACTCCGACTTGATGCCGGCGGCGTCCTCGGCTTGCCAGGCGACGTTGCCCGTCTCGCGGTCCAGGGCGAGCAAGGCCGGTTCCGCGAAGACGTCCTCGCGCACGAGGGAGATGACCAGGAAGTCGCCGGCAATGGTGGGAGCGGCGAAGACTCGCACCTGCCCGCCTTCCCCGGTGCGTCCGCTGATGGTCTGCTGCCAGAGGACGGTGCCCTCCAGGTCGAGGGCGACGGCGTCGCGTTCCTCGCTGATCACGTAGATGCGCTCGCCGTCGGAGGCGGCTCCCCCCCGCACCGCCCCCTGCACCGTCACCCGCCAGCGGCGCTCCCCGGTGTCCAGGTCGAAGGCGCTGATCGTGCCGGACCCGTCACCCACCACTGCCAGGCCGCCGACGATGAGCGGGTTGGTGAAGACGGCGGCTTCCAGGTTGGCCGTCCAGAGGCCCAGGCCTTCGGCCGCGTCGATGCCCCAGACCAGGCCTTCGTCCCCGGTGGCGACGACCACCCCGTCGGAGACGGCTACGCCGTTCACGTCGAGGGAGGCGGCGAAGAACCAGACCCGGGTCCCGGCTGCCAGGTCGATGGCGTAGACCCCGTCGGCGGTGTCCGACTCGAACTGCACGTCGCCGGCGCTCCCGACGTAGACGGTGTCGTCGGCAACCACCGGGTTGTTGAGCCAGCCTTGCACCCCGACCTTCGCCTTCCACAAGATGACGGGGCGGGTGATCGTGGGCGCTTCGATGCATCCCGTCCGTTCGGAGGTGGCCTGGAACGTGGTCCAGTGAACGGTGTCGGCGCTCGGCGGGCAGGAGGCCTCCTCCTCGGTGGCGCCGGTGGTGCTGCTGCTCTCCGGGTAGATGATGGTGGGCATGGTGGTGACTCCGACGGGGGTGGTGTCGGGTTGCTCCGGGCCGGGTCGGGCGAACCACCACCAGGCGGCGCCGCCGGCCGCGGCGAGGAGCAGGACGGGGATCAGCCAGCGGCGCCGGCTGCCCGGCTCGCGCACGAACACCAGGTCTCTCCGGCTGCGTCCTCTGCCGAAGAAGCTCAGGTAATCGCGGCGCCTGCTCATGGGGTCGCTGGGCCTTTCCGCCCTGAGGGTAGAGGGCGGCGGGGCTTGCGGGCCGGTTCTGCCGACCATTCGCTCTCGGGCTTCAGCCACAGGCCGATGGCGCCGGCGGCCAGTAGGTGCCAGGCGGCGTGGGCTTGCAGCAGTGAGTCGGGCCGGCACCAGGGCCCGCCGCTGTGCCCCAGCCACCAGCAGAGACCCCCCAGGGCGAGGAGGAGCCAGGGGATGAGGGTACGCGGGAGGGTGCGCCGCGTTCTGCCCCCTCCGC
>CAYGYX010000016.1:0-15948 GCA_964354255.1 uncultured Acidimicrobiia bacterium | reverse complement strand
AGGAGCCAGGGGATGAGGGTACGCGGGAGGGTGCGCCGCGTTCTGCCCCCTCCGCGGCCGGCTGCGCCGGCCGCGGAGGGGGAGGGCTTCCGCTGAGCCCCGCGCGGGAGGCGATGGAAGCGACTCCGCGCCAACCCGTGCAGCACCAGGGTGCCGACCAGGACGGCAACGGCGATCCCATCGAGACGGGCCGTCCAGGCGGTGAGCCCGGCGTGGGCCAGGAAGGCCGCCACTCCGGCGGCGACCAGCGCCCCGCCCGCGATCAGACTGGTAAGGGCAGGTGGATGGTGGCTGCCACGGCCGGTGGTGATGTCTGCCCCCTCCGCGGCCGGCTGCGCCGGCCGCGTTCCCCCTCCCGCGGCGGCGGGAGGGGGCGGAGGGGGAGGGCTTCCGCTGAGCCCCGCGGGAGAGGCGATGAGAACTGCGATTCCCGCAACGGCGATGGCGAGTGACGACCAGGCGTTGGCCGGCTGACGGATTGGGCCCGAACCGGCCGCCTCGCAGTCACAGTCGGCGGGTAGGCAGGCGGCAGGTGCCCCCGGCAGGCGGGTGAGGGCCCAGGCCACCGCCCCTGCCACCAGGGTGACGGCAAGCAACGCAAGGAGCCGGCGGCCGGCCATACCCCTATGGTGGCCGCCGGCCGCCGCCGCAGCGAACCCCCCTCTCGGAACGGCGCCCCCGTATCCTGGCCGGGTGCTCGGCAACGGCGAGATCGCCTCCCTGCTCTACGAGCTGGCACGGCTCATCACCCTGGAAGATGGCACCTCCCAGTCCTTCCGGGTGCGGGCTTACGAGCGGGCGGCGCGCACGGTGGAAGGGCATCCCGAGCCGGTGGCGGCGCTGAGCGAGGACGAGCTCGCCGCCCTGAGGTCCCTGGGGCGGAGCACCGCCCGCAAGATCCGAGAACTCGTGGGCACGGGGCGCATTGCCAGGCTCGATCTCCTGCGCGCCGAGTACCCACCCGCCTTTCAGGAGCTGACCCGGGTGCCGGGGGTAGGGCCGAAGACGGCGCTCGCCCTGCGGCAGCACCTGGGGATCGGGTCGGTCGAGGATCTCAAGGCAGCCATCGACACCCAGGCCCTGCGCACGGTGCCCGGCCTGGGGCCCAGGAGCGAGGAGAACATCGCTCGCGCCATCGAGCGGCTCGGGATCGGCAGCAAGGAGCGGCGCACCCCCCTCGCCGACGCACTGCGGGCAGCCGCCGATGTGACCGCAGCACTCGGCTCGGTGCCGGGAGTGGTACGGGCCGAGGTCATGGGGAGCGTGCGCCGCTTTCGGGAGACCGTCGGCGACATCGATGTGGTCGTCGCTGCCGAGAACGGCCCGGAGGCGGTGATGAGCCGCTTCACGTCGATGCCGATCGTGGCCGAGGTGATCGCCTACGGCGCCCGCAAGTCGGCGATCGTCTCCTCGTCGGGTATGCAGATCGACCTGCGGGTAGTGGAACCGGGGCAGTACGGCTCGGCGGCGGTGTACTTCACGGGGTCGAAGGCGCACAACATCCGCCTGCGCCAACTGGCCATCGACCGAGGGTGGACGCTCAGCGAGTACGGCCTGACCGACACGGCCACCGGCCGGGTCCTCGCCTCGGCCACGGAGGAGGAGGTGTATGCCGCCCTCGGCCTGCCGTGGATCCCGCCGGAGCTGCGGGAGGACAACGGGGAGATCGAACTGGCGGCAGCCGGGGCCCTGCCCCGGCCGGTCGCGGAGGGGGACCTGCGCGGCGACCTCCACGTGCACACCGACCTGTCCGGTGACGGCCGGGCACCGCTGCCGGCGATGCTGGCTGCGGCCGCCGCCCGGGGCTACGAGTACCTGGCGATAACCGACCACGCCGAGGACCTGGTGGTCAACGGGGTCTCCCGCGAGGAGATGCTGGCGCAGCGGGCCCGCCTGACGGCCCTGCGGGACCGCTTCCCGGGGATGACCCTGCTCCACGGCGCCGAGCTCAACATCGGCCCGGACGGCTCGGTGGACTACGACCCTACCTTCCTCACCGGCTTCGATTGGACGGTGGCCGGGGTCCACAGTCAGTTCGACCTCGACCGGGACGCCCAGACCCGGCGCATCGTGGCCGCGCTGCGCAACCCGGCGGTCGACGCCATTGCCCATCTCAGCGGCCGCAAGATCGGCCGCCGCCCGGGCATCGACCTGGACATCGAGGCGGTGCTTGCCGCCGCCGAGGAGACGGGCACCGCCCTCGAGATCAACTGCCACCTGGACCGCCTGGACGCCTCGGTGGAGGTCCTGCGGGCCGCTCGGGGCCGGGAGGTGGTCTTCCTCATCAACACCGATGCGCACGACACCCGGGAGCTGGGCAACACGGCCTGGGGGGTGCGCCACGCCCTCCGGGGCTGGGTGGCGCCGGGCCGGGTGGCCAATACCTGGCCGCGGGAGCGCTTCCTGGGCTGGGTGGCCGGCCGTCGCGCCTAGGCCCGCCGCAGCAGCACCACCGGGATGAGGCGGTCGGTCTTCTCCTGATAGCCGGCGTAGCCGGGGTACTCCGCCACGGCCAGCGCCCAGAGGCGGGGTCGCTCCGCCGGATCGGCGGTGCGGGCGGTCACCGGGAAGCGTTTCCCATCGACCTGCACCTCGGCGTGCGGGTGGGCGAGCAGGTTGCGGTACCAGTCCGGGTGGGAAGGGTGTCCACCGAAGGAGGCGATCACCGCCAGGTCACCCTTCACCAGCAGGTAGAGGAGGGGGACGGTGTGGGGACGGCCGCTCTGCCGCCCCGTGGTAGTCAGGATCAGCATGTCGTGGCGGGCCAAGCGCCGGCCCACCCGGCCCCGTGTCACCCGGTACACGGCGATGTGCAGGCCCGAGAGGGCGCGAACGGTGAGGCGGGAGAGGTGACGGGCCACGGCGGGGGAGTCAAGCAGGATGGGCTGCGGGGGGCGAGCCCGGGCCGGCCTGCCGCAGTCGGCCCCGGCCCGGTTGTACCCTGGACGCCATGGATGTCGCCGAAGAACGCCTTGCCCTTTTCCTCGACTTCGAGAACCTGGCCATCGGTGCCCGCGAGGACCTCAGCGGGCACGTCTTCGAGTTCGGCCCCATCGCCGATGCGCTGGCCGAACGGGGACGGGTGGTGGTGCGCCGCGCCTACGCGGACTGGACCATGTTCGAGTCTGCCCGGCGGGACCTCGCCGAGCACCAGGTGGAGCTCATCGAGATCCCGCAGCGCATCGGGGTCTCCCGCAAGAACGCCGCCGACATCAAGATGGCGGTGGACGCGGTGGAGCTCGGCTTTGAGCGCGACTACATCACTACCTTCGTGCTCGGCACCGGCGACAGCGACTTCACCCCCCTGGTGCACAAGCTGCGCGGGCTGAACCGCCGGGTCATCGGCATCGGCCTGCGGGGTTCCACCTCGCCGCTGCTGGCGGCGGCCTGCGATGAGTTCCTCTACTACGAGTCGCTGCCCGGACTCGACCTGCCGCAGAAGCGGGACCGGCGTGCCAAGAAGGAGAAAGCCGCCGCCCCGGCGCCGGCGGCTCCCCCCGAGCTGGTGGACCTGGAGAAGACCATCACCCAGACCCTGAGCGGGCTGCAGCAGTCCACCGACGGGGTGGTGCTGGCCTCGTCCTTGAAGCGGGCCCTGTTGCGCAAAGACCCTACGTTCAACGAGGCCGACTACGGGTTCCGCGCCTTCGGGGAGCTGCTGCGCCACCTGGCCGAGCATCGGATCGTCGAAATGGAGGAGGGGCCGGCCCGCGGTGACCCGGGGGTGGCGTTTCCCAGCGAAGGGGGCCAGGAGGAGAAGGCCTTCCAGCTGCTGCGCAAGGTGGTCTCCCGGGTGGGTTCGGGCGGGCCGGTGCCCCTCTCCGGCCTCAAAGACCGCATGCGCAAGAGCGAGTCGGATTTCAGCGAGAAGGCCTACGGCTACCGCGGGTTCCTCCAGTTCTGCCGGGCCGCCGCCGCCCGGGAGGTGGTGACCATGGCCTGGGACGACGAGTCCGAGGACTACCTGCTCACCCCCGTCTGAGCCGCCGGCCCGGGTACCCTGGCCGCGTGCGGCCGCTGGCCCTGATGCGCCGGGTGCCCGACTCGTTCGTCGGCTGCGTTGCCCGCCGCCCGCCCGTGCCCGCCCTCGACCCCGCCCTGGCTCGCCGCCAGCAGGACGGGTATCGCGCTCGCCTCGAGGAAGGCGGCTTCGCGGTGGCGATGCTGGCGGCCGACGAGGCCTGTCCCGACTGCGCCTTCGTAGAGGACGCCGCGGTGGTGCTGGGCGAGGAGGCGCTGATCACCCGGCCGGGGCACCCAAGTCGGCGGGGGGAGGTCGGCCCGGTGGCCGAGGCGCTGGCGGGCCGAGGGCTCTCCCTCACCGTCATGGAGGCCCCGGCCACCCTCGACGGGGGCGACGTGCTGCGGGTGGGCAGGCGCCTGTTCGTCGGGGAGAGCGAGCGCAGCAACCCTGCCGGCCGGGCCGCCCTGGAGCGCTTCGCCGCCCCGTTGGGGTACGAAGTGGTCCCGATCCTCCTGCGCGGGGTGCTCCATCTGAAGTCGGGGGCCAGCGCCCTGGACGACGGGACGGTGCTGGTCTTCCCGGGAGCCGTCGATACGGCCTCCTTCAGCGGCCTGCAGGTGGTGCCGGTCGGAGGGGACGACCCGGAGGCGGCCAACACGGTGCACCTCCCCGACGGGCACATCCTGGTGGCTGCCCACCTGCCGGCGAGCGCCGCGGCCGTCGCCGCCGCTGGGTTTGCGCCGGTAGCCTGTGACGTGTCGGAGTTCGCCCGGGCCGACGGCGGGCTCACCTGCCTGTCGGTACGCCTGCGCGGCGGGTTGGCCCGCGGCGAGCCGTAATCTGGTGCCAGTCACCATGCGAGCCGGAGATATGGAGCAGCCAGAGAACGAGCAGCAAGCGGTCGGAGTCCCCGCCGAAGTGATGGAGGGCCCGCCGCCGGAGACGCGCGCCAGCTACGTGCAGGCCCCCAAGCTCATGCGCATCGCCTCGATGACCCGGGCGATGCTCGACGAGATCCGCCAGGCGCCGCTGGACGAGCCGGGGAGGCGCCGCCTAGCCGAGATCCACGAGCGGTCGCTGGCCGAGATGCAGGACGTGCTTTCTGAGGACCTGCGCCAGGAACTGGTCGACATCTTCACCCCGGTCTCCGCCGAGAGCGCCAGCGAGTCGGAGTTGCGTATCGCCCAGGCACAGCTGGTCGGCTGGCTGGAGGGCCTGTTCGCCGGCATACAGGCCACTCTGCTCCACCAGCAGGCGGCCATGGCCAGCCAGCTGCAGGAGATGCGCATGCGGGCCATCGAAGCCCCGCCCCACTCCCCGGCGGGTGAGGACCGGGCCCCGGGGCAGTACCTGTGACGGCGGGGTCTGCCGCCGGCGAGAGCCGGCGAGAGCGGGTCTCCCGGCGTCTGCGCACCATCCCGGCAATGGTCGTCGGGTTCATCCTGGTGACTGCGCTGCTCCCGATCCTGCTCCTGGCGCTGACGGCCTACGACCTGGTGCGGGCCGCTCGGGGGAGGGGCCGCTTCGCGGCGGTGCGCCTGCTCCTCTTCGGGTGGGTGTACCTGCTGGTGGAGGTCATCGCCCTGACGGTGCTGCTGGGGTTCTGGCTGGTCAGCGGCTTCGGACGGCGGCGCGACCGCTACGTGTCGCTCACCTACCGGCTGCAGGGCTGGTGGGCGTCGGCCCTGCTGGGGGCCATGCGCTTCCTCTTCCGGGTGGGCCTGGAAGTGGAAGGGGATGAGGTGGTCGTCCCCGGCCCGATCATCCTGATGATGCGCCACGCCAGCCTGGCCGACACCGTCTTGCCGTCGGTGCTGGTGTTGCGCCGCCACGGACTGCGCCTGCGCTACGTGCTGAAGCGGGAGCTGCTCTGGGACCCGGCCCTCGACCTGGCCGGGAACATCATGCCCAACTACTTCCTCGACCGCCGCTCGACCGATGCCGCCGCCGAGGTGGAGCAAGTGCGGGCCCTGGGGGTGGGGCTCGGGGAGGGTGACGGGGTGCTCATCTACCCGGAGGGGACCCGCTTCACCCCGGAGAAGCGAGAGCGGGCGCTGGAGATACTGCGTCGCCGCTTCCCCCACCTGGTGGAGCGGGCGGAGGCCCTGCGGGGCGTGCTGGCGCCGCGCCTGGCCGGCGTGCTGGCGCTGCTCGAGGCGGGCACCGACGTGGTGGTCTGCGCCCACGTCGGCTTCGACGGCCTCTCCCACGTGAAGCGCCTCTGGCAGGGCGGTTTGGTGGGGATGAAGATCCAGGTCGCCTTCTGGCGCATCCCCGCCCGGGAGATCCCGGCCGGTGAGGCCGAGCGAACCGACTGGCTCTTCGCGCAGTGGCGCCTGGTGGACGACTGGGTCTGCTCCCACCTGGCCACGGCGTGAGCATCGGGCTCGTCTGGTTCCGCTCCGACCTGCGGCTCGGCGACAACCCCGCCTGGGCCGCCGCCACCTCGTCGCACGAGCGGGTGGTGGCCCTCTTCGTGCTCGACCCCATCCTGTGGGAAGGGGCGGGGCCGCATCGCCGCAACCAGCTGGCGGCCCACCTGCGGGCGCTCGATGAGGGGCTGCGGCCCGGGGGCGGGCGGCTGCGGGTACGTCGCGGGGACCCGCGGGAGATGATCCCGGCCGAGGCCCGGACGCTTGGGGCCGACCGGGTCTTCTGGAACAGCGACGTCACCCCCTACGCGATGCGGCGGGACGCGGCGGTGGCAGCGAAGCTGGCGAGCCGGGCGGAGGTCCACGCCGGGCGCTTCGTCCACGCCCCCGGCCGGGTGCTCACCGGCGACGGCCGCCCGTTCCGGGTGTTCACCCCCTTCTACCGACAGTGGCAGGTGATGCCCTGGG
Source organism: uncultured Acidimicrobiia bacterium (assembly GCA_964354255.1). Taxonomy (GTDB): domain Bacteria; phylum Actinomycetota; class Acidimicrobiia; order Spongiisociales; family UBA11373; genus VGBK01. Next base: position 9,144 of record CAYGYX010000016.1, on the reverse strand, counting down.
AGGCCTGGCCCGAGCCGGGCGATGCGCGGGTGGGCGGAGAGGCCGGGGACGGGATCCCCGAGGCCGGTCCCCCACTTATGGAGCCGGGCGAGGCGGGGGCGGAGGGCCGCCTCGAGGCCTTCCTGGAGGGGGTGGACCGCTACGGCGAGGAGCGGGATCGTCCCGACCTGGACACCACCTCCCGCCTCTCCGCCGACCTCAAGTTCGGCACTATCAGCCCGCGAACGGTGGCCCGCCGGGCGGAAGGGTCGGGGGCGGGCCGGGAGGCGTTCGTGCGCCAGCTCGCCTGGCGGGAGTTCTACGCCCAGGTCCTGGGCGCCTTCCCGGCGACCCGGCATCGGGCGATGCGACCCGAGTACGACGGGGTGGCCTGGCGCGACGACCCCGAAGGGCTGGCCGCCTGGGCCGAGGGGCGCACCGGCTACCCGTTCGTCGATGCGGCCATGCGCCAGCTGCGGGCCGAGGGCTGGATCCACAACCGGGCGCGCATGGTGGCCGCCTCCTTCCTGGTCAAGGACCTGCTCATCGACTGGCGGCTCGGCGAGCGGCACTTCCTCCAGTGGCTGGTGGACGGGGATGTCGCCCAGAACGTGGGCAACTGGCAGTGGGTGGCCGGCACGGGGGCGGACGCCGCGCCTTACTTCCGAGTGTTCAACCCGGTCACCCAGGGGCTCCGCTTCGACCCCGACGGCGACTACGTGCGGCGCTGGGTGCCGGAACTGGCCCGCCTGCCCGTGCCGGCCGTGCACGCTCCCTGGGAGGCGGCGGCCTCCGTGCTGCAGAAGGCGGGAGTGGCCCTGGGCGTCACCTACCCGGCCCCCATCGTGGACCATGTCGAGGCGCGCGACGCCGCCATTGCCGCCTATAGGGCGGCCCGCCGGCGGCCCGGTGCCTGAGGTCGGCCGGCTAGCCGTCTCGCACGATGCCCCGCACCGTGATCGGCTCCGGCAGCAGGGGATCCTCCCAGGCCTCCAGGGTGACCAGGATCGCCTCTCTCCCCTCGGTGACGCTGTCGGGAACCGTGGGGATCTCGAAGGTGGCCGTGGTCGAGCCGGCGGGGATGTAGAGCGAGGCATACACCGTTTCCCACAACGGGACGGGCGGGTCGGGCAGCCATCCGATCTGGGCCAGCAGGAACTCCTCGGTGACGTCGTCGGTCCATAGGGTCGGCAGCCCGGGGGCCTCTTCCAGGCGTAGGGAGTACCACAGATCGACGGCGATCGGATCGGAGAGCGTGGCGGTGAACCGGAGGGTGCCACCCTCGACTACGCGGCTGGGACCGGCGGCGAAGATGAGGGTGGGGGCGGGGTCGTCCTCGACGAGCCGGAGGGCGCCGATGTACTCCCCGGTGGTGACCTGGGAGAGGGCGCGCAGCGTGACGGTGTGGTCGCCCGGGTAGTAGGGGTCGAATTGGTCGTTCCCTTCGATGGCGATGGGGATGCCGGCCTCCTGCGTGCCGGGGGGCAGGACCAGGCGATAGGCGCGGGGCGGGCCGGCCGGGTCGGCGATGCTCACCCAGAGGACGGCGGGGCGCACGATCTCGCCGCGGATGGTCAGGGGGAGGACGACCGTTCTGGCTCCGGGGCCTCCTTCGGGCACCTCGAGGGTGGCCACGCCGACCTGGGGCAGGGAGATGCTCTGCGACAACGTGGTCCCTGCCCGCCGCCCATGCACATCGAGCAGCCAGGCCCGGCCCCGCGACGTGCGGGCCACCAGTTCGAAGGCCGTTATGGCGGAGAGGTCGACCTCGCCGGCCTGGGCCAGGCTGAAGCGCAGGGTCTGCCCCCAGGCCTTGCCCAGAGGGCTCAGGTCGCCGGGCAGGGCCGCCACCCGACTCGCCGGGGGCAGCTCGACCACGGTGCCCCGGGAATCCACCAATCGCAGGCTGAGCTCCACCGGGCCCGAGGAGGCATCGACGGCGAGCCGCAGATCGAGGTGCTGGGCCCAGGCCAGGTTGCGGGCTGGGCCAAGCTCGACGCGCACCTTGCCCCCGACGCGCCACCACTGCAGATCGAGGGCCAGCGGGCTGGGGGCCGATTCGGAGCCCATCATCGGCAGCCAGTGCGGCAGCCGGGTCAGCGAGGCGGCGGCGGCGCACTCAGAGGCGAGAACGCCCCCCAGCGGGGGCCAGGTCTCACCCAGGTAGCCGCGGCACACACGGGCCGAGAGCCCCACTGTGCTGAGGTAATCGGTCAAACTGGGCCGGTACACGATTCGCCGATGGCCACCCAGGGCGTGGGTGAGCACCCGGGCGGTGCCTGCCGAAGCCGCCCGAACCCGCGTCCCGTCGAGTAGGGCGACGGCGTTGGGGTCCTTCTCCACCGCTACTCGGACGAGGGCGGAGAGGTAGGTGGCCCCTACCGCCTGCTGCTGGGCGGGGCTGAGCCGCGATCCTCCGGCGGCCCCGCAGGTAGGGTCGTCGTCGGACCCGGCCCAGAGCCAGTCGTCGTCCGACGGGGCCGCCGACAGGCCCGGGGTCCATTCGGTGTTGAAGAAGTTGTGGTTGGCGCCGAAGACCATCACCGCCGACCGCAGGGACCGGTCGCTGGTGAGGTCGCGGCTCTGGTCGATGTACTGCTGCCCCTGCAGGTCGGAGACGTCGCCGTCGCAGTAGGGGAGGATCACCGCGGTGGTGATGCCGGCCGCCACCTGGCGTCCGAAGGCGGTGGGCCCGATGGGAGCCAGGCCGACGATGCGGTACCCGTCGCCGGCCTCTGCATCTACGGCGGCCCGTTCGATGCCCTCGCCGCCCCGGCTGTGCCCTACGAGCACGACGTTCCTGAGGTCGACTGCCCCCAGGAAGCGGCCGCCCCAGGGGTCGCCTCCCGAGGTGGCCCACCCCACCCACTGTGCCAGGTGATGGCGGATGAGGGCCGAGCGGGCGGCGGCTCCGCCGTCGGCCACCCAGCCGTCCTGGCCGTTGATCCCGTTCGCCGAGATCGACACGGTGATGTAGCCCTGCGAGGCGAGCAGGTCGGCGACGTAGCGGTAGCCCTGGTGACTGGGGATGGGCAGTGTGCCCTCGGGGCAGGGCCAGTCGCTCGTGGCGTAAGGCTCGGGGTCCGTCCCGTAGCAGGTGCTGTGGCGACCGTGCAGGAAGAGGACGAGGGGGCGCGGGCCGGAGGCGCCGACCGGGGTGATCACTTCGCCGATCACCTCGATTGGTGCGGGGAACCCCTCGTGTTCCAGCCCGGGGAGCTCGTAGGAGAGGGTCATGGTGAGGTAGGGGCCGCGAGCCCCGGGGTCGGCGCCGCCGACCAGCGCCCGTGGGGCCAGGGCGGGGGTGTCGGCCGCCGCCCGGGAGATCGGTTCCGGCGGGGTCGGCCCGTCCAGGCGGCGCCCCGAGAGCCAGGCGCTCGGCGACTCGAGGCCGGCCAGCAGCCAGGCGTTGAGGGCCAACTCGAGCCGCCCTTGCCGCTGCACGGGGTAGCCCAGCACCCGGTCCCCGTCGCGGAACTCGGGGCGGGCGTTGCGCAGGGGCAGCGGCTCCGTGGGGGTGTATGCCAGGACGGTGCCCCGGGCCTCGATGTCCAACGACCACCCGGTCGGTAGGTCGGGGAGACCGGGGCGCGTCTGGCCGTTCCCTGCCGCCCCGGCCCCCGGGGCCAGGGTGGAGAGCAGAAGCGCGAGTAGCAACAGGGTGATGGCCGCCTTCCGCCGTCGCATGGCCGGGGGTTCCTTTCTGGGGCCGAGTGCGCCGGTCACTCTACGGGGCTGGGGGATGCACTCGGCGGGAGAGCGGCGGGGTTCCTCAGGCGGACAGGAGACGACCGCCCAAGGGACTGACCGCCGCACAGTCCTGCCGGCGGCGGGTGCCGCACCCGTCGGAGATCTGCGCGATAGTTGGCCCAGGACCCTCCGCGACGCGAAGGAGTGCCCCGTGCGGGGTCTTCCGGGACTCACGGCGCTTGCCTTCTACATCCCGTATGCGTGGCGCTTCGCCGTGCTGCGTCGTCACGAGCCGCTCATCTACGGCATTGCCGTGACGGATCGCTGCAACCTCAGATGCCGCGGCTGCGAGGTCGCCAACACCGGACGCCCGTCGATCAGCTGGGACGGACTCGTGGATGCGATGCGGAGTGCGTGGCGCCGCGGCTTCCGGGAGTTGTACTTCAGCGGTGGAGAGCCGATGCTCTGGAGTGACGGGGGGCGCACGCTGGAAGACGCTGTCGTCGAGGCGAGGCGCATCGGTTTCTTCCACGTGCACGTCTACACCAACGGCACGGTGGGGCTGGACACGTCCGCCGACCTGGTGTGGGTGTCCATGGATGGCCTGCCCGGCACGTTCGAGCTGCGGCGGGGGGATCACTTCGGGCAGGTCGAGCAGGCCGTCCGCAGCGGCGGGCACCCGAGAGTGGCGGTCATCTACGTGGTCGACCGGAACACGGCCGACGGTGTTGAGCCGTTCCTCGGGTGGGTGCGTGAGTCGAGCTTTCCGGTGATGGGAGTCATGTTCTACTTCCACACCCCCTACTACGGGTACGACGAGCTGTACTTGGACAGCGAGGAGCGTGCTCCCCTGATCGACCGGCTGCTCGACTGCATCCGTGTTGGGCTGCCCGTGCTCAATTCGCGGGCCGGTCTGCTGGCGCTGCGGTCCGGCGATTGGCCGAGGCGCCTGCCTATTGCCTCCGTGCTGGACGTCGACGGCGAGTTCGTGTGCTGCCGGGCCTCCGACGACGTCTGCCGGGACTGCGGCTACGCGGTCTGCACCGAGTTGACCGAGTTCCAGCGCCTGCGCCCCAGTGCCGTGCGGGGAATGCTGAGGTACTGGTGAGCGGCGCCGGCCCGCGGACCACGGTGGAGAGCGCGGGCAAACGCCTGCGCAGGACCCCCGGAGTGCGTTGGAGCGAAGGCGACGACGGCCTGGATGCCGGCGCGGTGGTCGGCAGCTTCCCTGCCCCCTACGGGCTCTACCTGCACGTGCCCTTCTGCGAGCGCCTCTGCCCCTTCTGCCCCTACAACAAGGTGCTCTACGGACGGGAACGGGCAGCGGCCTACTTCGCCGCCGTGCGCCGCGAGGTCGATGCCTACCTGGAGGCGGGGGCGGGGCCGTTCGCCTCGCTGTACGTGGGCGGGGGCACTCCCACCCTGTGCCTCGACGAACTGCAGGAGATACTTCCCTGCCTCCCGGTGGAGGGGGAGCGGGCCATCGAGGTGCTCCCTGCCCATGCCACCCCGGCGCGGATCGATCGACTGACCCGGGCCGGCTTCGACCGGGTGAGCCTGGGCGTCCAGTCGTTCGACGACCGGGTCCTGCGCCACCTGGGGCGGCCCGGGTCGGGGGTGGCCAACCGGGCGGCGGTGGAGGCCTGCCGGGGCCGCTTCGCCTGCCTGGACGCCGACCTCATCTTCGACACCGCCTTCTCCGAGCCCTCCGTGTTCCTGGCCGATGTCGAGAAGTGCTGTCGCCTGGGGGTGGACCAGATCTCCAGCTATCCGCTGATGCGCTTCGGCTACACCCCCTTCGGCAAGGGCCGGCACGCCCCCCGGCTGGAGCACGACCTCCTGGGCCGGGCCGCCGCCCTGGCCGCCGGGCACGGCTACGAGCGGGCATCGGTGTGGGCGCTGCGCCGGGCCGGGGCTCTTCCCTTCAGTTCGATCACCCGGGAGTTCTATCTGGGGATCGGGGCAGGCGCGGCCACCTTCACCGGCTCGCACTACCTAGTGAACCACTTCTCGCCTGAGCGCTACGGCGAGGCGCTGGCCGCCGGCCGGCTTCCCCTCGCCCGGGCAGCCCGCCTGCGGCCCGCGGCGGGGGCCGCCTACTACCTGTTCTGGCAGGCCTACGCCGGGGGCTTCGACCCGGACCGCGCCCGGGCCCTGTTTCCGTCGGCCCGCTGGGTGACGACCCTGGCTTCGGGGCTGGGGCGGGCCCTGGGCCTGGCCGAGCGCAGGGACGCCTGTCTGGCGCTCACCCGGCGGGGCTTCGACCGCTACCACGACCTGGAGCGCCGGGTCACCTACCGGTTCATCGAGCCGTTGTGGGAGGAGATGATGGCCGAGCACCACCCGGAGGCCCCGGCGGTTCCGTCGGTAGAGTGACGGTGGGTCTGGCCCCTTGCCACGAGCGACGGAGGTGCCCCGTGACCGCGGTGTTCATCGTCGATGCCTGCCGCACCCCGATGGGGAGGATCGGCGGCCGGCTGGCCCACGTCCGCCCCGACGACCTGGCCGCTCACGCCCTCGGCCGGTTGGTGGCCCGCCGCGGCATCGACCCGGCGGTGGTGGAGGACGTGCACTGGGGCGCCGCCAACCAGGCCGGCGAGGACAACCGCAACGTCGCCCGCATGGCCGCGCTGCTCGCCGGTCTGCCGGTCGAGGTGGCCGGCACCACCCACAACCGCCTCTGCGGGAGCGGCCTGCAGGCAGTGGTGTCGGCCTCCCACGCCCTGGCCGCCGGCTGCGGCGAGGTCATGGTCGCCGGCGGGTCGGAGTCGATGACCCGGGCCCCCTACGTGATGCTCAAGGCGGCCGCCGGCTTCGCGGTGGGCAAGCCGGAGATGGTGGACAGCGTGCTCGGCTGGCGCCTCGTCAACCCGGAGATGGAGCGCCGCTACCCGCCGATCAGCCTGGGCATGACCGCCGAGGTGGTCGCCGAGCGCTACGGGGTGACCCGGGAGGACCAGGATGCCTTCGCCCTGGAGAGTCATCGCCGGGCGGTGGCCGCCCAGCAGGCCGGGATCTTCGCCGACGAGATCGAGCCGATCGAGGCTCCCGCCGACGCCCGGGGGCGCACCCTGGTGACCATCGCCGAGGATGAGGGCCCCCGGGCCGACACCTCCCTGGAGGCCCTGGCCAAGCTGCGCCCCGCCTTCAAGGAGGGGGGCACGGTCACCGCCGGCAATTCCTCCTCCATGAACGACGGGGCGGCCGCGCTGCTGCTGGCCACCGGCGAGTGGGTGGAACGGGAGGGCCGCGAGCCGCTGGCCCGAGTGGTGGCCTCGGCCGTGGCGGGGGTGCATCCCGATGTCATGGGGGTCGGGCCGGTGCCGGCCGTGCGCAAGGTCCTCGCTCGCGCGGGGATCGACATCGGCGACCTGGACCTGGTCGAACTGAACGAAGCCTTCGCCGCCCAATCGGTTGCCTGTATCCGGGAGCTGGGGCTCGACCCGGAGAAGGTAAACGTCAACGGCGGGGCCATCGCCCTCGGGCACCCGCTGGGAGCGACCGGGGCGAAAATCCTCACCACCCTGGTGCACGAACTGAAGCGCCGGGGCGGCCGCTACGGCCTGGCCACCATGTGCATCGGGGTCGGTCAGGGCATCGCCCTGGTGGTGGAGCGGGCCTGAAGGGCCTGCCACCCCCGGCACCGCCCGAACCCCGGGGCGTTCTTCCCTGTAACGCCCACCGGGAAGCACTGGGCCTCACCGCGGCGTAGTGTCGGGGGCGACTGGAAGGGGACTGGGGATGAGGGTCCTGCGGACGGTTCCGGCGCTTCTGTTGTTGGTGGCGGCCTGCGGTGACGGCGGGAGCGGTACGACGGTCACCTCGCCTGCCACTTCGCAGGCGGTGACCACGACCACGGCTGCTGCCACCACTTCCGTCACGGTGGCGTCGACCACGACGGTCACGATCACGACCACCAGCACCACCGAGGCCGTGGAGGCCGGGGGCTGGGCCCGGGTGCCCGCCGACGAAGCGGTCTTCGGTGGCGCCGGAGACCAGACGATGGCATCGGTGGCTGCCGGGGGCCCGGGGCTGGTTGCCTCCGGCCAGGACTTCTCCGGGGGCGATGGGGACGCCGCGGTGTGGGTTTCGGCCGATGGGCTGGCCTGGTCGCGGGTGTCCGCCGACTTCGCCCTATTCGGTGGTGCCGGCGATCAGGCCATGGTGATGGTGGCTGCCGGGGGACCGGGACTGGTGGGAGTCGGCTACGACTTCTCCGGCGGTGACGGGGATGCCGCGGTGTGGACCTCGGCCGATGGGCTGGCCTGGTCGCAAGTGCCCGCCGATGAGGCGGTGTTCGGCGGTGCGGGGGACCAGGTCATGGCGGCGCTGGCCGCCGGTGGTCCGGGCCTGGTCGCCGCCGGGTACGACTCCGCGGGTGGCGATCGCGACGCCGCGGTCTGGGTGTCGGCGGATGGGCTGGCCTGGGACCGGGTCCCGGGTGATGAGGGGGTGTTCGGCGGTGGGGCCGATCAGATGATCTGGTCGGTGACTGCCGGGGGGCCGGGTCTGGTCGCCGTCGGCCACGACTCCTCGGGTGGTGATCGCGACGGGGCGGTCTGGGTGTCGGCGGATGGGCTGGTGTGGTCGCGGGTGCCCGCCGACGAAGCGGTGTTCGGCGGTGGGGCCCATCAGATTATCTGGTCGGTGATTGCCGGGGGGCCCGGCCTGGTTGCGGTCGGTGACGACGTCTCGGGCGGTGACGGGGATGCGGCGGTGTGGACCTCCCCGGATGGGCTGGCCTGGTCGCGGGCGCCCGCCGAGGCTGCTGTTCTCGGCGGCGCCGCCGACCAGAGCATGCAGGCGGTGGTGATCGGGGGGCCGGGCCTGGTCGCCGTCGGGTTCGACTTCGCCGGAGGCGACCAGGACGGGGCGGTGTGGACCTCCCCGGATGGGCTCGTCTGGTCGCGGGTCTCGGCTGAGGAAGCGGTGCTCGGCGGCGAGAACAACCAGTTCATGCGGCGGGTGGTGGCCGGGGGCCCGGGGCTGGTCGTCGTCGGCGCCGATTCCTTCGGCGGCGAGCGCGACGGGGCGGTGTGGTATTGGCGTTTCGGCTAGCAGCCGTGCCGGTCCCATCAGGTAGGGCGAGCACAGTCTGATGGTTCGCCTGGCTGGTCACCCGCCGCGCAGTGACGAGCGTGGCGCCACGAAGCCAACCACCTATCGGCTCAACAGCAGCAGGAGCCGCACCGGCCCGTCGGGATCCGGCTGGTCCCAGTACAGGGCGCAGTCATTCGTTCGACAGCGGACGATGATCAACCAGGCCGAGCCTTGTTTGCCCATGACCCGGTTCTGCCGTGCCCACGCGCTGGACGGATCGCCGGCCAGGCGCACAATGGCGCCGTCGACGCGCTCCAGGGCACTGTGGTCAAGCCGTTGGTAGGCCTCGAGGAACTCGGGCGTGGCAACGGGATCCGGAGGCGATCAGGCTTCTGGAACAGGCCCTCACCTCGGCTCGGGAAGGCCGCCTGGCTC
>CAYGYX010000015.1:0-34371 GCA_964354255.1 uncultured Acidimicrobiia bacterium | reverse complement strand
ACGTAGTCCACTGGGCCGACGGCGGCAAGACCCAACTCCCCAACCTGCGCTTGCTCTGCCGGCGGCACCATCGAGCCGCTCACCACCACCAACCGTATCCGCGCAGGCAGTAGGCCGCGATCCGGCTCACCCGGTCCTAGCCTTCACCTCATGCCCACCCTCCTTCTCCGCCATGCCCACACGCTCGTCACCATGGACCCGGACCGGCGGGAGATCCCCGACGGGGGCCTCTTCGCCCGCGACGGCTTCATCGAGCAGGTGGGCCGCACCGCCGACCTGCCGGCGCAGGCCGACCAGGTGGTCGACGCCTCCGGCCAGCTCCTGCTCCCGGGCCTAGTCAACGCCCACCATCACCTCTACCAGACCCTGACCCGGGCGGTCCCCGGGGCCCAGGACGTAGGGCTCTTCGCCTGGCTCCGGCGCCTCTACCCGATCTGGGCGAGGCTCACCCCCGACGACGTCGGCCTGGCCACCCGCACGGGCCTCCTGGAGCTGGCCCACAGCGGCTGCACCACCTGCTTCGATCACCAGTACCTGTGGCCCAACGGCTCCTCGGTGGGCGACCAGGTGGCCGCCGCCCACGAGGTGGGCCTGCGCTTCCACGTCTCCCGCGGGTCGATGAGCCTCGGCCAGAGCCGGGGCGGCCTTCCCCCCGACTCGGTGGTGGAGGAGGAGGACGCCATCCTCGAGGACTGCCTGCGGGCCATCGACGCCTACCACGACCCTTCCCCCGGCTCCATGACCCGAGTGGTGATCGCGCCTTGCTCGCCCTTCTCGGTGAGCCCCGACCTGATGCGGGCCTCGGCGGAGCTGGCCCGGGAAAAGGGGGTGCGCCTCCACACCCACCTGGCCGAGACCATGGATGAGGAGCGCTTCTGCCTGGAGGTGTTCGGAGCCCGCCCGGTCCAGTACGCCGAGGACCTGGGTTGGGCCGGCCCCGACGTCTGGTTCGCCCACGGGGTCTTCGTCAACCGCGCCGAGATCGGCCGCCTGGCCGCCGCCGGCACCGGGGTGACGCACTGCCCCACCTCGAACATGCGCCTCGCCTCGGGCATCGCCCCGGTCGCCGGCTACCTGGCCGCCGGGGTGCCCCTGGGGCTGGGGGTGGACGGCTCGGCCTCCAACGACGGCAGCCACCTGCTCGGCGAGGCCCGCCAGGCCATGCTCCTCGCCCGCTTGGCGGCGGCGCCCTCCCTCGCCCCCGGGCCGCAGATGGCCGCCCGCACCGCCCTCGAGCTGGCCACCCTGGGCGGGGCCCGGGTCCTCGGACGCAGCGACATCGGCTCACTCGAGCCGGGCCGGTGCGCCGACTTCTTCACCCTGGACCTGAACCGCCTCGAGTTCGCCGGGGCCCTCCACGACCCGGTGGCGGCGGCGGTGCTCTGCGCGCCCGTGCCGGCTCATCACCTCTTCGTGCACGGCCGGGCAGTCATCTGGGAGGGGCACTGCACATGCCTGCACCGGGAGCATGAGCTCATCGAGCGCCACAACCGGGCGGCCCAGCGCCTGCTGGGCGGCGACTGAGCGCCGGCCGTCGCGGCCGGTGGCCCCACCCGATTCAGGTGATCGACGGCGGCGCCGATACCGGCCAGGACTTCAGCCGGTAACCGCACGACGCCGGGGGATTCAAGAGCAAGGCCTGAGGTGGCGATACATAGCCAAACAGGTGGCCCGGTGCATTGAACATCGATGAGCTGGTCGGTGAGAATGTGCGGCGCGCCCGCGTCTCCGTGGGCTTGTCCTCGCACGAGCTCGCCCACCGGGTGACGGGGGTGGGACTACCCCTCTCCGAATCGGCGCTGTCGCGCCTCGAAGCCGGCGAGGACCGACTCGGCGTCGACGAGCTGATCGCCCTGGGGCTCGCGCTGGGCATGCCCCCGGCGCTGTTACTGGCTCCCCTCAACCTGGGCTCTCTCCTCTGGGTGGATGCCGAGGGCCGCCCCATGGCTTCCTGGGCCCTCTTCCACGACGACGCCCGCTCCTTCTCCCCGCCCAAGCAGGAGGGCATCCCCACCGGTGCGGGGCTAGCACTGGGAGCGGCACCGACCTCGGCGAGCCCGGCGGATGAGCCACCTCCGCCGCCCCCGCCGCCCCCGCTGCCCGCCACCGATGAGCCCTCCCCCGCGCCGATCCCGATCACCGAGGACATCGCCGGACCCCTCCTGCTGCAACCCTCCTCGCCGGAAACGGTGAGCGCCGCGCCGGCTGCCCTCCGGCCGGTACCGGCCGAAGCCGAGAACCTAGCCCGGCTCGCCGCCGAGGAGGCCGCGCCGGCTGCCCTCCGGCCGGTGCCGGCCGAGGCCGAGGACCCGGGGACGGCTGCCGCCGAGGACGGGCCGGAGAACGGCCCGGCCGTCCTGCCCCCCGACCCGGCCCCCCGCCAGAAGCCCACCGCCGGGCTTCGTGGAGATGATGAGCCCTCCCCGCACCGCGACTGGGCCCTCGAAGCACTACAGGCCCTCCAGATGCCGGCTCGGGACCCCTGACCGGCGGCCGGCGGCTCCCCGATTGCGGCCGTTGCGGTAGTTTGTCCCGCTAATGGAGATCATCCGGCCGGCCGGCCTCGACGAGGCCCTCGATGCTCTCGCCGCCCACCCCCGGGCGCTCATCCTCGCCGGGGGCACCGACCTCATGGTGCAGGCCAACTACACCGGCCTGCGCCCCGAAGTGGTGGTGGCCGTGCGCCGGATCCCCGAGCTGCAGCGGCTGGAGGAGGGCTTCATCGGGGCCGGGTGCACCTGGGCCCGGCTGGAGCAAGCTCCCTGGCCCGCCCTGGCCCAGGCGGCCCGCACCGTCGGCTCTCCGCAGATACGCCACGCCGGCACCCTGGGAGGCAACCTGGGGACGGCCAGCCCGGCCGGCGACGGCCTCCCCTTCCTGGCCGCCGCCGATGCGGTCGTTGAGGTGGCCTCCCGTACCGACGGGGTGCGCCGCCTCCGCTGGGACGAGTTCCTGGTCGGGCCCAAGCGCAACGCCCTCCGCCCCGACGAGCTGATCCTGGGGGCCCGCCTGCCCGGGCAACCGCCCCGGCGGCAGGCCTTCGCCAAGGTCGGGGCCCGCAACGCCATGGTGATCGCGATCGCCTCCGCCTGCCTACTGCGCGAGGAGGACGGCACCACTCGCCTGGCCCTCGGCTCGGTGGGCCCCACCCCCCTGCGGGCCCGGCGCGCCGAAGCGATGATCTCGGCCGAGCGGCAACCCTCCCCGGCGGCCGTCGCCGAGTTCGGGCGCCTCGTGTCCGAGGAGGTGCGGCCGATCACCGACCATCGCTCCACCGAGGCCTACCGCCGCCATGCCGCCGGGGTGCTGGCCCGGCGCCTGCTGGAGAGGTGCCTGGCATGATCATCCGACTCACCGTCAACGGCGCCCGGCAGTCGGTGGAGGTGGATGGGCCGGAGAACCTGCTCCACACCCTGCGGGAGCGCCTCGGCCTGTTCGGATCGAAGAGCGCCTGCGAGCAAGGGGAGTGCGGCTCGTGCACCGTGCTCCTCGACGGGGAGCCGGTCTGTTCCTGCCTGGTGATGGCCGCCGACGCCGACGGCGCCGACGTCGTCACCGTCGAAGGCCTGGCCGCCCCCGGCGGCGCCTTGCACCCGGTGCAACACGCCCTGCTCGAAGAAGGGGCGGTGCAGTGCGGCTTCTGCACCCCCGGCGTGGTGGTGAGCGCCGCCCACCTGCTCTCCGTCAACCCCCGCCCGACGCCCGACGAGGTGCGCGAGGCGCTGGCCGGGAACCTGTGCCGCTGCACCGGTTACGGGGCCATCGTGCGGGCCCTCGCCGCCCCCGCCGGGGAGGCCACATGAGCACCCGCCTCGATGCCCCCATCCGGGTTGAGGGCGGGGTGGGCACCTCGCCCCCCCGCCCCGACGGCATCCCCAAGCTGCGGGGTGCCTTCGCCTACTCCTCAGATCTGCACCACGACCGCCAGCTGTGGGGGGCCACGGTGCGCAGCCCCCATGCCCGGGCCCTTATCCTTTCGATCGACGTCGCCCCGGCCCTCGCCATCGGCGGAGTGCACGCCGTGCTCACCGCCGACGACGTGCCCGGCAACCCCCGTTTCGGGCAGGAACGCACCGACCAGCCGGTGCTGGCCTTGGGCGAGGTCCGCTTCTGGGGGGAGGCGGTGTGCATCGTCGCCGCCGACGACCGGGAGACCGCCCGGCGGGCGGCGGCCGCCGTGGCCGTCTCCTACCAGCCGTTGGAACCCCTGACCGATCCCGAGGAGGCCGCCCGGCGCGGCGAGGCCTTCCGCACCGTCGAAGTGATCAGCGGCGACCAGGCCCTGCGCGGCGAGGTAGTCGTCGAGGGCTACTACGAGACGGGGAGGCAGGACCAGGCGATGCTGGGCACCGAGTCGGGCCTGGCCGTGCCCGACGGCGAGGGAGGGATCGACCTGCACATCTCCACCCAGTGGATGCACGTCGATCATCGCCAGATCGTCGATTGCCTGGGCCTTCGCCCCGAGCAGGTGCGCCTTCACCTGGCCGGCATCGGGGGGGCCTTCGGGGCGCGCGAGGACCTAACCCTGCAGACCCACCTGTGCCTGCTTGCCCTGCACGCCGGGCGGCCGGTGAAGATGGTCTACGACCGGGCCGAGTCGTTCGCCGGCCACGTCCACCGCCACCCGGCCCGCCTGTGGTACCGCCACGAGGCCGACCGGCTGGGGAACCTGGTCCGGGTGGAGGCCCGGGTGATCCTCGACGGGGGGGCCTACGCCGAGACCAGCGCGGCGGTGCTGGCCAACTCGGCCTACTTCGCGGTCGGCCCCTACCGCTGCCCGTCGGTGCACGTCACCGGCGTCGCCGTCCGCACCAACCACCCGCCGGCCGGGGCGATGCGCGGCTTTGGGGCCAACCAGGTGTGCTTCGCCTACGAGGCGCAGATGGACCGGCTCGCCGCCGCCCTGGGCCTGAACCCCATCGAGCTGCGCCTGCGCAACGCCCTCGGCCACGGCGACCGCCTGCCCACCACCGGCCAGGAGATCACCGGCAGCCTGCCCACCGCCGAGGTCATCCGCTCCGTCGCCGCCCTCCCCCTGCCCGCTGAGGGACCGGCCGACGATCCGCGCCACCTGCCCGGCGGCCTCGGGCTCACCACTCCCCGGTCGGTGGTGCGCCGCGGCATCGGCTTCGCCGTCGGCATCAAGAACCTCTTCTTCTCGGAGGCCTTCGACGACTACGCCGAAGCCCGGGCGGTGCTCACGGCCAAGGGCCTGGAGGTGCACACCGCCGCCGCCGAGGTCGGCCAGGGACTGGTGACCGTCCTCCAGCAGATCGCCCGCAGCGCCACCGGCATCCATCAGGTGGAGGTGGTCTTCGACCACACCGGGCAGATCGGGTCGGCCGGATCGACCTCGGCCTCCCGCCAGACCCAGATGGCCGGCGGGGCCACCCTCGAGGCCTGCGCCGCAGTGCGCGAAGAGGCGCTGCGCCGGGCCGGAGGCGATCGCCTCGACGACCACGGCGTATGGCTCGGCGGCGAGCTGGCGGCCGGCTTGGAGCAGTTGCTGGTCGAGGGCCCCATCGATCACCTCGTCCGCTACCGCCATGCCCCCACCGAGCAGCCGGATGCCGCCGGCCGGGGCAACGTGCACGCCGGCTTCTGCGTCGCCGCTCACCGCGCCGTGGTCGACGTCGACCCGGAGCTGGGCCTGGTGCGGGTGGTCCGGGTGGACACGGCGCAGGACGTGGGCCGTGCCCTCAACCCGCAGGCGGTGCTCGGCCAGATCGAGGGAGGCATCCTGCAGGGAGTCGGGCTGGCGATCATGGAGGAGCTGCTGCTCGACGAGGGAGTAGTGCGCAACGCCTCCTTCACCGACTACTTGATTCCCACCATCCTCGATGCCCCGGAGGTGGAGGCGGTCCTCGTCGAGGAGCCCGAGCCGGGCGGACCCTTCGGCGCCAAGGGCATGGCCGAGCTGCCCACCATCTCCTCGACGCCGGCGGTCGTCGCGGCCATCCGCGCCGCCACCGGGCGTCCCCTCACCCGGGTGCCGGTGCGCCCTGAGGACATCGTCGGCCTGTAAGGCGGGCCGCCCCCCTCTCTCTCACCGGAATCGCGCCCGGCACCGTGGAGTACCCTGGGCCAGGAACCGCTCGAACCTAAGGAGCCGCCCGTGACCGCTGTCGACGTCCGCCCTGCCTCGGGCAAGCTGGGGGTGCTCACCCCGGGCATGGGGGCGGTGGCCACCACCTTCTACGCCGGCGTCCTCGCCGTGCGCAAGGGCCTGGCCAAGCCCTTCGGGTCTCTCACCCAGCTCGGGCACATCCGCCTGGGCAAGCGCACCGAGCATCGCAACCCGCTGATCAAGGATTTCGTGTCCCTCGCCTCGCTCGACGACCTGGTGTTCGGCGGCTGGGACCCCATCCCCGACGACGCCTACTCGGCGGCCCTGCGGGCCGGGGTGCTCACCCCGCAGGACCTGGAAGGGGTGCGCGAGGAGCTGGCGGCTATCAAGCCCATGTCGGCTGTCTTCAGCCACGACTGGGTGAAGCTGCTCACCGGGACCACCAACGTGAAGACCGGGCGCTCCACCATGGACCTGGCCGACCAACTCATGGCCGACATCGCCCGCTTCCGCCAGGAGCAGGGCTGCGACCGGCTGGTCATGGTCTGGTGCGGCAGCACCGAGGCCTATCACACCCCGGCGGCGGTGCACCAGAGCCTGGCCGCCTTCGAGAACGGACTGCGGGAGAGCGACCCGGAGATCGCCCCCAGCCAGGCCTACGCCTACGCCGCCCTCCGCTCCGGTGTCCCCTTCGCCAACGGCGCCCCCAACCTGACGGTGGATCTGCCCTGCATGCTGGAGCTGGCGGCCGAGACCGGCCTGCCCATTGCCGGCAAGGACTACAAGACCGGCCAGACGCTGGTCAAGACCATCCTCGCCCCCGGCTTCAAGGCCCGCCTCCTCGGGGTGAGCGGGTGGTTCAGCACCAACATCCTGGGCAACCGCGACGGCGAGGTACTCGACGACCCGGAGTCGTTCAAAAGCAAAGAGGTCTCCAAGCTGGGCGTGCTGGAGCAGATCCTGCAGCCCGACGTCTACCCCGACCTGTACGGGAACCTCTTCCACAAGATCCGCATCAACTACTACCCGCCCCGGGGGGATAACAAGGAGGGCTGGGACAACATCGACATCTTCGGGTGGATGGGCTACCCGATGCAGATCAAAGTGGACTTCCTCTGCAAGGACAGCATCCTGGCCGCGCCGATCGTGCTCGACCTGGCCTTGTTCATGGACCTGGCCGCCCGGGCCGGGCAGAAGGGGATCCAGGAGTGGCTCTCGTTCTACTTCAAGAGCCCCCAGGCCGCCCCGCAGCTGTACCCCGAGAACGACCTGTTCATCCAGCACACCAAACTCAAGAACACCCTCCGCCATTGGATGGGCGAGGACCTCATCACCCACCTGGGGACCGAGTACTACGAGGAGTGAGCCAGGTCCGGTCGCCCCGGCGCCGGCGGGGAGACACCGGTTCAGGCGCGCCTCCCGGTCGGGTTCTTGTCGGTGGTGGTTGATAGGGTTAGGCGTGAGTTCGGGAACTGTCCTTCCTGCCCCGGTCGTGGCTCCTGGCCCACCTCGCCTGCGGCCCGTCGGCTCGTTGTCCGACGAAGAACTGGCCCCGGAGGTCGGGCGTCTGCGACGCCACATCGCCACCCTGGAGGCCCGTTGTGCGGAGGTGGTGGGGGAGGCGGAGAGGCGGGGTGTGCCTCGCAAGGAGGGGTTCGCCTCGGCCACCGACTGACTGATGGCGGCTACCGGGGATCCGGCGGCGGCGTGCCGGAGTCGGGTGGAGGTGGCCCGGGCGCTGCCCGAGATGCCGCTCACTCGGGAGGCGTTCGGGGAGGGCGCGGTGTCCGAGGCCCGGGTGCGGTTGTTGACCCGGGCCCGAGAGACGGCTCCCGAGGCCTTCGGGCGGGATGAGCCGGTTCTGGTCGCCCACGCCTGCACGCTCTCCACCGGAGCCTTCCCTCAGGCGGTCCAGGGCTGGCAGCAGCAGGCCCATCCCGAAGGTGCCGCCGGGCTGGCAGAACGGCTCTACCAGAGGCGCCGCCTCCACATATCACCCTCCTGGGAGGGCATGGTCCACCTCGACGGCGACCTCGACCCCGAATCCGGCACCACGGTGATGACTGCCCTCGCGTCCCTCACCGACCACCAGAACCTCGACCCGACCGACCCCCGCACCCCCGCCCAACGCAGAGCGGACGCCCTGACGGAGATCTGCCGCCGCCACCTGGATGCCTCGGATCGGCCCAGCGTGGGTGGAGAGAGGCCTCACCTGACCGTCACCGCAGACCTCGCGACGTTGGAAAGGCGGGCAGGGCATCTCGCCCACACCGACGGCGGCCCCATCAGCCCCGAGGATGCCCGTCGCCTCGCCTGCGACGCCCAGATCACCCGGATCATCACCCGAGGGAAGACGGCACCCCTGGAACTCGGACGTCGGACCCGGGTCGTACCCGCGCCGCTCCGGCGCGCCCTCGACCACCGGGACCGAGGCTGCACCCACCCCGGATGCGGCACCCCGGCGCGCTGGTGCGACACCCACCACCTCATCCACTGGGCCGACGGCGGCAAGACGGAACTCGACAACTTGCGGCTGCTCTGCAGACGGCACCATCGCGCGGCCCACCACGAAGCCCCCTACCGGCGGCGGGAATGAGCCGAGGGAATCGCCGAGCCCCTGGGTTGTCCCAGGGGCCCTCTACCCGACCACCTCGGCCAGCCGCCCCCAGAAGTCCTCCTCGCGGTCGGCGATCTCCACCAGGGGCCGCGTGGCTTCCTCGAGCAGGGCGGCGGGGTCGTCGGCCCGGGTGGCCCGGGAGAAGCCCCGGGCCACCACCTCCCAGCGATCACCGATGGCCGTCAGCTCCGTTGCCATCCCGGAGAGACGCGGCTCGTCGAGGACCACCGCCGCCTCCCCCAGGAACCGGGCGTACATGTAGCGGAAGATGCCGCCGCCGGTGCCGCCGCGATGATCTATGAACATCGCCACGTTGCCGCAGGTCCGCCGCAGCGCCTGCTCATCGAGCACCTCCGGCCACCGCCGCGTCTCCACTGCCGCCTTCCTGATACCCGCCACGCCCAGGTTGGCGATGGGCGGGGCCAGCATCCCGCGGCAGGCCTCGCCGATGGACTCGAGGACCTCGCCCGGAGTGGGCGGGCGGGCAGCGGAGAAGTCGAAGGTGAGCCACTGGTGCCGGGGCGGGAAGGGCTTGTGCGTCGAGCCGCGGGCCCTCGCCAGCACATCCCAGTCGACCGGGTGCAGTTCGAGATCGCGGTCGGCGACGAGCACCCGCCCGGTCCCGGGGTCGAACCCGGCGACCACGACGACATGCCCCCCGAAGTGGTAGCCGTCAGGCAGATCGAAGTACGGTAGGAAGCCCATGTCGAGGTACACCAGCACCGGCTCCGCCGCTTCCAGGAGCTCGCGCAGCGCCTGCTGAGCCTTGCGGGCACTGGAGGTGGTGTGCGTCTCGACCCTCACCCCGGTGCGCCTCCCCGCCGTCTTCTCGAGCCCCTCCTCGCCGGGGCGGGCCACGTTGGCCCGGCCCCCGTAGAAGGGATCCAGGCCCTTGATGTGGAAGTAGACGAACCCGATCCCCCGGCCCAGGCCGAGCAGCAGATCCTCCGAGATCGGGCAGCCGTGGTGCTCGTAGATGTGGCGAAGCGACCCGGTCACGCAGTGGTGGGTGGGGAAGGCCTCGAAACCCGGGAAGGGCTGCAGCGCCACCTCCCTCACCCCTTCTCCACCGGGAAGCGGATCTCGGTCACCGGCGGGCCCGGGTCCATGGGCGCGCTCAAGTAGATCTCCCGGGGCGGGCCGCTCACCCGGTAGCCGTGCTGCCCGATCCAGTCCGCCAGGGCCTGGTAGGACTCGCCCAGAGCCTCGTAGGGCCCCACGTGCACGATGACCGCCGCCTCGCCCCCGGCCACGGTGCAGGGCTCCAGGGTGCGGCCGGCCGGGGTAGGCAACGGGCCCTTCGCCCCCGGCAGCACCGGACAGACCAGTTCGACATCGATCGATTCGGAAGAGAACTCCGGGTCGTGATAGATGGTCATCGGCGGCCCGGCGAGATTCAGCCCGGCCATGCCGAGCCCGGTGAAGCCATCGCCGATGAACTCGCCGATCCCCGCTGGCCCCGCCACCTTCTCCCGCATGCCCAGGCCGCGCACCTCGGGCACCGTTTTCACCACGACTTCTTGCTCCGGCATCCTGCCCTCCTTCTCGATGAGGCGGAGGCGGGCCTCGACCCGCTCCAGGCGCTCCTGCTCCTCGGCCAGCCGCCGTCCCGCCTCGGCCCGCTTCAGCCGCAGCATGCCGCGCAGCTCCTCACCGCCTAGGCCCTCGCCGAGTACCGCCCGGATCTCGTCCAGGGACAGCCCCAGGTCCTTGAGAGCCATGATGCGATTGATGACGCGCAACTGCGCCGCGGTGTAGTAGCGGTAGCCCGAGGAGGGATCGACGGCAGCAGGCTCGAGCAGGCCAAGGTCGGCGTAGTAGCGCAGCGCCGACACCGGCACCATGCACAGCCGGGAGAAGTCGCCGATCTTGAACACACCCGCCTCCGTTCGCTTGGCCTCCGCAGAGGCTTCGGGTGGACTATGGACCCTCGAGCCACTGGAGAGTCAAGCCGGTCTGCGCCTCTCCCGGCTCCCGCTCCGCCGGGAGAGGCGCGGCCGACGACGTCGGCCGCGGTGAGGGTAAGACACGACAAGGCTCGCCGAGAGAAGCGGCCCCCGGGCACGCTCACCCGGCCACCCACTCCCATACCACGACGAAGACGACGCCGATCGGGAGGCCCAGCACGATGCCCCCGACCAGACCCCCCATCAGGTCTCGCCGGGTGAGGGGCTGCCGATGGACGAGCGCCATCGGCGCCAGGGGAACGAAGGCGGCCAACAGGACCACCAGCCCTCCGAAGGCCAGCCCCCGCACCAACGGGCTCCCGCCGGGGAGGTGGTCCCCCACTATGAGGTAGGCGGCGACGAAGGCGGCGGCCTGCAAGATGTAGGTGGCGACGTAGCGCCAGACGGCGCGGGGCCGGAAGGGCAGGAGGTACCCGGGCAGGATCCCGGCCAGAGAGGCGACGGCGTTGCCTACTCCGTGGAGGACGGCACTCGCCGCGCCAGCCGCCAGAGCCGCCCACACTGTCGTCGTGCCTGCCTCCCGCGCCAGCCTACCGGGGACGAGGAGAAGCGCTGGGTACCATCTCCGATGGTGGGCACCCCCGTTGTCGATAGGCGAGGAGCACAGAAGGAAAGGGCGGCCACCATGCGCATCGCCTTCGCCGTGTTCCTGCTCATCCACGGCCTCGCCCACGTCGTCGGGTCCCTTACCACCACCGGCATCATCAAGGACGAGAAGGCCTCGCCGGTCCCGAGCCTGGTGCTCAGCAACCTGCGGCCCGGTGGGTGGCCGCTCTGCCTCTTCGGCATCGGGTGGCTGCTCGCCGCTGCTGCCTTCGCGGCTGCCGGGGTAGGCGTCCTGCAGCACGACGACTGGGCCCTGACCATCGTCATCGTCGCCACCGCCGTTTCCACCGTCCTCTCCCTGCTCTGGGTCAGAGAGGCCCCATTGGGGATCGTCGCCAACGCCGTCGTCGTTGGCGCCCTGGTGATCCCGGCGATCCGCGATCGGGTCCTCCCCGACTGAGCGGCCCAGACCGGAGGTCATCCCTCGGCCAGCCCGACGGCCATCCCTACCGCCGAGTACCCTCCCCCCGGGGCAGCAGCCGCGCCCGTCCCTCGCCCGCAACGCCGGAGGCACCATGCCGAAATGGAAGGACCAGATCGACGGGGTGCCGCTCCACCCCGAGAGCCTGATGATGTCCTACGGCTACAAGCCGGAGTGGTCGGAGGGCGCTGCCAAGAGCCCCATCTTCCAGACCTCGACTTTCGTGTTCCGCACCGCCGAGGAGGGGCGCGCCTTCTTCGAGATGGCCACCGGCAAGCGGGAGCCCGGGCCCGGCGAGTCGCCGGGCCTCATCTACTCCCGCCTCAACAACCCCGACCTGGAGATCGCCGAAGACCGACTCGCCCTGTGGGACCGGGCGGAGGACTGCGCCCTCTTCAACTCGGGCATGGCCGCCATCGGCACCACCCTGCTCGCCTTGCTGCGTCCGGGCGACCTGCTCGCCGCCAGCGAGCCGCTCTACGGCGGCACCCACCACCTGGTGGACTGGCTGCTTCCCCAGCTGGGCATCCGGGTAGTCCGCTTCGGCTGCGCCGCCACCGAGGAGCAGATCGAAGAACGCCTCGCGGCCGCCGGCGGCGGGCTCGGCTTCGTGCTGATCGAGACCCCGGCCAATCCCACCAATGACCTGATCGACATCGCCATGTGCGCCCGCCTCGCCGCCCGCCACTCCACTCCCGAGCACCCGGTGCCGCTGGCGGTGGACAACACCTTCCTGGGGCCGCTGTTTCAGCACCCCCTGGAGCACGGGGCGGACCTGGTGCTCTACTCGGCCACCAAGTACATCGGGGGCCACAGCGACCTCATAGCCGGCGCCGCCCTCGGCGCCGCCGTCCTGGTGGAGCCCATCCGAGCCTTCCGCACCCTGTTGGGCACGCAGACCGACCCGTGGACCGGATGGCTGCTGATGCGCAGCCTGGAGACGCTGCAGATCCGCATGCTGCGCCAGGCAGAGACGGCGACCCGGGTGGCCGAATTCCTGGCCGCCCACCCGAAAGTCAGACGGGTCAACTACCTCGGGCGGCTCGCCCCCGGCACCGCCCAACATGCCCTCTACGAGCGGCAGTGCCGGGGCCCGGGAGCCATGATCTCCTTCGAGGTGGACGGCGGCGTAGAGGCCGCTTACCGCTTCCTCAATTCCCTGCAGCTGGTGAAGCTGGCGGTGAGCCTGGGCAGCACCGAATCGCTGGCCGAGCACCCCATGACCATGACCCACTCCGAGGCGACGCCGGAGGAGAACTGCTCGGCTGGGGTCACCGAGGGCCTGGTGCGCATCTCGGTTGGCCTGGAGCATCCCGACGACCTCGTCCTCGACCTGACCCAGGCGCTGGAGAAGGTGCGCAGCGGCCGAGAATAGGGGGCCCGGCGGAGCCGCCGCCGAAGCGCCGGGCCGCCGGAGCTCGGTCGCGGTCCTGCCCTTCCCGGTAGCGACGGCGCTTGACTATCTTCGACGGCCGTGCGCCGCCTCGCCCTGCTCCTGTTCCCGGCCCTTGCCCTGCTAGCCGCCGCCTGCGCCGGTCAAGAGACGACGACCACCACCCTTCCCGAGCTCACTACCGCCCCACCCACCACGGGCGCCACCACCACTTCCACCACGACCCCGGCCACCACCACCTCAACCGAGGCGAGCACCACCACCAGCGTCACCGCTCCCACCCCCCTGGGAGAACTCGACCTGGCGCTGGTCGAGGTGGCCTCCGGGCTTAGCGCGCCCGTGTTCGTGGCCGCCCCTCCCGGCGACGACCGCCTCTTCGTCGTCGAGCAGGGAGGCCGCATCCAGTTGCTCCGCGACGGCGAGCGCCTCGGGACGTTCCTCGACCTCTCCGACCTGGTCTCCTCCGGCGGGGAGCAGGGCCTCCTCGGCCTGGCCTTCCACCCCGCCTACGCCGGCAACGGCCTCTTCTACGTGGATTACACCGACGGGGATGGGGACACCGTCGTGGCCGAATACCGGGTGTCGGCCGACCCCGACGCGGCCGACCCCGAATCGCGCCGGGTGCTGCTCACCGTCGATCAGCCGGCCGCCAACCACAACGGCGGGATGATCGCCTTCGGGCCCGACGGCTACCTCTACATCGGCCTCGGCGACGGCGGGGGCGCCGGCGACCCCTATGCCACCGGGCAGGACCCCGCCTCCCTGCTCGGCTCCATCCTGCGCATCGACGTCGAGGGCGACCCCTACGCCATCCCCCCCGACAACCCCTATGCCGCCGGGGGCGGGGCCCGGGAGGTGTGGGCCAAGGGGCTGCGCAACCCCTGGCGCTTCTCCTTCGACGGGGAGCTGATCTACATCGGCGATGTTGGCCAGAGCTCCTGGGAAGAGATCAACATCGCCCACATCGACTCCCGGGGGCTCAACTTCGGCTGGTCCATCACCGAGGGCAACCACTGCTACCGAGCCGAGGGATGCGACCCCGGTTCCTTCCAGCTTCCCGACCTCGAGTACGGGCACACCGCCGGCAACTGCTCGGTGACCGGGGGCTATGTCTACCGGGGAGAGGCCATCCCCGAACTCGACGGCAGCTACTTCTACGGCGACTACTGCTCGGGCATGATCGCCTCGTTCCGCCGCGACCCCGAGGGCATCTACGAGATGCGCGACTGGAGCGACTCCCTGGGCCGGGCGCCAGGCCTCACCTCCTTCGGCCTCGACGGCGCCGGGGAGCTCTACGTCACCACTGCCGGTGGGTCCGTGTACCGCCTCGATCGGGGATGAGACGCGGCTCAGCCAGCCCCGCCCGACGCCCCCAGCAGAGCAAGCAGCCGGTCCGGGTCCTCCGGCGACAGGGCCAGGCGCCGCACCCGGCGCGACAGCACCGCCCGTACCTGGACCGGGGGATCCAGAGTCATTTCAACCACGCCCGCCCCCCGGCCGACGAAGCCGACACCCTCCCGGCCGTACCAGCGGATCCCGTAGCCCCACCACCAGGGCCAACGCAGCGCCGCGGCCGTACGGATGGACGCCCGCGGCACCTCGGCCCAGCCCAGCGGCCCGAAGGAAGCCGTCAACGTGTCGGGCCCCACCTCCACCCAGGTCCGGCTAGCCGTGCCCCCGATCAGGATGCCCAGCGGACGCAACCAGCGTGCCCACACCAGGGGCAGGCGAGTCGGTTCGGATGAGCTTGCCATCTTCTCGGCAAGCCTACCCGGCCCCGGACCCGGGTGACCCCGGACGCGAAGCGGCGGCCCGGGCAGTGCCCGGGCCGCCGCTCCTCTAGTGCCTGTGGGTCCTAGCGGCCGCGATCGTTGCCGCCGCCGTAGCTGCCGCCGCCGCTGCGCCCGCCGCCGTAGCCGCCGCCGGGACGGCCGCCGCCGCCGGGACGGCCGCCGCCGCCGTAGCCGCCGCCGCCGCCGCTGCGCCCGCCGCCGTAGCCGCCGCCGTAGCCGCCACGATCGGAGGGACGCCGCTCAACGCGAGGACGAGCCTCGTTCACCGTGAGCCGCCGGCCATCGATGTCCATCTCGCCCAGCGCCGTGATGGCGGCGCGGGCTTCGTCGTCGCTTTCCATCTCCACGAAACCGAAGCCCCGGGAGCGCCCGGTGGTGCGATCGGTGACCACCTGAGCGGACGCCACGGTGCCGTGCCTGGTGAACAGCTTCTCCAGGTCGGCCGACGTGTAGCTGAAGGGAAGGTTCCCTACGTAGATATTCATTCGGGCTGCTGCCTCTCGACCATTCTCGTCCTGCCGCCCCGCGGCGGTCACCGCGGGTCCGGCTGCGGGGCACTCAATGAGGTCAGGTCCGCCTCGTGCCTTCCGGGTCGGCAACCATGCAGCCCGAGAGACCTGGAGCGCATCAGCCCCGCTCTTGTCCGAAACAGTGTAGCGGCACCAAACCACCTGTTCAGAAGGCCCGCCCGCCAACAGGCGGACCAGCGACCCCGGGCCCGCTCCCTCAGCGGGCGAGGCCGCCGCCGAAGCGGCAGGCGTCGTCGTATTCGACCAGCACGGGCACCAGGTTTTCGTCGGCACAGGCAGGGCAGTGTGGGTCGCGGCGCACCTGCAAGGTCCGGAACTCCTGAGTGAGCGAGTCGTAGGTGAGCAGCCGGCCCACCAGGGTCTCCCCAATCCCGAGGAGCAGCTTGATCACTTCCACCACCTCGATGGAGCCGATTATCCCCGGGACGACCCCCAGCACCCCGGCCTCGGCGCAGGACGGAGCCAGATCGGCCGGCGGCGGCTCCGGGAAGAGGCACCGGTAGCAGGGGCCTTCGTAGGGCCGCAAGACGGTGGCCTGGCCTTCGAAACGGAAGATCGAGCCGTGCACCACCGGTGTGCGCAGGTGCAGCGAGGCATCGTTCATCAAGTAGCGCACGGGGAAGTTGTCGGCGCCGTCGACGATCACGTCGTAGCCCGCCATGATCTCGAGGGCATTGGCGGCGGAGAGCCGCTCCGGGTAGGTCACCACCGTCACGTCGGGGTTGAGGCGCCGGACGGTCTCGGCGGCCGACTCCACCTTCAGGCGGCCCACCCGGTCGAGGTTGTGCACCACCTGGCGCTGCAGGTTGGTCGCATCCACCACGTCGAAGTCCACGATGCCGAGCGTCCCCACCCCAGCGCCCGCCAGGTACAGGACCACCGGGGAGCCGAGGCCCCCCGCCCCCACCAGCAGCACCTTGGAGGCCAGCAGCTTCTCCTGCCCTGCCTCCCCTATCTCGGGGAGGAGCAGATGCCGGCTGTAGCGCGCCCGCTGGCTTGCGTCGAGTCCCACGGGTACCTCCCACTTTCGCCCCTCGGCCTTCCAGCGGTCGAAGCCGCCCGCCAGAGAGGCTACCCGCCGGTAGCCCATGTCCTGCAAGGCCCGGGCCGCCAGCACCGAACGGGGCCCCCCCGAGCAGTAGAGCACGATCTCGGTGCCGGGGTCGGGAAGGTGCCGGGCGACGTTGCCCTCAAGCACCCCCCGGGCCACCCACCAGGCGCCGGGGATCGCCCCCTGCTCCCACTCCTCCGCCTCGCGGACATCGATGATGTCGACGGTTCCCGCCGGCCGGGATTCCAGCTCGGCCGGGGTGACCTCGGTGACCGATCCCCGCACCCGGTTGACGAAGGCCCCATAGTCGACCGTCACCTCCCCACCTCCTCGCCCGTCCCGGCCGGCCGTCTCACCACAACCTCCCGTTCAGGCGGGCCGCCGCCTCCTCCACCGTCCCCTCCCAGGCGCCGCTGGAGAGGTACTTCCACCCCGAATCGGCGAAGAGCAGCACCAGCCTGCCCTCCTCGATGCGTTGCGCCCAGCGCAGGGCGGCGTGCAGCCCGGCCCCCGACGACAGGCCGGCGAAGAGGCCCTCTTCGACCAGCAGGCGCCGGGTGGCCCGCACCGCATCGGCGGTGCTCACCAGGATCCGGAAATCGATCACGGCCGGGTCGAAGATCGGGGGCACGAACCCGTCCTCCAGCGACCGCAGGCCCAGCACGCTCTCCCCGATGGGAGGGGCGGCGGCCACCACCCGGGTGGCCGGGTCGGCCTCCCGCAGGGCCCGCCCCACCCCCATCAGGGTGCCCCCGGTGCCCAGGCCGGCGATGAAGGCGTCGACCCGGCCCACCTGCTCCAGGATCTCCGGGCCCGTTCCCTCGTAGTGGGACTGCGGGTTGGCCGGGTTGGCATACTGGAACAGCATCGTGTGTCCTCCCGCCGCGGCGATGTCGGAGGCGACCTCCACCGCTCCGTTCGCCCCGCCCTCCCCCGGGCTCTCCACCACCTCGGCTCCGAAAGCCCGCAGCAGGGCCTGGCGCTCCTCGCCCGCGTGGTCGGGGACCACCACCGTCATGGGGTACCCCCGGAGGCGGGCCAGACAGGCCGGGGCGATGCCGGTGTTCCCCGAGGTAGGCTCGACGAGGGCATCCCCCGGCTCCACCAGGCCGTCGCGCTCGGCGCCCTCGAGCATCCAGCGCGCCGGGCGGTCCTTCACCGACCCGGTGGGGTTGTGCCATTCCAGCTTGGCGTACAGGGCGATCCCCGGACGCGGGGACAGCGCCGGCAGCGGCACCAGCGGGGTGCGGCACCGGGAGGCGGGGCGGGCGGCCATCGGCCTCAGCCCCCGGCGACCGCCGGCAGGATGACCAGGGTGGAGCCGTCCGCGACCGGGGTGTCGAGGCCCTGCCGGTAGCGCACGTCCTCGTCGTCGAGGAAGACGCTGACGAACCTCTTCAGCGCGCCGCTCGCCTCCATCACCATGGGCCCGAACCCGGGATGG
The DNA here is from genome assembly GCA_964354255.1 of uncultured Acidimicrobiia bacterium. GTDB lineage: Bacteria > Actinomycetota > Acidimicrobiia > Spongiisociales > UBA11373 > VGBK01. The sequence goes on along the minus strand of CAYGYX010000015.1, from coordinate 16,482 downwards.
GCAGCCTCGATGGCGGCCAGCACCTCCCGCACGGTCGCCCCCTTGGCAGAGACGACCGCCTGCCCGCCCGTCTTCGGGCGGAGAACGGTAGGGATCCTCACCTCGACACTCACTGCGACACCTCCCTGATCTCGCCGGCGGCCCCGGCCAGATCCTCTTCCGCCACTTCCCCGTCACGGATCCAGAAGCCGCGCACCGCGGGGGCGTCCCGGTCCTCGAGGCTCACCAGCACGTACAGCCAATCCGGCTCGAGGGCCCGGGCCACGTCGGTGGGCGACGGGTAAGCCGGGCTGTGGGTGTGCGAGTGGAAGACCCCGGCCAGGTGCCAACCGCGGGTTTCGGCATGGCGCAGCGCCGCGAAGTGCTCCTGTGGCTCGAGGGTGTAGGTCACCGGCGAGCGATCGACGTTGCTCAGGCAGTAGGCCATGTGCAGCCGGCCCTCATCATCGGCGGCCAGCAGCCCGCAAGCCTCCTCGGGGTAACAGAAGAGAGCGTGGGCCACCATCGCCCGGCGGATCTCAGCGGGGACCTCCATGGCCTCCAACCGTACCGGCCACCCGGTGCCTATGCCGACCCGGCCCGGCCCCGGCCGCCGGCTACTAGCCTCGGGCGGCGATGACCGACACTCGCCCCATCCTGAGCCGCACCTTCACCCTCCGCTCCCCCTCCGGCGGCCCCATCGTGCGCATCGGCGTACTCCCCGCCGCGGTGGGCGCGGCGGTCGCGCTCGCGTTCGTCCCCCGCCTCACCGCGCTGGCCGCCCTGGCCGCCCTGCTGCGCCGGATGTCCCTCTCCATCGACGGCTAGCGGGGGCGAGGCTCCACCAGCAGGCCGGAGACGAAGACGGTCTGCGCCGCCAGGGCCACCCCCCCGGCCACCGCCAGGCCGGCCTCGGCGGGGATGTGCACGGTCACCGGCAGCACCGCTCCCGCCACCCAGGCCAGCTGGAACAGGGTCTCGGCACGGGTGAAGGCGGTGCCTCGCCGATCGGGGCGGATCACACTCTGCAGCAGGCCATCAAAGCCGAACTTGGCCGTGCCCCAGGCCAGCCCGGCCGCCCCGGCGAGGAGGGCGGCGGCCCACAGGCTGAAGAACTGGCCGGAGACGAAGGCGGCAGCCGCCTCCACCGCCAGGGCGGCCACCACCATCGGCTCCTCCCGCAGGCGGCGTTCCAGCCAGGGCGACACGAAGGACGCCAGGCCGAAGCCGATCCCGGCCGCCCCGATGAGGGCCCCAAAATCCAGGATGCCGCCCGTCTCCTTGAACTCGAAGGCGAGCAGGGCGAGCAGGAACCCGTTCAGCAGGCGCACCACCGCAGTGGCCAGGCGGGAAAGGCGCAGGCTGCGCACCGACTGCCGGAAGGCCTCCCGGGAGGGCGCCACGGCCGGGACGGCCGCCGGGGCGTCCCCCGCCGAGCGCGGGTCGGGCAGGCCCATGCCACTGAAAGCCGAGAAGAGGAAGAGCACGACGGCCGCCACCAGGGCGACGGCGGAGTGAAGCTGGACGAGGCCGGCTCCCAGCAGCGCCGCCACCGCCCCCGCGTAGATGCCTATGCGGGCGAGGAGGGCGTTGGCTGCGACCAGGGCCACCGGCTCGGGGAGAGCGACCGGCAGCATGCTCGACTTGGAGATGCCGTAGAGCCGGGAGAGCACCAGCATGGTGAAGGCGAGGGGGAACAGCCACAGCGAGGTGAGGCCGAAGGCCATCACCACCGCCACTGCCGCCCGCAGCGCCGAGGCCGAGGTGAGCACCGCCCGGAAGGCGGCGGGGAAACGGCCGAACACGGCGCCCAGCACCGGGGCTACCACCGCGAAGGGGGCGATCGTCAAGAGCAGGTAGAGGGCCACCTTGGCCCGGGCCTGCACCGAGGGCACGTCGAAGAACAGCGTGCCGGCCAGGGCCACCGCCACCAGGGTGTCACCGGCCACGTTGGCGGCCCAGGACACCGCCAGCTGCTTGAAGGCCGGGCCTTTCTGGCTGAAGACGGCATCCACCCGGACCAGGGCGGCGCGGGCGGTGCGCCGGGCCCGGCCGGGCCGTGCCCCCGGTCCTCCCGGGACGCTGGAGGGCGGATGGCTCACGCCCACGACGGTAGCGATCGGCCGGGCCGGGCGGGGCTCAGAGCAGATTGGCCGCCATCTCGGCCAGGGGGCTGCGCACGGTGCGCTCCAGCGTCACGTGACCGAACAAGGAGTGGCCCTTCAGCTTCTCGATGAGGGCGGCGGCGCCCCCGAAAGGAGACACATAGGGGTTGTCCACCTGGGTGAAGTCCCCGCAAAAGACCACCTTGGCATCGGAGCCGAGGCGGGTGAGGATCACCTTGAGGGTGGGCAGCTCCAGGTTCTGCGCCTCGTCGATGATGACAAACTCGCCGGTGATCGACCGCCCCCGCAGGTAGGTGATCGCCGCCATCTCCAGCGCCTCCCGCTCGAGCAGTTCCTCGAGGGCATGCCGGGCAGCCCCCGGCCCCCCGTCGGCGAACAAGGCGAACAGGTTGTCGTGAATCGCCGCCATCCACGGGGCGAGCTTGTCGTCCAGGTCGCCGGGCAGGTACCCGACCTCCTGGCGGCCGACGGCGATGAGGGGGCGGTACACCGACACCTTGCGGTAGCGCTCCGCCTCGAGCACCTGCTCCAGGCCGGCGGCCAGGGCCAGGAAGGTCTTGCCGGTCCCCGGCGGGCCCATGATCGACACGGCGGGTATGTCGGGGTTGAGGAGCAGGTCGAGGGCGAAGGCCTGGCGCAGGTTCTTCGATTCGATGCCGAAGGCACGGCGCGACCCGGGGACCCGCACCGCCACCGGCTCCGGCCGGGCCTGCACCACCTGGCCCAGCGCCGAGTGGGAGGGGCCGCCCTTGAGCACCACGAACTGGTTGATGTGGAGGCCCTCTCGGGGCAGGACCGCCTTGCCGTCGGCGTAGATGCGATCGACCACCTCCGGCCCCACCGCCAGCTCGGCCACCCCCGAGTAGGACTCGTCCACCGCCACCGTGTCGGCCCGGTAGTCCTGCACGGTCACCCCGAGCTGGGCCCCCTTGATGCGCAGGGCGGCGTCCTTGGTGACCAGCACCGTCTCGCTCCCATGCTCCGAGAGGCTCAGGCACGTGGACAGCATGCGGTGGTCGGGCGTGCGCGGGTCGAGGATTTCCGGCAGGCGCTCGGAGGCCACCCCGTTGGGCTCGATGCGGAGCGTCCCTCCCGCGGGAAGGCCGATGGCCTCGCGCAGCCCACCGGGCCGCGAGGCTCCCAGCTCCTCCAGGAACCGGATCGCCCGGCGGGCGTTGGCCCCCACCTCGTCCATCCGGCCCTTCTGGCGATCGAGTTCCTCCACCACCACCAAGGGAAGGACCACGCGGTGCTCTTCGAAGCGGAGCGGTGCCGTCGGGTCGGCGAGCAGCACACAGGTGTCGAGCACGTAGGTGCGGGGTTGGGCTGCGGCGGCCACGCGGGCTACAGACTCATCATCGAGAACGCGAAAAGCAAGGATCGCGGTGGCCGCCTCCCCACCGCCGGCCGGGGGCGGCGTAGGGTGAGCATCAGCCGGAAGGAGACACCATGCACGGCAAAGCCCTCCTCGTCCTGGGCCTGGCGGCCCTGCTCGCTACCCTCGCCACCCCCCCGGCCGGATCGGTCGACCTGTGCTTCGGGAAGGCACCGACCATGTATGCCGAGCCCGGGCCCACCACCTTCGGGACGGCGGGAGCCGACGTGATCCTGGGGACCGCCGGGAAGAACACCATCCGCGGCCTGGGCGGCAACGACCGCATCTGCGGGCTGGGCGGCGACGACGACCTGGCGGGCAACGCCGGGCGGGACCGCCTCGACGGCGGCGATGGCCAGGACATCCTCCAGGGTGGCGCCGGCCTGGGCAACGTGCTCCTCGGCGGGGCCGGCAACGACACGATCATCGCCGTCTCGCCATCAGACACCGTGCGGGGCGGGGGCGGCAACGACTCCATCGATGCGCGCAACACCAGCTTCAGCGTCCTGCGCGGGGGCAGCGGCCGCGACACCATCTACTCGGGCTATCGCAGCGACCTCGATGCCGGGGCGCAGGCCGACCACTGTGGCCTCGGCCTCAGCGTGGCGGGCACCAACTGCGAGACGGTCCAGTTGTTCTGCGGCACCGCCGGTGACCCACTCCCGGCGGAGCCCCCCGACGACTTGAGCACCGCCTACGGGGACTTCGATGGGAATGGCCTCGACGACACCCTCCACGTGTGGAAGAGCGGGCCGCAGTGGGTGGCCCACATCGAGACCGACGGCGGGTTCGGGGCGGAGACCGTGCTTCCCACAGAAGCGGCGGAGTCCGCCGAGGCCGTCGGTGGGCACGATATCGACGGGGACGGGGTCGACGAGGCCTTCGTGCAGGTGGGTTCCGGCGCCTATACCAGGATCGTCGGCCTCTACACCCTGTATGAGCCGGTGGGATCACCCGCCACCGGGCTCTCCTGCGGGGCCGAGGCCATCACCTTCTTCGCGGTGCCGGCCCGGGCCGAGTTCCCCGTCGGGGCATCGGTCGCCAACGCCAACGGCCTCGCCTGCCGGGCCGACGGCACGTTGCGCGAGTACCAGCAGAACACCGTGGATGGGATCACCTTCACCCAGCACCGGTACGACTACCCCTACGCGCCGAGCTTCGGGGTCGGGCTGCCGACACTGGGGACGGCGGCAGCCTCCGTGGTGGTCCTCGCCTGGCCTGCCGACCAGATGGCCATCCAGCAGGCGGGCCAACTGGACTGCGGCTCCCTGAGCCCGTAGCCGACCTTCATCTCCCACGGTCGAACCGCGCAGGGGGGCCGGCCCGATTACGGTGGGCGCCCTGGAGGGAGACTGAGTGCGGGTAGCAGTCGTCGGAGCCGGGTCCTGGGGCACCACCCTGGCGTGCCTCGCGGCCGGCCGGGCCGAGGTGCGCCTGTGGGCCCGCGAGCCCGAGGTGGTGGCCGCCGTTCGGGAGACGGGCGAGAACTCGATCTACCTGCCCGGCCATCCCCTACCCGCCGAGGTCACTTGCACCTCCGACCTGGCCGAGGCGCTGGCCGGGGCGGAGGTGGTGGTGATGGCAGTGCCCTCCCACGGCTTCCGAGGTGTGCTGCGCTCGGCGGTCCCCGACCTGCCCCCGGAGGCGTCGGTGGTCAGCGTCACCAAGGGCATCGAGCAAGGGACGCTCAAGCGAATGACGGAGATCATCCGCGAGGAGACCGACGGCGATCCGGGCCGCATCGGAGTGCTCACCGGCCCCAACCTCGCCCGGGAGATAGCCGACGGCCAGCCGGCCGCCACCGTGGTGGCCATGGGCAACGAGGGGCAAGCCCTGGCCATCCAGGGCCTGTTCATGGGCCCCACCCTGCGGGTCTACACCAACCCCGACGTGATCGGATGCGAGGCGGCCGGCGCGCTGAAGAACGTCATGGCCATCGCCGCCGGCATGGCCCACGGCCTGGGCTACGGCGACAACTCCACCGCCGCCCTGATGACCCGGGCGCTGGCCGAGCTGACCCGCCTCGGCGTGGCCATGGGGGGCCGCCCTCTCACCTTCGCCGGCCTGGCCGGCATGGGCGACCTGGTGGCCACCTGCATCAGCCGGCACAGCCGCAACCGCCAGGTAGGGGTGGCCCTCGGGCAGGGCCGGCGTATCGAGGAGATCGTCGCCGAAATGCACATGGTCGCCGAGGGGGTGAAGACGACCGAGGCAGTGCTCGCCCTCGCCGACCGACACGCCATCGAGATGCCCATCGCCGCCATGGTGGGCGCAGTGCTCTACGAGAACCGTACCCCGGCCGACATGGTGGCCGGGTTGATGGGCCGCCCGGCCAAGGCCGAGCTACACGGCATCGACTGACCCCCGGCCCCTCAGCCGCGAGCCGAGTTCCAGGCTTGCTCAGCCACTCGCGGCACCAACTCGCCGAGGGGGGCAAAGCGCTCGTCGGTGGTCTGCCCGCGCCGGTAGCGGATGTAGATCTGCTGCAGGATCACCGCCGTCCGGTACATCGCGAAGGCGAGGTAGAAGGCCAGGCCGCTCGTGTCGAACCCGGTGGCGGCCGCGTAGCGTTCCACCATCTCGGCCCGCGACATCACCGTCGAGAGAGCCGTCCCGCTGTCCCCCTGCAGGGCGTGCAGGGAATCCTCCGGCCGGGGGCAATAGGCGAGGAAGGTCCCCAGGTCGACGAGCGGGTCGCCGATGGTGGCCATGTCCCAGTCGAAGACGGCGACTACCTCGCCCCCGTCGGAGATCATCAGGTTGTCGAGCTTGAAGTCGTTGTGGAGCAGCACCGCCGCCTGCGGGGACGGCACCGCCCCGGCCAACCACCCGCCCAACTCCTCCATGGCGGGCAGGGCCTCGTGCTTGGCCCGGTTCCAGCGGTCGACCCAGCCGGCCACCTGGCGGCCCACGAAGCCCTCAGGCCGCCCCAGCCTCTCCAGGCCCACCTCGCGGTAGTCGACCCGATGCAGCTCGCCCAGGGCATCGACCACGTTGCCGGCGAGGTGCCGGCGGAACGGCCCATCGGCCGGCAGGTGGGGCGGCCAGGACTCACGGACCACAGTGCCCCGGCGCCGCTCCATGACGAAGAAGGGGGCGCCGATCACCTGCGGGTCGGCGCAGAGCAGGAAGGCGCGCGGCGCTTTGGGATAAGCGCGGTGGAGAGCGGAGAGCACCGCGTGCTCCCGGGTCATATCGTGGCTGCCGGGGGCCACCGGTCCCAGCGGGGGCCGACGCAGCACCAGCTCCAGCCCCCCCGCCCGGACGAGGTAAGTCAGGTTGGCCCGTCCCCCCGGGAACTGGGCGAAGGAGACCACGGAGTCGCCGATCAGGTCGGCGAGGTGCTCGCGCAGGTAGGCCGCCACCCGTGGCTCGTCCAAGCGCTCCTCCGGCCGGATGGGGGCGATGTCCGCGGCCCCAGCCTCAACCATCCCGCCTCACCCGCCCGGACCGGGGCCGGGGGCTACGAAAGAGAGGACGGCGGCTGCCACCTCGCCGGGGTGGGTGAAGACGGCCTCATGGCGGGCGCCCTCGATCTCCACCACCCGGGCGCCGGGAATCAGGGCCGCGGTGGCCCGCTGCCGGGAAGGAGGGATCAACTGGTCCCCGGCGGGGATGAGGCAGAGGACGGGGAGGCGGAGCCTCCCCACCCAGGGCCGGGAGTCGAAGCGAGCCATGGCGAAGCCGGCCTCGTGGTGCAGGTCGGTATCCCGGTCCAGCAGCGTCTCCCAGAGCCAGGCGGAGTGCTCGGTGGGAATGGCCCCGCTGCCGGTGAGATAGCGGTGGAGCACCCGGGGGAGCCCGGTGGGATCGAAGCGGGCGAGGGCCCGGGCGGCCAGGAGAAGGCCGACGGCCGCCGGGCGCGGGAAGGGCAAGGGATCCGCCGCAGTAGCGGCCAGCACCAGGCGCTCCACCCGGGCCGGGTGCCGCCGGGCCAGGGCCTGGGCCACCATGCCTCCCAGCGAGTAGCCGACCACGGCCACCCGGCCGACGCCGACGGCGTCGAGGGCCGCCGCCAGGTCATCGGCCAGATCCTCCACCTCGAAACGGCCGCGGATGCGGTCGGTCTTGCCGTGGGCCCGCAGGTCGATCGCCGTCACCCGCAGGCGCCCGGCGAGCAGGGGGATCACCCGATGCCAGGCGGCCAGCGAGTCAAAGGCCCACCCGTGGATCAGGACGACCGGCGGGGCGGCGGGCGGGCCGGCCTCCCTGACGAAGAACTCGTGGCGGCCGGCCACTACCGTGCGGCCGGCCGGCGCCGCCGGGCGCTCCTGGACACCCGGGAAGTGGGGCGCCGGGCGCGGGCCGAACAGGCGCCACAGCGCCCAGGCCCCGGCGACTCGCCCGGCCGATCTGCCGACGGACACAGCGCCAGCCTAGAGCGGCGTTGGGGTGCATCGCCCGTCGAGGCAACATGCGGGAAGCGCTTACCGGCTCCCCGGCAGGAGGCGGACCTGTGGATTTGGCCAGGCCACAGAACCGGCTACTATCGGGATCGGTGCCCTCGTGGCGCCCCACCCGCAGGCCCCCTCGCCCCCCTAGGGGGCCTGCACACCCACCGGGATCGGCCCGGAGCGCAAGCTCCGGGCCGATCTTCTGGGCTGCCCGCCGATGCGGCCCAGCCGGTGCTTGAATCCCCCACGGTATGAAGCTGCGCCTCCTGCGCCCACGGGACCTGGCCCTCGCCTTGCGAGGGCTGGCCCGGCGCCGCCCCGGCGAGGCTGAGGAGTACCTCGACGCCCATCCCGAGCACTGGGCCTCCCTGGTCGAGGCCGACCCGCACGACGCCGCCGACATTCTCGAGGCCCTGGAGGACGCGGCCGCCGCCGATCTGGTCTCCGGCCTCGACGCCGAGGCGGCCGCCGACGTCCTCGAGGAGATGCAGGACGCGGCCGCCGCCGACGTCCTCGAGGAGATGCAGGACGCGGCCGCCGCCGACATCCTCGAGGAGATGCCCCCGGACGAGGCCGCCGACATCGTCGCCGAGCTCGAGCCGGAGGCGCGTCGCGCCCTGCTCGAGGAGATGGCCCACGAGAAGGCGGGGGACATCCTCGAGCTGCTCGCCTACCCCCCCGACTCGGCCGGCGGCCTGATGAGCACTGAGCTCGCCACCCTCCCCGCCGCCCTCGGCGCCGGGGAGGCCATCGAGGCGCTACGCCGCCTGCACGAGCACCTCGAGCACCTCTCCTATGTGTACGTCGTCGACCAGCAAGGACGCTTGTCGGGAGTGGTCTCCTTCCGGGAACTGGTCTTCGCCCGACCCGGGACGGCCCTCGAGGACGTGATGATCGCCAACCCGGTGGCGGTGCGCCCGGAGACCGACCGGGCCGAGGTGGCCGACTTGGTGCAGCGCTACAACCTGCTGGCCGTCCCCGTCATCGACCACACCGGGGTCCTGCTGGGCATGGTCACCATCGACGACGTCATCGAGGAGATGCAGCAGGAGGCCACCGAGGACATCGCCACCATGGTCGGCGCCGGCAAGGGAGAGACCATCTACACCCCGGTGGCCCACTCGGTGCGCAGCCGCCTCCCCTGGACGGCGGTGAACCTGGCCACCGCCTTCCTGGTGACGGCGGTCGTCAGCCAGTTCGAACCGGTCATCAGCCGCCTCGCCGTGCTCGCCGCCTACATGCCGGTGGTGGCCTCGGTGGGCGGCAACAGCGGCGCGCAGAGCCAGGCGGTAGTGATCCGGGCGATGGCCGTGGACTCCATCCCGGCCCACTGGGTACGCCGCGTGATGCTGCGCTCCGGCCTGGTGGGGCTGATCAACGGGATCGCGGTGGGAGCCCTCTCCGGGGTGATCGCCGCCCTCTTCACCCACCAACCCCGCATCGGCCTGGTGATCGGCCTGGCCGCCCTGGCCAACCTGGTGGTCGCCAACCTGGTGGGCAGCGGCATCCCCATCGTCCTGGACAAGCTGGGGAAGGACCCGGCCCTGGCCTCCAACATCTTCATGACGATGGTCACCGATCTGGTCGGCTTCGGTGGCTTCCTGGCCATCGCCACCGCGATGCTCTGACCGGGCGCGCTCCGGCTGCCGCCCCGGCCGTCCAGGCCACCCCGGCCCCCGGCAGCCCGCCGCCGCCGGGCCGGGAAGGCATCATCGAGCCGACTCCCTCGAGAAGTCCCCTCCATGTCGGCCCAGGGCCCACCGCGATTCGATAGGCTCAGGAGCGACCCGGGCTGTGACCCGGACAGGCGAAGGGTCGTCTACTCAAGAGCGCACCCGGCGGCACCGCCGGGGCACTCCCGGCACCGGGGAGGTACCCGATGAGATCTCGCGTGGCCCGATCCCTGATCCTGACCGTCCTAGCGCTGGCGCTGGTGGGGGGGACCGCCGTCCTCGCCACCGCCCGCGACTCCTCCGGACAGGCGGTCGAGGATGAGGCCGTCTCTGCTCGGGCGATGACGGGCGCCTTCGACCTCGTGACCCACGGCACGGCCTGGGTCCCCCAGACGCGCGCCCGGTTCTCCAAGTTCATGCCGGTCGGCTGGGGAATGATCACTCAGGTCAAGGCGGCCGGCGTCGGCAACCAGTGGGTCCACATGCCGCTGAGCTACCCGTCGTACATTGAGGGCGCCGCTCCCAAGCTCGCCTACGTGGAGTTCTGCGCCCAGTCCTCCAACGGCGTGGCCACCAAGCCCATCGCGATGGACATCTGGGACGGCGGCACCAGCATCTCCCACGACGTCATCGCCTGGGCGCCCGACAACGCCTACCACTGCTTCGGCCACAACTACGCCGCCCCGGCGTGGCACGCCGACCTCGGCATCAGCGTGCTGCTGTACTTCGCCAACACCACCGACACGATCACCCTGTACAAGGCGTGGGCGCACGTCGTTCCGTAGAGCACCGACTGTGACCCGGACCTAGGAGGGGGCCCACGCGGGGCCCCCTCCTACGCGTCGGGCTCCTGATCACCATCCCTCACCTGTTCCGGAGCCACTCGGCGTAGCCGGTGCCCTCCATCCAGGGAGCGAAGTGCACCTGGCGCCAGCGGCGGCGCACCTCCTCGAAGAGGGCCGGCGAGGGCTCAACCTCCAGCCCGATCAGCGCGACTTCCAGCGAGGGCTCCCAGCCCCGGCTCCCCAGCGCGGCGTCCACCGCCTGGCGCCAGTCGGCCGGGCGGCGCGGGGCGCGCTCGGCATCGGACCAGTAGCGGGCGAGGCGGCCGGCCAGGCGCGCCGCCCGGCGTACCTGCTTGGCCAGGTCCTTGTCCACCGGCGGCTGGAGCGTCCCCAGCACCTCCTCGAGCCAGGCGGCAAGTGACTCGCCACCACCGGTGGAGAGGTCGGCCGCCACGCGCTCGTAGAGCAGGTCCATCGCCGCCACGATCCCCAGGTACCCGGCCACCGCCTACCCGATCTCTTCAGCCACGATCGCCCGGAAGGCCGCGGCGAGGCGGTTCCCCACCTCCCCGACCGGCAGGGACCGCTCCCCGATCGCCCCGATGGGGACGACCTCCTTCACGGTGGAGAGCGCCAGGCCCTCCTCCGCTTCGAGGAGGCGGGCCAGGGGGAAGACCCCCTCCGCCACCTCCAGGCCCACTCGCCGGGTGGCCTCGGTGAGCACCACCGCCCGGGTGATGGAAGGGAGAATGCCCAGGGACAACGCCGGGGTCTCCAGGCGCCCTCCGGCGACCCAGGCGACCGAGAAGGTGGGCCCCTCCAGCACCAGGCCGTCCGGCGAGAGCAGCAGGGCCTCGTCGTACCCCTCGCGCCGGGCGATGTCGGTGCTGGCCATGTTGGCGGCGTACGACAGCCACTTGACCGCGTAGAACGGCGAACGGTCGGTGGCCGGGTGCCAGGGCGCCTCGATGGGCATGAGTCGGAGCGGGGAGCGTGCCTCGGGGATCGGCTCCCAAAGCACCACAGTGCGCCCGGCTGCGCTGACCAGGGGATCGCGCCCGCCGCCGGTGAGCAGCACCCGCACCTGGCAGTCGCCGCCGGCCCGGCCCACCGCCCGCACCCACTCCTCGAGGGATGCCCGGGGCGGCACCGGCAGGTCCAGAGAGGCGGCGCTCCGGGCGAGGCGGTCCAGATGCGCCCCGAGCCGGAAGAGGCGGCCGTCATACGCCCTGATCACCTCGAAGCAACCGAACCCACGCTGCAGGCCCCAGTCGAAGATCGAGACGCCGGCCTCCGCCTCGGGGACCTCGACCCCGTCGATGAGCACTCGCATGGATGGAGAGGTTAACGGCCGCCCGGCCCGGCAGGCCTTCTTCGCCCGGCGGCCCCTAGCCTTCCCTCATGACCGACGGCCCGGCCCGGCCCCACCTTCCTTCCGCCCTGCCTCCCTCCCTGGCCGCCACCGCCTGGCTGGAGGGCGGCGCCCCGGCGCCGGGAGCCGCCGACCTGCTGGCCGACCTGGGGCGGGGGCCCGACCCCGAGGGGGCCCGGCACCGCCTCGCCGACCTGCTGGACGCCGACCCTGCGCTGGGAGCCGACGCGCTCGCCGACCCCGCTCTCGGGCGGGCACTGGTAGCCCTGGCCGGGGCGAGCCGGGCCCTCTCGCGCCTGGGCACCGCTCACCCCGACGCCCTGCGCCGAGCGGTGTCCGGCGTGCCCCCCCCACCCTTGACTCCCCCGACCGGGAACCGTCGGGCGGACCTCACCGCCCTGCGCCGCCGGGTGGGAGAGCGCCTCCTCGCTGTGGCGGCGGCCGACCTCACCGGCGGCCTGGACATGCCGGCGGTGGGCGAGGCCCTCACCGCGGTGGCAGACGAAGCGGCCAGCGCCGCCCTGCAGGCGGCCCGCCTCTCCTGCCCCGGGGAGACCCTGCCCTTCGCCGTCGTGGCGATGGGCAAATGGGGTGGGCGGGAGCTCAACTACGCCTCCGATGTGGACGTGCTCTTCGTGTACGGGGTGCCCCCCGGAGAGAACCCCGAGGAGGCCGGGCGCAGCGCCCGGCGGCTGGCCGAGGCCTTCCTCGACTGCCTGGGAGGACCCGCCCCGGATGGGGTCTCCTTCCGGGTAGACCCGAATCTGCGCCCGGAGGGACGGGCCGGCCCCCTGGCCCGCACGGTCGGCTCGTACCGCGCCTACTGGGAGCGCTGGGCCCAGCCCTGGGAGCTGCAGGCCCTCATCAAGGCGCGTCTCGCCGCCGGCGACCCGGAGTTGGGCCGGTTCTTCCTCGAGGCCGCCGACCCGCTCGTCTACCCCGAGACCCTCGGTCCCGACGCCGTTCGGGAGATCCGCGCCATGAAGGGACGCACCGAAGCAGCGGCCGCCCGGCGCGGCCCCAACGAGATCAAGCGGGGGGTGGGTGGCATCCGCGACGTGGAGTTCGCCGTCCAGTTGCTGCAGTTGGTCCACGGCCGGGCCGACCCGTCCATCCGCAGCGGCAACACCCTGCAGGCGCTGCGGGCCCTGGGGGAGGCGGGTTACGTGAGCCCCGACGACGCCGCCGCGCTGGCGGAGGCCTACGCCTGGCTGCGCACGGTGGAGCACCGGCTGCAGCTCGCCGACCTCCGCCGCACCCACCGGGTGCCCGAAGACCCGGCCGACCGCGACCTGCTCGCCAAGGTGATGGGCTACCGCGACGGTCCCGCCGGGACCGCCCTGGGCGGCTTCGACGCCGACCTCGTGGAGCGGCGAGCGGCGGTGCGCCTCATCCACCAGCGCCTCTTCTACCGGCCCTTGCTGGAGGCCTTCGCCGCCTCTCCGGCCGCCGGCCTCACCACCGCGGGAGCCGTCCGCCAGCTGGCCGCCCTCGGCTTCCAGGACGCCGACGGGGCCCGCCGCGCCTTCGACGAGCTCACCGCCGGGCTCTCCCGTCGCAGCCGGCTGATGCAGCAGCTGCTGCCCCTGATGATGGGATGGCTCTCGGAGGCCCCCGACCCCGACCTCGGGCTCGACCAGCTGCGCCTGCTGGTCACCTCCAGCGAAGACAACACCGAGCTCGTCGCCGCGATGCGGGACAACCCGGTGGCCGCCGAGCGCCTCTGCACCCTGCTCGGCACCAGCCGGTTGCTCGGGCGGCTGCTCGACCGCCTCCCGCCGGCCCTCGCCCGGCTCGGCAACGACGAGGCGCTGGCCGCCTTCCCCACCCGGGCCGCCCTGGCTGCCGAGGCCGAGCGCCGCCTGGCGGTGCGTCCCGCCTGGGACGAGGTCGTCGCCGGCCTGCACCGCTTCCTCGAGGCCCACCTGCTTTGGATCGCCGCCCGGGACCTGGTGGGCGGCTGTGATGAGACGACCGTGGGGGAGCACCTCAGCGACCTGGCCGACGCCGTCGTCGGGGCGGCCCTCGGGGCGGCCTGCCGCCGGGCCGCGGCCCAGGGCCCGCCCCCGCCACCCCTGGCGGTGATCGCCGTCGGCAAGTGGGGAGGTCGGGAGTTGAATTACGCCTCGGACCTCGACGCCCTGGTCGTCTACTGCCCCGCCGGGGAAGCACCCGACGACGCGGTTGCGGCCCGGCGGGTGGTGGAGGCGCTGCTGTCCGCCCTGGGCCCGGGCGGGCCCCTGGGCGCCAGCCTGGCCCTGGACCTCGCCCTCCGGCCCGAGGGCCGGCAGGGGGCCCCGGCCCGGTCTCTCGACGCCTTCCTCGCCTACTGGGACCGGTGGGCGGAGCCCTGGGAGCGCCAGGCCCTGCTCCGGGCCCGCTGTGCCGCCGGCGATCCCGGCCTGGGAGCGCAGTTCCTGGCCGCGGCGGCCGAGTGGGCCTACCGCCCCGACTTCACTGCCGAGGAGGAGCGCCGCGTGCGGCACATGAAGGCCCGGGTCGAGCGCGAGCGCATCCCCGCCCATGAGGACGCCCGCTTCCACACCAAGCTGGGGCGGGGGAGCATGGCCGACGTGGAGTGGGCGGTGCAGCTGCTCCAGTTGCGCCATGGGTACCACCACCCCGCCGCCCGGGAGCCGGGCACCCTGGCCGGCCTGGCCGCCCTGGAGGAGGCGGGGCTCGTCCCCGCCGCCGACGCTGCCGCCTGGCGCGCCGCCTACCGGCTGTGCGCCCGAGTGCGCAACCGGCTCTTCCTGCAGGCGGGCCGGGCTCGCGACTCCCTGCCCACCGACCCGGCCGAGGTGACGCGGCTCGCCCGATCGCTCGGCTACGGGGCCGGCCCCCGGGCGGCGCTGCGCGAGGACTACCGCCGGGTTACCCGGCGGAGCCGCCGCGCCTTCGAGCGCATCTTCTTCGGCGAAGGGAAGCCCGAGGCCTGAGCCACCGGGCCCGGTGACTCAGCGGCCGAGCACCGCCGCTACCGCTCGCACCCGTTCCATGAGGTCGGCGAACTCGCCCGGAAGGATGGCCTGCGGGCCGTCGACCAGGGCCGTCTCCGGCGCGGGGTGCAGGTCGATGATCACCCCATCGGACCCCACCGCCAGGGCGGCCAGGGTCAACGGCGACACCAGCCATCGCCGGCCCCCGGAGTGGGAAGGGTCGACCATCACCGGCAGGTGGGAGAGGGCCTGCACCACCGGCACCGCCGAGATGTCCAGGGTGTTGCGGGTCTGGGTCTCGAAGGTACGGATGCCCCGCTCGCACAGCACGATCTGGTGGTTGCCCTCTTTGTAGATGTACTCGGCGGCGTTGAGCCACTCCTCGATGGTGGCGGTGAAGCCCCGCTTGAGCATCACCGGCTTGGACTGGCGCCCCAGTTCGGCCAGCAGGGTGAAGTTGGACATGTTGCGGGCGCCGATGCGGATGAGGTCGGCATAACCCGCCACCAGCTCCACGTGGCGAGGATCCAGCACCTCGGCGACGAAGGGGAGCCCGAAGCGCTCCCGGGCCTCGGCGAGCAAGTCGAGGGCCTCCTTCCCCAGCCCCTGGAAGGCGTAGGGAGAGGTGCGCGGCTTGAAAGCATCGCCCCGCAGGATGGAGGCGCCGGAGGCTTTCACCGCCGCGGCCGCATCGAACAGCTGATCCCGGCTCTCCACCGCGCAGGGGCCGGCGATCACGGTGAAAGCACCGCCGCCGATGCGCACCCCGCCGACGTCGACCACCGTGCTCTCCGGCTGGAAGTCCCGGCTCACGAACCGGAAGGGGGCCAGCACCGGCACCGCCCGTTCCACCCCGGGGAAGGCCTCCCACGGCAGCTGTTGGATCTGAGAGCCGTCGCCGATGGCGCCGATCACCGTTCGGCGCCGACCCATCGACATGTGCACCTCCGCCCCGATGCCCCGGAGACGCTCCAGTAACTGGTCCAGGTCGCCCGGCGCCGCGTCGGGGCGCATCACGATGATCAGCGGTTCGTCGCCGTTCTTGCCTGCCGCCATGCGCCGTCCTCGGGTCTTCCCCGGAGCGACGATAGTCACCCGGCGGGTCGGCCCAACCCGGCGGGGTCGCGCCTCCCGGGCGCGAGCGAGCGGCCCCGCCGGGCCCCTCGCCGAGACACCGCCGTCTAGTGCTCCACCATGGGGGCCAGGTCCTTGGCATGGCCGACCCAGCGGGTCACCATCGACTCGGTGGGCAAGCGGCGCACCAGGCGCTTCTGCTCATTGACCTCGGTCATCTTGGCGAGCAGGCTGCCCGGGTTTCGGGTGCGCAGTTCCTTGACCGTATCGACACCGGCCGACTCGAGGAGGTCGGAGTACTCCTCCCCCACCCCCTTGACCCGGAACAGATCGGCCCGGTTAACCCACTCCAGGATCATGTGCTCGCTGAACCCGGTGGCCTCGGCCAGATCCTTGCGCCCCTTGCGGGTGGCGCCTGCCTTGAGGAGAGCCTCGGTGGTCCGGATGCGCACCTTGCGCAATGTGGTCGCGTTCTTGACCCCGATCCCCTCAATCGCATCGATGGACGCCATGGCGCTCCTTTCCCGCACTCACACCGCCGCGGGCCCTTCCGTGCACCAGGCGGCACGGCCAGCATAATCGCGGTGGCATGGGCCGGCGCCGGGTCAGCCGCGCGCTGACACACACCGGGTGACTCGATCGCGTGCCGGTTCGCCCACGGAAGTGACGGGGCTCGCGACCCGCCATCGCGCGCTCTAAGGGGCCGCGCGGGTAGGCAAGAAGGCTCATGACCCGCGCTAGCCCAACTCGGCGTCGAAAGCGCCT
>CAYGYX010000014.1:1889-35841 GCA_964354255.1 uncultured Acidimicrobiia bacterium | reverse complement strand
GCGATCAGGCTTCTGGAACAGGCCCTCACCTCGGCTCGGGAAGGCCGCCTGGCTCCGCTTCGCCTGCGGTCGGAACCATCGCCCGCGAAAGGCCCGGTCGGCGAGTAGGGCCGGCCTCGGTGACACCGGGCTGAGGGCCTGCTCTAGCTCGTGGCGATGCTCAACCGGCTGATGACCGCCTCCTGGCGAGGCCGATCCTGGGCGTCGGTGGGGAGGGCGGCGATGGCGTCCACCGCCTCCATCCCGGAGACCACCTCCCCGAAGATCGTGTACTGGTTGGGTAGCTTCAGGTCGCCCAGGCAGATGAAGAACTGGCTGCCGTTGGTGTTGGGCCCGGCGTTGGCCATGGCCACGGTGCCGCGCAGGTAGCGCCGGCCCGTCCCCAGCTCGTCGCGGAACGAGTAGCCCGGGCCGCCCCGACCGGTGCCGGTGGGGTCGCCCCCCTGGATGACGAACCCGGGCACCACCCGGTGGAAGGTGACCCCGTCGTAGTAGCCCTCCCCGGCCAGGAAGAGGAAGCTGTTCACCGCCAGCGGCGCCTCGGTGGGGAAGAGGTCGAGGGCGATGTCGCCATGATTCGTGTGCAGGGTGGCGTGGTAGGCCGTGTTGAGGTCAACCGTCAGGGCGGGTGGCCGGGGGTAGCGCTGCACGGGATCCTCTCTGCGATGAAGAGGGCACGTTAGGGACGCGGGGCGGGTGGCCAAGCAACGCAGGCCTTGCTGTGTGGTTGCCTGCGCCGCTTGGCCGCTGCGCGGCCCAGGGCCTCCCCCGGCTGGCGCCGGGAGAGGGCGGGGGGTGAGGGCTCCCTCTCCCGCTCCAGCGGGAGAGGGCGGGGGGTGAGGGCTTCCTTATGCCTGCATCGCCTCCACCGGCACCCCGAAGATGGCCCCGGCGCCGGCGGTGGTGGTGCCGATCAGCCCGGCCACCTTGGGTAGCACGTGCTCGGCGTAGAAGCGGGCGGTGGCGATCTTCGCCTGCAGGAAGGCGTCCTTTCCCTCCGGGTCGAGGCGCCGGACGGCCAGCGCCGACAGGCCGTGCACCCAACCTCCGGCCACGATGCCGAACATCTCGGCAAACGGGGTGGCTCCGGCCAGGGCGTCATTGGGGTTCTGCATCAGATGGGTGAGAAGGTGGGTGCCGGCCGTGCGCAGGGTGGCCACCGCCTCGTGCAGGAGGAACCCGATGCGGGCCAGTCCTTCATCGGCATCGAGTTGGGTGGCCACCTCGTCCATCTCGGCGAGCAGGGCGAGGGCGGCCGACCCGTTCCCGATGGTCAGCTTGCGGGCGACCAGGTCGGCAGCCTGGATGCCGTTGCTCCCCTCGTAGATGGGGGTGATGCGGGCGTCCCGCCAGTACTGCGGGGCCCCGGTCTCCTCGATGTAGCCCATGCCCCCGTGCACCTGGATGCCGAGCGAGGTGAGCTCCACCCCCGTTTCCGTTCCCCAGAGCTTGCAGACCGGGGTCATGATGGCGACGAAGTCGGCGGCCCGCTGGCGCACCGCCTCGTCGGGGTGGGCGTGGGCCACGTCGATGGCTTCGGCCGTCTTGTACATGACGCCGCGCATCGCCTCGATCTGGCTGCGCATCAGCATGAGCATGCGGCGCACATCGGCGTGCTCGATGATGAGGCTCGAGGTGCCCCTGGGGGCCCCCACCGCCTGCCCCTGCCTGCGCTCCAGGGCATAGGCGAGGGCCTGCTGGTAGGCCCGCTCGGCCACCGCCACGCCCTGGGTCCCCACGTGCAGGCGGGCGGTGTTCATCATGATGAACATGAGGCGCATGCCCTGCTGCTCCTCGCCCACCAGGTAGCCGACGGCCCCGTCGTTGTCGCCGAAGGAGAGGACGCAGGTGGGACTGGCGTGGATGCCCACTTTCTCCTCGATGGAGACACAAACCAGGTCGTTGCGCGGCCCCAGGGTCCCGTCGTCGTTGACCAGGAACTTGGGGATCAGGAAGAGGGATATCCCCTTGGTGCCGGGCGGCGCGCCGGGGACGCGCGCCAGGGTCACGTGGACGATGTTGTCGGTGAGGTCGTGTTCCCCCCAGGTGACGAAGATCTTGGTGCCGGTGATGCGGTAGGTGCCGTCGCCGGCCGGCACCGCCCTGGCAGTGAGGGCCCCGACATCCGAGCCGGCCTGGGACTCGGTGAGCAGCATCGTGCCCGACCACTCCCCGGTCACCAGGTGCGGCAGGAACATGGCCTTCTGCTCCTCGGTGCCGTGGAGCAGCAGCAGCTCGTCGGCGGCGTAGGTGAGCATGGGGCCGAGGGAGAAGGCCATGTCGGCCGAGGTGAGCATCTCGGCCACGGCCAGGCCGATCACGAAGGGCAGCCCGCCCCCGCCCCACTCCTCCGGGAACGAGATCGCCGGCCAGCCCGCCTCGACGAAGCGGCGGTAGGCCTGGCGGTAGCCGGGCGGGGTGGTGACGCTGCCGTCGGGGTTGCGCACCGAGCCGGTCTTGTCGGCGGTGCGGGCGAGGGGGGCGACGACCTCGGCGATGAAGCGCCCCGCCTCATCCAGGGCGCCCTCGATGAGGTCGGGCTCGGCATTGGGAAAGACCCCGGTGGCCCGCAGGCCCTCCAGGTCGACCAGGTTGGAGAGGACGAAGCGGACGTCGCGGATGGGGGGGCGGTAGTCGGTCATGGGCCGCAGGCTACCGCGGGGGCACGGCCCGCTGCACCCCGAGGGGAAAGACGCGAATGTACAGGTCCCGCCACCTACGCTCGCCCCGTGCAAGACGTCCCGGGCCGCGGCCCCTCCGGCGGTAAGGGGAACGCCGGCCGCGAGACCATGCCGCGCTGGATCCCCCGGCTGATCACCATCGTCGTCCTCGTCTGTGTGGGCCTGTTCGCCGCCTACCACATGCTGCGGGCGGTGCGCACCCTGCTGGTGCTGCTGGTGATCTCCTTCTTCCTGTCGATCGCGCTGGAGCCCGGAGTGAACTTCCTGAACCGCAAGGGCTGGCGGCGCGGCCTGGCCGCCGGGGTGATCTTCCTGGTCATGGTGCTGGTGGTGGGCCTGTTCATCGGGCTCATGGTCCCGCTGGTGGTAGACCAGGTGTCCAGGTTGATCGAGAACGTCCCCGGCTATGTAGACCGGCTGGCGGACTTCGCCGACCGTCTGGGCATCGACCTGTCCGCCGAGCGGCTCACCGAGGCTCTCACCTCCTTCCAGGACGACCTGGCCGGCTTCGCCGGCGACATCGCCGGCGGCATCTTCGGGGTGGGCTCCGCCCTGCTGGGCACGATGCTGAACATCCTGACGGTGGGCCTGTTCACCTTCTACATGACCGCCGATGGCCCACGCCTGCGGCGGGTGCTGCTGTCGATGCTGCCCCCCGTCCGGCAGCGGGAGGCGCTGTGGGTGATCGAGGTGGCCATCGACCGCACCGGCGGCTACTTCTACTCCCGGGCGCTGCTAGCTGCGGTCTCGGCGGCAGTGGCCTGGGCCGCCTTCTCAATCATCGGCATCCCCTACCCGCTGGCCTTGGCGCTGTGGATGGGGATCCTCAGCCAGTTCGTCCCGGTGCTGGGCACTTACCTCGGGGGCATCCTGCCGCTGGTCATCGCCCTGATCGAGTCGCCCTGGAAGGGCCTGGCGGTGCTCGGCTACGTGCTCGTCTACCAGGGGATCGAGAACTACTTGCTGGCCCCCCGGATCACCGCTCGCACCATGGAACTGCACCCGGCAGTGGCCTTCGGGTCGGCCTTCGCCGGCGGCAGCCTGCTCGGAGTGCCCGGCGCACTGATGGCGCTGCCGGTGGCCGCCACCGTCCAGGCCATGGTCGGCGCCTACCTGCACCGCCACGAGGTGGTCGAGTCGCCGCTCACCGTGGATCCGAAGGAGGCGGCCCAAACCCGGGAAGGCCCGGCCGAGAAGGAGGCTGGTCCCGACGCGTCTGCGCCCACCGGGGGGGCAGGGGCAGGACAGAGCTAGGGCTGAGGGGAGGCCCCGGACTCAGCCCGGGACGACTTCCAGGCTTTCGAGCAACCGGCGCACCCGGCGCTGGATGTCGTCGCGAATGAGGCGCACGCCTTCGATCGGCCGCCCGGCCGGGTCGGCCACGTCCCAGTCCTCGTAGCGCTTGCCGGGGTAGAAGGGGCAGGTGTCGCCGCAGCCCATGGTGACGACCACATCGGCGGAGCGGAGGCCGGTCTCGGTCCACGGCTGCGGGGTGCGGCCGGAGATGTCGACGCCCACCTCGGCCATGGCCGCCACCGCCGCCGGGGTGACCGCCTCTGCCGGCTCCGAGCCCCCGGAGAGCACGCGCACCCGGCCTCCGGCCAGGTGCTCCAGCCAGGCAGCGGCCATCTGGGAGCGCCCGGCGTTGTGCACGCAGACGAACAGGACCGTGGGGGGATCGAGCGGCATCGTTGTCACGGGAACCATTCCAGCGGGTGCCCGTCGCTACCGTAACGTCTGGTGGCCCGCATCCTGTTCGTGTGCACCGGCAACACCTGCCGCTCGGCCCTGGCGGAGGGGATCGCTCGCGCCCGCCTCGGCCCGGAGAGTGGCATTACCTTCGAGAGCGCCGGCCTCGATGCCTTGGACGAGGCTCCGGCGACCCCGCACGCCCTGGCGGTGGCCGCCGAAGCGGGGGCGGATCTCGGCGCGCATCGGGCCCGGCAGGCGACCCGGGAGATGGTCGAGCGGGCCGACTGCGTTTACGTGATGACCCGCTCCCAGGCAGAGGCGCTCGCCCGCATGGGGTCGCCGGGCGGCGACCGGGTCGCCCTGCTCGACCCCGCCGGGGAGGACATCCCCGACCCCTACGGCCTGGACCTGGACGCCTACCGGCGGGCGCGCGACCACATCCGGGCGGCCGTCGAGGCGCGTCTGGGGGAGTGGCCGGCCGGGCGGCGAGGCTCGCCATCGGATAGCCTGCCATCGGGATGACGCCGGTCGTCATCGTCGAGCACCTGTGCAAGGCCTACGGCGCGGTGGTCGCCGTCGCCGACATCTCCTTCACCGTCGAGGAGGGGGAGATCTTCGGGCTGCTGGGCCCGAACGGGGCGGGGAAGACCACCACGGTGGAGTGCCTCCAGGGCCTGCGCCAGGCCGACGGCGGGGTGCTGCGGGTGCTCGGCCTCGACCCCCAGACGCAGCGGCGAGAGCTGCGGGGATGGGTGGGCTCGCAGCTCCAGGAATCGGCCCTGCCCGATCGGATCCGGGTGTGGGAGGCGCTCGATCTGTTCGCCTCGCTCACCCCCGGCGCCCCCGACTGGCGGGTGCTCATGGAGCAGTGGGGCCTGGCCGGCAAGGGGAGGGCCTCCTTCGCCTCGCTGTCCGGTGGCCAGCGCCAGCGCCTCCTGGTCGCTCTAGCCCTGGTCAACGAGCCGAAGGTGGTCTTCCTGGACGAGATGACCACGGGCCTCGATCCGGCGGCGCGCCGGGTGGCGTGGGACCTGGTGGAGGCGATCCGCGCCCGGGGGACCACGGTGGTCCTCGTCACTCACTTCATGGATGAGGCGGAGCGCCTGTGTGACCGCCTGGCCATTGTGGACCGGGGCCGGGTCGTGGCCGCCGGCGTCCCGCAAGACCTCATCGACCTGCACGCTCCCCAGGTGCTGGTGCGCTTCACCACTGCCGCCCCGGACCTCGACTTCCTCTACCGGGTGCCCGGCGTGGACGCAGTGGAGCGGCGGGGGGAGCGGGTCGAGGTCGCCGGGACCGGGGCGGTCCTGGCCCGGGTGGCGGCGGCTCTCGTGGAGCGGGGCATCGTGCCCAGCGACTTGCGGATCGAGCGGGCGACCCTCGAGGAGGTCTTCCTGCGGCTCACCTCCCATCCGGTGGAGGAGGCGGAGTGACCACGCTGCGCAAGATGGTGGCCGTCGAGTTGAAGCTATTCCTGCGCGAGCCGCTCACCGTGGTGTTCGCCCTCGCCCTCCCCCTCATCACCCTGTTCGTGCTGGGGGGGGTCTTCGGCAACAGGCCCGATCCTGAGGTCTACGGGGGCGAGGGGCCTATGGACTTCTACACCCCGGCGTACGTCGGCCTGGTCCTGGCGTCTATCGGGGTGGTGAGCATCCCCACCCACCTGGCCGGGAACCGTGAGCGCGGCGTGCTGCGCCGCCTGCGGGCTTCGTCGGTGCCGGCAGGGGTGGTGGTCGGCGCCGAGGTCGTGGTGAGCCTGCTCATCTCCGTGGTCAGCGGGGTGGTGCTGGTGGCCTCGGCGATGCTCGCCTACGACGCCAACCCGCCGCAGGCTCCTCTGATGCTGGTGGCCGCCTTCGCGTTGAGCGCCCCCGCGTTCGCTGCGGTCGGGGTGATGCTGGGGTCGCTGATCCCGACCGCCCGAGCCGCCCAGGCGGCGGGGATGCTGCTGTGGTTCGTCATGCTCTTCCTGGGCGGGGCGGGGCCACCGCCGGAGATCCTCAGCGGCGCGCTGCGCGGCGTCAGCCACGCCGTGCCCCTCACGTACGTGGTGCGCCTGCTCCAGGGGCCGTGGCTCGGCGACGGCTGGAGCTGGGCCGACGCCGGGATCGTTGCCGCCTTCGGCGTCGTGGCCGGGTTGGTCACGGCGCGCTTCTTCCGCTGGGAGTGAAGGGCGCGTACTGAGCGGCGGGCAGGGGCTCTTCAGACCACCTTGGGCCGGCAGTCCCGACAGGGCCGATAGCCGGCCGCTCGGGCGGCCCGGGCGTCGCGGAACTCCATCCGGTGCCGTTCGGTGATGCGCCGGGCGTGGCGGCAGCTGGGGTGGCAGTAGACGTGGGTGTTGGTGCTGCCCAGGTAGCGGACCCCGCGGGCGGCCAAGCGCTCGTGCGCCGCTACCTCGAAGCCCTCTGCGACCAACAGGAGACGCTTGTTCCCGTCGGCCCCCAGCGAGTAGCGGCCCAGGCGCCCGTCGGCGCGAACTACCCGGTGGCAGGGCACCACCAGCGGCACCGGGTTGGCGGCCAGGGCGTTGCCCACCGCTCGATCACTTCCCGGGCGCCCGATCTCCCGGGCCACCCAGCCGTAGGGGCGCACCTCGCCGGGCGGGATCTCGGCGGCCTTGCGCAGCACAGCCTCCTGGAAAGGGCTCAGGCCCGCCAGGTCGAGGGGCAGCCGGCCGATCCTCCCTTGGGCCAGGGCCTTCTCGAGGGCGGCCGCCAGGCGGGCGGGTGGCTCGAGGGCGGCCAGGGCCGGCCGGCCGAAGTGGGCGCGATAGCGCTCGGCGAAGGTCTCAGGGCTGGGGGCCAGGTCGACCAGAGAGATGCCGCGGCGGCTGTAGGCCACGAACACCGGGCCGAGGGGGCTGGGCCGGGTCACGTAGTGGTCGGCAAGGCCGGTGCGGTCGAGTACTCCGGGCAGGACGCTCGCCGGGGCCCTCTCTCGCAAGTCGGCGAGGCGGGCGGTGATGTTGGTCATGGCTGCTCCTCCAGTGACTTCCGCAGGCGCTGCAGGCCGCGGTGCACGTCCGACTTCACCGTCCCCAGAGGCCTGTCAAGGGCGGTGGCGACCTCGGCGTAGGTGAGGCCGGCGACGTGGCGCAGCACCACCGAGGCCCGCGTCGCCCAGGGCAGTTGGGCCAAGTGCCGCGCCAGGCGCTCCCGCTCGGCGGTGGCCAGCGCCTCCTGCTCGGGGCCGGGCGCCGTGTCGGGCACGGCAGGCTCCTCGGCGAGCGGGGCCTCCGGTCGGCGGGAGCGGCCCCGGGCCCGGTTGCGGCACAGGTTGAGGGCGATCGTCCACACCCATTCCCGTACCCGCAAGTCGCGCACTCGCTCCGGCGGATAGGCGCTCAGCGCCCGGTAGGCGCGGACGAAGGCCTCCTGGGTGATCTCCTCGGCGTCGGCCCGGCTCCCGGTGAGGCGGAGGGCCCCGGCGAAGATGCCGTCCTGCAGGGCGCGCACCACGTGGGGGAAGGCGGCATCACGGTCGTCGGCGAGCGCCGCCGCCAGCCTGGCGAATTCCATGCTCGTCTCCGTTCGCATCGCGCCTCCCTGCCCATCAGAACACCGGCCGGCTCCGCCCGGTTGCACTCGCCCGCCGGACGGGCGTAGCGTCCGGGGCACCATCGTCACGGAGGGAGCATGCCGGTCGGGAACATTCTGGTAGGCGGGGTGCTCCGCTCCCCACTGCACCGGGTCATGAGCCGCTCCCTCATGCTGCTCACCTTCCACGGCCGCCGCACGGGGAAGGAGTACACGATCCCGGTCGGTTATGCCCGTTACGGCCCGGACGAGCTGGTGGTCCTGGCGGGGCGGCCGGAGGGCAAGACCTGGTGGACGAACATGCGCGGGTCGCTGCCCGTCCGGGTGCGCCTGGGCGGCCGGGATCTCGACGGCGAGGCTCGGCTGGTCACGAGGGAGGAGGCCATCCCGCGGCTGACCACCTATCTGGAGAAGCTCCCCCGGGCGGCCCGGTCGCTGGGAATGGCCCCGGGGCCGGAGGGCAGGTTCTCCCGGGAGGGACTCGACGCCCTGGCGGCCAAGGTGCCGGTGGTGTCCATCAGGCTGCGGACGGGGGGCAGCACGCACCGTTGAGTGGTCGGTAGCGGCCCGCCCTCAAACCGTCTCGGCGCCGGGTTCGGCCGGGTGGTCGCGAGGCAGGCGAACCGCCGCTGCCAGGCCGGCGAGGATGAAGGCGGCGGCGACGGCGGTGACGGTCCGCGCCGAGGCCACGAAGGCATCCTCGACGGCGGCCACGACCGGCCCGGCGGCGGGGTCCGCGCGCAGGGTGGGCAGGACCGCCCCGGCGCTCTCCCGCACCGCGGTGGTGATGCCCTGGCGGGCGGCCGCGGGCAGGCTGGGCACCTCCTCGAGGCGGGCGGCGGTGCGGGTGCCCAGGCCGACGATCAGCAGGGTGCCGAGGACGGCGATCCCCAGCGCCGAGCCCACCTGGCGGAAGGTGCTCTGGATGCCGGAGGCTTGTCCCGAGGCTTCCGGAGGGACATCGACGAGGATGGCGTTGGTCAGCTGCGCGGTGGCCAATCCGACCCCCATGCCGTAGAGGAAGAGGGGCCCGGCCAGGGTCCACCCGGTGGCCGAGGTAGAGAGGAGGGGGATGGCGGCCAGCAGGCCGGCCGCCTCCGCGGCCATTCCGGCGAGCACCACCGGCCGGGACCCATAGCGGCGGGCCAGGCCGGCGGCGGGTCCGCCGGCAACGAAGGCCCCGGAGGCGAGGGCCAGCAGCACCACCCCGGTGCGGAAGGCCGAGTACCCGAGCACCGCTTGCAGGAAGAGGGGGAGGGCGAAGATCAGCCCGAACTCGCCCAGGCTCACGACCAGCACCGCCAGGTTGCCGCTGCTGAACGAGCGGATGCGGAACAGGGAGAGGTCGACGACCACCGTGCGCCCGGCCCGGCCCCGGCGGCGTTCGACGACGAGGAAGGCCGCCAGCAGCAGCACCCCGGCCGCGAAGGCGGGCAGCACGATCGAGATCGAATCGAGGGGCCACCTCACCCCGAGGGCGGAGAAGGGGGCGGTGGGCCGCAGCCACCCATAGCGCTGGCCCTCGATGAGGGCGAACACGACGGCGCCCAGCCCGAGCGACACGGTGGCGATCCCCAATGGGTCGGCACCGCGGCGAGCGGAGGGGTCCTTCGTCTCGGGGACGAGGATCAGGGCCCCAACTACGACCAGGGCTCCCACCGGGAGGTTGATCGAGAAGATCCATCGCCAGGAGTGCTCGGTGGTCAGGTAGCCGCCGAGCAGGGGCCCGAGGGCGGCCATCCCGCCGATCACCGATCCCCACACGCCGAAGGCGATCGCCCGCGCCGGCCCCTGGAACATGGCATTCACCGTGGAGAGGGTGGCGGGGAGGATCATCGCCCCGCCGATCCCCTGGACGAAACGGGCGGCGATGAGGGACTGTGGCGACCAGGCCTGCGCCGCCCAGAGACTGGACAGCACGAAGAGGGCGACCCCGGCCAGAAAGAAGAGGCGGCGGCCCCAGCGGTCGCCGGCGCGGCCGACGCTGATCAGCAGGGCGGCGAACACCAGCGAGTAGATCGTGTTCATCCACTCGGCGTCGGTGGCCTGCAGGCCGAGGTCGCCGATGATGGTGGGGATGGCCACGTTCACCACCGTGGCGTCGACGATGATCATCGACACTCCCAGGCTGAGCACGGTGAGGCCCAGCCAGCGGCGGCCGCCGGGGGAGGCCGCAATAGGGGCGCTGGGGGTAGCCACGAGGTGGAAACGTTAGGGGCGCGGCCGGCCCTGCCGGGCGCGGCGGTTGGCGATGGGGTAACTCATCACATATACTGATGTGTTGAGGAGCCCATGCTTAACCAAACCAGCCGTTACGCCCTGAGCCTGCTCTGCTACCTGGCGCGCCACGGCGAAGAGCGAGTCCCCGCTCACCAGATCGCCCTCGACACCGGCACCCCGGCCAACTACGTCGCCAAGATCCTGGGCGCGCTGAGCAAGGGCGGAGTGGTGGAGGGGGAGAAGGGCTGGGGAGGAGGGTATGCCCTCCGCCGGCGCGCGGGTGATATCTCGGTTGGCGAGGTGATGGCCTTCTTCGAGGACAAGATCGGCCCGGTGGCTTGTCCGTTCGTGCAGCCCGAGTGCGGCTGCTACCTGGCGCTCCACAGCGAGGAGCGTGTGCCGGTTCCTCGACCCGGTCACGAGGCGGCCACGGCGGGGTGCCCCGTCGGGCAGGCTGTCGGCGAGAGCCGGGCCGGCGAACCGGCCGCTTTGCCCGGCGACCGGGTGGACGCGGTGCTCTGCCCCTACGGGGCGGCAGAGTGCGTCGTCTCCCGGCCCTGCCCGCTGCACGGGCACTGGGCGAACATACGCGAGGGGTTCTGGGGGCTGGCCGAGACGCGCATCGGCGATCTAGTGGGGAGGGCCGTGGGGTGATCGGCGGTGTTCTTCTTCGACCACTCAACGGATATCAATATGTGGAGATCAACTGAGATAGCTGGAGGTGCCTGACATGGCGATCATCGATATGGAGCGGCGCGAAGAGACGCCGGTGCTGGTGGAGGTGCGGGAGGGCCTGAGCGGCGCCATCCGGCGGGTGCTGGCCGTGCTGCGCATGGGCATGGGCTTCATCTTCATGTGGGCCTTCCTGGACAAGCTGTTCGCCCTCGGCTTCTCTACCGGTCGGCTGGAGGGCGGCGGTATCGACTTCTTCGCCGACGGGGCGGCGGCGCTCAATGGCGGCTCACCCACCTTCGGCTTCCTCAGCTTCGGCAGCCGGGGCCCGCTCGCCTCGTTCTGGCAGGGCCTGGCCGGAGACCCCTGGGTGAACTGGCTGTTCATGGGGGCCCTGCTCGGCCTAGGGCTAGCCCTGCTGCTGGGCATCGGGCTGCGGGCAGTCGCGGTGGGCGGGTCGATTCTGATGCTGTCCATGTGGTCGGTGGCGCTACTCCCGGAGAACAACCCGTTCCTGGACGACCACATCATCTACGCGCTGGTGCTGGTGGTGCTGGCGCTCACTGCCGCGGGCAACACCTGGGGCCTGGGTGCCCGCTGGAGCCGCACCCGGCTGGTGCAGCGCCTCCCCTTCCTCAAGTAGAGGGCGGCGAGACAGGGGGAGGGGCCGGTTCGCTGGCCCCTCGCGGGGTTATGCCTCACCCCGGGGATTGTGGGTGAAGCGGAATCGCCTCCTCCTCCGCGCGGCCGCCCAGGCGGCCGCGCGCCTCACCTGCCCGGGGGGATGATCCCTGGGGATGGAGGAAGTGAGGCCACATTCCCCTCCGCTGGGCGGCTGGGCCGCCTCACCTCAGCCGCAGGAGGGCACAGCGATGATGCCCAGGGCTTCCGCCAGGGCGGCTCGGGTCGCCGGCCCCACCTTGCCGTCGGGGTTGAGGCCGTGGTCCTGCTGGAACTGGGCCACCGCCTCCTGGGTGAGCCGGCCGTAGACCCCGTCGAAGGGCCCGGCGTCGTAACCGAGCACGCGCATCCATTCCTGAAGGGTGCGCACCACCGGGCCGCGGGCTTCCCCGGGGCGAAGGATGCGCCCGTTGGGGTCGGTGAGTGAGGCGAAGCCCCGCCCCTCCGCGATCCTCCGCACTGCCTCCCGGGTCTCGGCGCCCACCTTCCCGTCGGCGTTGAGTCCCTGGTCCTGTTGGAAGGCGCGGACCGCCTGGGCGGTGAGGCTGCCGAAGGTCCCGTCGACCGGCCCGGCTTCGTAGTCCTGCAGGTTGAGGAAGCCCTGCAGCTCGGAGACGTCATCACCCGACATCCCCCGGCGCAGCAGGCGGGTGCCGCTCAGCAGGGCGTCCAGGGGGGCGCTGCTGCCGCCGGAACACACCGGCGGGGTGATCTCGATGCCCTCGGCGGCGCGCAGCGCCTGGTAGGGGTTGACGATGACCCCGGCCGGGTCGCGCAGCTCGAAGTGCAGGTGGGGCGAGGTGCCCTCGGCGTTGCCGCTGTCTCCTACCCATCCGATGAGCTCGCCGGCCTGCACGTGGACGCCGGGGCGCAGGCCGGGGGCGATGCCCCAGCCCTGCCCGTCGTCGGTGCCGGGGCTGTCGTTGTTCAGGTGGATGTAGTAGGTCTGCCAGCCGTCGTCGTGGCGCAGCCCCAGCGAGCAGCACTTTTCCGGGTTGAGGTCGTTGGGGCTGGAGGACCAGTTGACGTACTCGACGCGGCCGGAGGCGACCGCTACTACCGGGACCATCTTGTCGGCCATGAGGTCCTGGGCGTGGTGCTGGCCGTTGTACCGGGAGGCGTAGAACGTGTCGGTGTAGGTGGCTTCGCCGGCTACCGGGAAGGCCAGGGGATAGTCGACCATCTCCCCGTAGGTGTGGGCGGCGGCGCCGGCTGCGGGGGCCGCCGCCACCAGCAGGGCGAGAGCGACCGCCAGGACTAGGCCGGCTAGGGCTGGTCGGCGGGCTGCCGCGGGCAGGGCATCGGGCATATCCTCCCCCGGTGTCGGGTGCTCGCTTGCTGTCAATCGGCGCCCGTGGGCGATGCCTTCAGCCTAACCAGGCGGTGAGGATCGGCCAGTCGACCTGCCGGGGAACGCCCCGGCCTCGCCTCAGGAGCAACCCATTGAGTTGCCGCAGTTGAGGCACTTGTAGCAGGAGCCGTTGCGGACGGTGATGTGCCCGCAGACGTCGCACAGGGGTGCCCCGCCCATCAGCGAGCCCAGCGCCCCCTGCACCGAGAGGGCCTGCGCCCGGGCGGCATCCCCGCCTGCCGCCGGGACGGCGACGCGGGCGGGGGACCGCTGGCCGTTGCCTGCTGCCGTGGGGCTCACCCTGGCCGCCGGGCGGTCCGCCACCGCCGGATGGGATATGGGGGCGGTCTGCTCCATGGCGGCCGAGGCGGCGTCGGTCAGCTCCAGCTGCAGGCCGGCGTCCACCGCCAGGCCGCTGGGCGGCTCCGGGAGCTCCCGCTCGCCGGCGGGGGGCACCTGCACCAGGTCGGTGCGGCCCAGGTACTCGAGCCCAAGGGCGCGGAACACGTAGTCGACGATGGAGTTGGCCATCTTGATGTTGGGGTGCCCCTCCACCAGGCCCCGGGGCTCGAAGGTGTGGAAGGTGAAAGTGTCGACGAACTCCTCGAGGGGCACGCCGTACTGCAGGCCCTTGGAGACCGCGATGGCGAAGCAGGAGAGGATGCCGCGCAGGGTGGCTCCCTCCTTGGCGAGGTCGATGAACAGCTCGCCCAGCGTGCCGTCCGCGTACTCACCGGTGCGTAGGAAGATCTTGTGGCCGCCCACTCTGGCTTCCTGGGTCCAGCCGCGGCGCCGGGAGGGGAGCACGAAGCGGGGCCGAATCGTGCCCTTGTAGGCCTGGGACGGGCTCACCCCGGGGGCGAAGTAGCCGCCGACCACCCGGGCCTGGGCCTCGAGGGCGTCGCTGACCTCCACCGGCTCCTCGTCGGGCGAGTGCCCCTCGTCGCTGGTGACCGACAGGGGCTGGCTGGCCTTGGAGCCATCCCGGTAGAGGGCCATCGCCTTCAGCCCCAGCTGCCAGGAGAGCATGTAGGCCTCCTGGATCTCGGCGACGGTGGCCTCGCTGGGCATGTTGATCGTGTTGTGGTTCAAGATGCCGTTGCCGACAAAGGCATGACTCCCGGGCACCGAAAGATCGAACACTTGAGTACAACCGGCATCGGCGACCGAAGCCACCGGGCTGAAATGGAGACCATCGGAGAGGACGGTTCGACACCATTCGGGGAGGGTGACCCCGGGCAGCTCGGCGATGCGCTCAAGCGTCCGACGGCTCACGTGCCGGGTCCGGGGA
Organism: uncultured Acidimicrobiia bacterium; assembly: GCA_964354255.1. Taxonomy (GTDB): domain Bacteria; phylum Actinomycetota; class Acidimicrobiia; order Spongiisociales; family UBA11373; genus VGBK01. The sequence goes on along the minus strand of CAYGYX010000014.1, from coordinate 21,714 downwards.
TCGAGGAGGAAGGAGAACTCGCTACGGACGCCGTGACCGCCGCGTCCCGACTTGCCGCGCGGGAGGAGGGAGTAGAGCTGGCGAGGACTCAGACCCGGGACCACATCCGCGGTGCTCTGACTGAAACGGCACGCCAGCAGCCTGGCGGCGGCGGCCGCCTTGTGGGCTTCGGCGAAAGGAACCAGCCCGGCGAGGCGCTGCGCCTCTGAGCCCGTGGCGTACACCTCGTCGAAGTTCTTGTGATAGTGGCGATCGTGCTTGGTGACACGGCTGTGGACCACCCCGAGATTGGTGAGGATGGGCTGCAGGTCGTCGAGTAGCTTCGGAGAGTCCGTGCAGATGCCGACCTTGGCGGCGGGGCCCAGGGACACGTATCCATCCAGGAGCAGGCCGCTGAGGAACGAAAGGACCATCTCTCGTGGAGACAAGAGCACGGCGTCTGGGATGCGCTTGTCGCTGGCCCGATGACCGCATCCGAGGTAGTCGAGGAACTCGACGAGCGTCTTCGACGAAACGACGACTGCTGGGCACTTTCCCGCCGGCCGCATGATCCTGGGCTCGACACCGAACTCGCTGCGCCAGGCGTCGGCCACTCTGGCCAGCACGCCTTCGTCGGCGTTTGTCACTGCGACGGTCCAGTTGGATAGAGATGCGTGCCCTTCGGCGACGAAGGCTCCAAGCAGGAAGGCGAGCTCCGCGGTCATACGCTCGGGGAGGCGAACCGACTTCTGGCTGCAGCGAAGAGCCGAGGCCCGGAAGCCGTCGAAGGGGAAGGGAATGGTGGCCCACAGGTCAGCGCCGTAACGGGTGGCCACATACTCCCCGGGATGAAGCTGATCCAGCCGGCGCCACTCCAGGCCTTCATTGCCGCCGACCAGGACTCGATGATTTGGTGTGCCGGTAATGGAATGGCCGGAGCGAAGCACCGCCCGGCGCACTGGCCGCCGGCCACCGTAGTAGAAGGCATCGGTCTTGCTCGACCCACCGAGCGAGGCGACCTCGAGTATCTCGTCGCGGAAGGAGTCGGGCCGTTCATCGAGGTGGAGGCTCCCGATCCGCAGAAGACCCTCACCAGTGGTGAGCAGGGTGTCGCCGATGACGCACTTGGAAATGGCCCCGGTGATGAAGGGCTGCACGGCCGCCATCGCCTTGATGTGGCCGGTGTGGTGGATGAAGCGGGTGCCGTAGCGGCCGTTGCGGTTGGCGGTGTCGAATACCGGGAGGTGCTCCGGGTGGAGGTAGGGGGCGCCCTCGATGGTCTGACGGCCGCAGATGTGGTCGCCTGCCTCGCGGACCTGCTCGCTGGTGAAGCCGAGCTGGCGGAGCAGGTCGAAGCCCGGCGTCTTCCAGAGAGCCTCGCCGACGCCGAGGCGAGCCAGGGCGTCCTCACCGATGACGTAAGGGCTGAAGGCGTGGCGCAACTCAAAGACCCCGGGCAGGGCGCGCTCGACCGCGTCGACCTCCCCGTCGGTGAGGCCGAGGGAGACCAGAGCCGCCCGATCGATGTGGGGAGCTCCCTCCAGGGTCATGGTTCCCACCACGTAGCGCACCATCTCGGCGCGTTGCTCAGTGGAGTAGCCCAGGCTGCACAGGGCCGGGTCGATGGACTGGTTGGCGATCTTGAAGTACCCGCCCCCGGCCAGCTTCTTGAACTTGACCAGGGCGAAATCGGGCTCGACGCCGGTGGTGTCGCAGTCCATCTGGAGCCCGATAGTCCCCGTTGGCGCGAGGCACGTGGTCTGCGCGTTGCGGTACCCGTACTGCTCGCCCATGTCGAGGGCGGAATCCCAGGCGCGCTGGGCCGCTTCGAGCAGCGCTCCGGGGCAGTACAACGGGTCGACGCCCATCACCCGGTGGGAGATGCCCTCGTACTCGTCCTGCGAGGCGTCGTAAGCGGCGCGGCGGTGGTTGCGGATCACCCGCAGCATGTCGGCGCGGTTCTCGGCGAAGCGGGGGAAGGGGCCGAGCACGGAGGCTATCTCGGCCGAGGTGGAGTAGGAGACGCCGGTGAGCAGCGCGGTGAGGGCGGCGGCGATGGCCCGGCCCTCGTCGCTGTCGTAGGCGATGCCGCTGCGCATGAGCAGCGATCCGAGGTTGGCGTACCCCAGGCCCAGGGTGCGGTAGTCGTAGGAGCCCTGGGCGATCTCCCGGGAGGGGAAGTGGGCCATGGTGACGGAGACCTCGAGCACGATGGTCCACAGCCGGATGGCGTGCTGGTAGGCCTCGATGTTGAAGGTGCCCGAGTCGTCGTCGAAGAAGGAGCCGAGGTTGAGGCTGGCCAGGTTGCAGGCGGTGTTGTCGAGGAACATGTACTCCGAGCACGGGTTGGACGCCCGGATGCGGCCGCCGACGGGGCAGGTGTGCCATTCGTTGATGGTGGTGTCGAACTGCAGGCCGGGGTCGGCGCAGGCCCAGGCGGCTTCGGAGATATCCTGCCATAGCTGCCGGGCCCGCACGGTGCGCATCACCCGGCCGTTGGTGCGGGCGGTGAGCTGCCAGTCGCCGTCGTCGAGCACCGCCCGGACGAATCCGTTGCTCACCCGCACCGAGTTGTTGGCGTTCTGGCCGGCGACGGTCTGGTAAGCCTCACCGTTGAAGTCGGAGGAGTAGCCGGCGGCGATGAGCGCCCGGACCTTCTCCTCCTCGCCCTTCTTCCAGTTGATGAACTCCTCGACGTCGGGGTGATCGATGTCGAGGATGACCATCTTGGCGGCCCGCCGGGTGGTGCCTCCCGACTTGATGGCACCGGCCGCGCGGTCGCCGATCCGCAGGAAGGACATCACCCCGGAGGAGCGGCCCCCACCGGAGAGGGGTTCGTTCTCGGCGCGGATCCGCGAGAAGTTGGTGCCCGTCCCCGCCCCGAACTTGAAGAGGCGGGCCTCCCGCACCCAGAGATCCATTATCCCGCCCTCGTTGACCAGATCGTCCTCGATGGACTGGATGAAGCAGGCGTGCGGGGCCGGCCGGGAGTAGGAGTCGGGGGAGGGGACGGCGTGCCCGGTGGCCGGGTCGACGTACCAGAAGCCCTGGGCCGGGCCGGTAAGCCCATAGGCGTGATGGAGCCCGGTGTTGAACCACTGCGGGCTGTTGGGGGCGGCCATCTGGTTGACCAGCATGTAGGCGAGTTCGTCCTCGAAGGCGTGGGCGTCTGCTTCGGAGGCGAAGTAGCCACTGCGCTCGCCCCACCAGCGCCAGGTGGAGGTGAGACGGCGGAGCACCTGGCGGGCGGAACGCTCCGGTCCGAGTACGCCCCGGCCCTCGTCGTCGCGGATCGGCTCGCCGGACTCATCGAGCTGGGGAACTCCCGCCTTGCGCAGGTACTTGGAGACCATGATGTCGGCGGCCACTTGCGACCAGGAGGTGGGGATCTCGGCGTCTTTCATCTCGAAGACCACCGAGCCGTCGGGATTGGTGATACGCGAGTCGCGCCTGCCCCAGGCCACCGAATCGAGCGGGTCATCGCCGGGCTTGGTGAAGAGCCGGGTGATGCGTAGTCCCGTGGCCTTGCCCATTTCGCTCCTCCCCGAACTGCTCCCCGCCGATGCCGGATATACCATCCACCGCCCTAACCACAATATGTTGTGGTGGTGACGGTTGTGTTCCACCAAATGTTGTGAGGGAAACACAAGTGTAGTTACACCGCTGTGGTCCAGTCAAGGAGCTCCCGAAGGGGGTCGGGAACGGGGAGGTGCCCCGGGGGAAGTGGTGGGCCGCTCCGGTTTTACCCGGGGGCGACGGGCCGGTCAAGACGTGAGGCTGCCAGGATTTCGCGGGGCCGCCCCTTCACCCGAGGGCGGCCACTATGGCCTGGGCGAGTACGTCGTGGCCGAGGGCGTTCGGGTGGATGTCGGGCGGCGAGGCGAGCATCAGGGTGGTGAAGGCAGCGGTGCCCTGCATCGGGGTGAAGCCGTCCGCCACCAGGATCCCCTGGGCGGCGGCGGCGGCCGCCGCCAGGTCGTTGAGCCGGACGACCATGAGGCTGGTTCCCTCCTCGAAGGCGATGCCCGTGCCCAAGCTGAAGGGGTTGTAGGCCTCGAGGAACACGATGGTGGCTGCGGGGGCCGCCTCGGCGATGGCGGTGAGGATCACCGAGATGTTCGCTTCGTAGGCAGCCAGGGCGCTCTCCAGCCGTTCCCGGCAGGCGGGTCGCTCGAGGCTCTCCGAGCAGTCGGGGGAGGTCAGGTGGCCGAGGAGGTCGTTGGCCCCGATGTCCACGGTGACGTAGGCCACCCGGTTGGCGGCCAGGAAAGCCACCGCCTCGCCCAGCTGGCCGCCTCCGATCAGTGAGCCGCTCGTCTCACCGGACACGCCGAGGTTGAGCAGGCCGTAGCTGCGGCGGTCCCGTTCCTGCAGCTGGTTGTGGACCCGGGACACGTACCCGTCCCGGGCAGAGGGAGCGCCGGCGTTGGCCGCCAGCGAGTCGCCCAGGGCCAGGTAGTAGACGGCACCCTCGGCGAAGGTGTCGTCCACCACCCCGGGGCCGAGGAGCTCGGCCGGGGGCTCGGTGACCGGGCCGGCGGCGGCGGCCTGGGCGGCGAGGTCGGTGAGCAGCGAGGTCGCCGTGACCGTCGGCCCGCCTCGCTGCAGCCCGGTGACCACCAGGCGGTCGTCCCCGATGCTGATCGACTGCACATCGACCTCGGCTTCGGCGAGCAGGGTGTTGATCTCCTCGACGCCCTCGAGCAACTGGTCGACGTAGTCGGTGACGGCCCCCCGGGCGAAGCCGGGTAGGTGGACCGACCCCAGGTCCAGGGAGAGCACCTCCACCCGGATCACTCCCCCCGAGATCTCCACCCCCACACTGCCCGAAGCCGCGTAGTCGCCGCTCTTGAACAGGCCGGTGAAATCCAGTGTGCCTGCGGAAGGGGTGGGGCCGTCGACGATGTCCACGGTGATGGACCGGAGCGGCTGATCCGTCTGCCCGAGCTCGTCCTGGAGAACGGCGGTCACTTCGTCCTCGTGCAGTTCGAGGCGGAAGGCGGTCTCGGCGTTGGCGGCGCCGATCCTCTCTTCCGCGGCGGTGAGGCTGCCGGCATCGGCGGCGGCCACGGGGCCCTCGGTAGTGGAGAGAGCGGTCATGACGCCGCGGGCCTCATCGGCGATGTGCCAGCCGGCCCAGACGGCGACGGCCATTTCGGCAACGAGCACTCCCCACAGCAGCGGGGCCGGGGCCAGGGCGGTGAGCAGGAAGGCGAGGGCCGCGATGCCGGCGAAGGTGGCGAGGCCGGTGCGCTCTCCCACCGTGAAGAAGACGATGGCGCCGATCAACAGCGCCACCAGCACTCCCAGGAGGGCAGTAGCCACCTTCAGGCCGGCGGGGGCACGGCCCATCCGGTGGGTGCCGGGCACTCCTGCCGCACGCATCCACCCGATCCGCCGTGCCGGAGCGCGCGGCCGCGGGGGCGGCCGGAAGCTCATCTACCCTTCGGCGGGCGGCGGGCGCAAGTCGTCCGGTGCCGGGGGTGCCTCATCATCGAGGGCGGGGGGCGGTTGGTCCCGGGTGGCCCATCCCGTGCCGCCGGCGTAGGCCGGGGCGGCGCCCTTCGGCTTCTTGGCGGGCCCGAAGAGGCCCCAGAGGATGGCCAGCAGCATGACGCCGCCGACCACCAGGGCCCACTTGATCGCCACCGCCTTGACGTCGTCGAAGCCGATCACCGGCCACACGAAGGTGAGGTAGACCGTTATGCCGAGGCCGAGGATGAGGCCCCAGATGGCTGCCCGCACCGGGTGTCGCTGCAACTGTGTCTCTGCCATGGTCAGGCCCTCCACGACAGCGCCGGACGCGCGTTGAACAGGATCCCGGCGAAGCCGGCCAGGGCGAGAGCGCTGGCCAGTGCCCCCGGGATGGTGAACAGGGGGTAACCCTCTCCGACGAATTCGACCCAGCCCTCGCCGAAACAGACCTCGTGCCCGGCGAAGGCACTGAGGTCGGCCGCCGAGTACTCGGGCAGTTCGGAGGCGCCCCACTGGTCGACGAAGACGCCTTGCGCCTTGACCTTCGCCCGAAACCGGAGGTAGTCGGGGAACAGGTCATTCAACTCCACGAGCCCGGCGTTGCGGTTCTTATCCTCCGGGTTCGGGTCGCCGCCGTTGTCGGCGCTGACCTCCATGATCACCAGCTCCCAGCGGTGGTTGTGGAAGGCGCCCAGGGTCAGGGTGGGACCGTCGAGGGTGAAACCGAAGTAGGCCACCATCCCGCCGGAGTCCACCTGGAACGGGTTGCCGGCGGTGAAGGCGGCCTCACCGTAGATGTCCACCGGGGGATTGCCGTCGCCGAGGTCGACGGCGGCGTCGATCGAGTCACCGCGGGCGTCGTAGGAGATCGCGGCTCCCCCGCAGGGGCCCAGGAGGGTCGCCCCTTCCTCCTCCAGGTCGAACCCGGTTCCCTCGGGATCGACCCGGGCGAGGAACTCCGCCCCGGTGGTGGCCCCGATGGCGTCGTCCCAGAGGCCGGCGATGCCCACCGGGATCTCCCCGTCCGGGCCTTGCACCGGCATATCGGGGATGTGATCCCCGTTGCGGTCCCCCCACTGGGCGACCGCGTCGAGCGTTATGAAGTCGGTGAGCTTGATGACCGGCTCCTGGTCCTGCTGGGCGAGGGCCGGTCCCGCGGTCATCAGCAGGATCGCCCCGGCGGCCAGGAGCACGCGCGTTGCTCGGCCCATGATCCTCCTCTTCCTCCGTGGATGGCCAGGCTACCGGAACTGCCTCGGAAACGCCCGGCGCGCCGGGAGGAGGGGGACCTCAGTCCCCGCCGCCCTCCTCGTCCTCGAGGACGATGTCGAAGCGCTGGCCGCACTCGGGGCAGAGGTAGGCGACCACGTCGCCGGGGAGCAACTGCTCCTCCGGCGGCAAGTGGGTGAGCCGCCCGGCGGTGGCGCCGCACTCGACGCAGGTGATGGTCTCGGGTACCTCCATGCCCTCAGGGTACGCCAACCGCCTTCCCTAAGGGCCGCCGACGTTCGTCCCTACACTCGGCGCGTGCCTCCCGTGCTGGTCCTGCGACACGACGCCGACGCCGGCCCCGGTTACCTGGGCGACGCTCTGGAGGAGGCGGGGCTGGCGACCGTGGTCGTCGACCCGGCGGCCGGGGAAGGGCTCCCCGGGGCGAGCCGGTGGGCCGGGGTGGTCTCGCTGGGGGGATCGATGGGCGCCTATGAGGAGGATCGCCATCCCTGGCTGGCGGCTGAGAAGCGCCTGCTGGCCCGCGCCGTCGAGGCGGGGATACCCACCCTGGGCATCTGCCTGGGCTGCCAACTGCTGGCCGACGCGCTCGGCGGCCGGGCCTACCTGGGCACCGGGCGGGAGGTGGGATCCCTACAGCCGGCTCTCACCCCCGAGGGCCGGGCCGACCCCGTGCTGCGTCATCTCGACGGGCCGGTCCCGGTCTCGCACGCCGACACCTGGGATCTGCCGCCGGGGGCAGTGCTCCTGGCGGTGAGCGACCGGTACCGCCACGCCTTCCGCCTCGGCCCGGCGCTCGGCCTGCAGCCGCACGTGGAGGTGACCCCGGAGGCCTTCGCCCGCTGGGTGCGGGAGAAGCCCCGCGAGGCCCTGCTGCGCGACGGCATCGATCCCGAGGGGGCCATCGCCGGGGTGCGGGCCAACGGCGCCGGCCAGCGAGCCCTGGCGGGGCGCCTGTTCGGGGCGTGGGCCGCCGAGGTCGGCCTCCGCTAAGGGCACGAGAGCGGTACGGTCGCCCGGTGAGGCTCGCCATCGCCGACAGGGCCGCCGTCCTCGGGTCTGCCCTGCGCCTCGAGTGCCTGACCGTGGGCTGGAACGTCGCCGAGGCAGCGGTGGGGCTCGCCGCTGGCGTGGTGGCCGGGAGCACCGCGCTGGTGGGCTTCGGTGGCGACAGCGTGGTCGAGAGCCTCTCCGGGGCGGTGCTCATCTGGCGGCTCTCCGTCGAGCGGCGCGGTGTCGAGGCGGTTCGCGGAGAGGCGGTGGAGCGGCGGGCCCGCCGCCTGGTGGCGATCTCGATGTGGGTCCTCGCCCTCTATGTGGCGGCTCAGTCGGTCGCCGGGCTCGTGGCCGGTGACGACCCGGAGGCCTCGCCGGTCGGGATCGGGCTGGCGGTGGCGTCGCTGGCCACCATGTGGCTCCTCGCCCGGGCCAAGCGGGCCCGTGCCCGGGATCTCCACAGTCATGCCCTGGAGGCCGACGCGGTGCAGACCCGGATCTGCTGGCAGCTGTCGGCCGTCCTGCTCGCCGGCCTCGCGCTCAACGCCGCTTTCGGGTGGTGGTGGGCCGATGGGGTCTCGGCCCTCGGGATGGCCGTGCTCATTGCCAGCGAAGGCCGGGAGGCCTGGCGGGAGCACGATTGCTGCTGAGAGCCGGGGGGGAGGCGCCGGAGGCGGCGGGGGCGTGATCGGGCGTTCCCTCCCCCGCGGGGGCGGGGGAGGGTCAGGGAGGGGGCAAGAGGGCGCGGCAGCAGGCACCCTCGTGGCGGAACCCACCCCCTCTGCGGCCTGCGGCCGCGTCTCCCCCGTCCCCACGGGGGAGACGACAAGCTCCCTCCGCCCCGCGCCTTCGGCGCGGCGCGCCTCCCCCGGCCCGAGGGGGCCGGGGGAGGCAGAACCTGGCTCAGCGGCCGCGCTCGAAGTGCACGTGCCGTTCGGCGGCGGGCCGGTGGTGGGCGTCGTCGAGGACCAGCGAACCGTCCTCCAGGTGGACGATGCCGATGCCGTAGGCCTCGGAGAGTCGATCAGGGTGGAGGGCCAGCGCCGGCGGGCCCTCAATATGCACCCGGCCCGCCATGAGGAGGACGTGGTCGGCCCGGTTGGCGTCGGCCAGGTCGTGGGTGGTCATGACCACCGTGGCCCCGCGCTCCAGCTCCTCGGCGATGGCGACGCGAATGCGCTCGGTGGAGGCCAGGTCGAGCCCGGTGATGGGCTCGTCGAGGAGGAGGAGGTCGGCTTCTTGCGCCAGGCCCTGGGCCATGAACACCCGCTGCCGCTGGCCGCCGGACAGCTCGTAGAGGTGGCGGCCGGCCAGGTCGGCCACTTCCAGGCGCTCCATGGCTCGTTGGGTCGCCCGCCGGTGGGGGAGGGTGGGGAAACCCCACACGCCGAGCAGGGCGTACCGTCCCATGGCTACGGTCTCGCGTACCGTGATCGGCATGACCTCGTTCACCTTGGTGGCCTGGAGCACGTAGGCCACTTGCCGGCGCACCCGGGTAGGGGGGCGGCCGAGCACTTCCAGTGTCCCCTGGCGGGGGGTGAGCAGCCCGGCGAGGGCGTTGAGCAGCGTTGACTTGCCCGAGCCGTTGGGACCGATCACCGCAGTGAGCCGACCGGCCGGGATGGCGAAGTCCGACGCGGCCATGGCGACCCGGGCGTCGTAGCCGAGCACGACGCCCCGGCCTTCCGCCGCTAGCCGGCTCGGCATGGGCGGCACGCCCCTTCGATGTCGATGCGATGGCCGGTGACCCGGTAGCCGGCGCTGTCGGCGATGCGCTCCACCAAGCCGGAGATGGTGCGCTCGATCTCGGGGTCAACGGCTATGTCCTTCACTTCGCCGCAGGAACTACAGACCAGGTGGTGGTGGTGCCCGGTGAGCCACTCGGCCAGTTCGTAGCGCCCCACCCCGTCGGCATCGTGCTCCTTGGCCAGCACCCGGGCCTCCTCGAGGACGGCCAGGGTGCGGTACAGCGAGGAGAGGGGGACGTCCTCCCGGAGTCTCTCGTGAAGGTCACCGGCGGTCATCGGGCCCCCGGCGTCGGCCAGGGTGCGCACCACCAGCCGTCGGGCCGCGGTGAACCGGAAGCTCCGCGAGTCGAGGAAGCTGCCGACGGCGTGCTCCGAGCGGTCGGCTTGCGAGGCAGGCATGGCCACCCTATGATAACACTGAGAATCATTCTCATTACTGTCGGAGGTGAGCCTTTGTATCCCAACCAGCCCTTGAGGTTGGGCCGATCGGCGGCGTTGGTCCTGGCCCTCGTCCTGCTGGTGGCAGCCGGGTGTGGCGGCGACGAGGCAGGAACGAGCAGCCCGGCCGATGGGGCCTGCGCCGGTCTCCGGGTCGTGGTCACCACCACCATCCTCGGGGACATCGCGGGCAATGTGGTCGGCGACCGGGGGTGGGTCGAGGCGGTGATGCCAGTGGGCGCCGACCCACACTCGTTCCAGCCGTCAGCGAGCCAGGCTGCCGCGCTGCGCGAGGCCGACCTGGTGGTGGTGAACGGATTGGGGCTCGAGGAGGGGCTGCACGACGTCATCGAGAGCGCTGCGGCCGACGGGGTGACAGTGGTGGAGGCGGCCTCCTTCGTGGAGGTGCTGCCCTTTGGCCACGAGGACGAAGACGAGGGCCATGAAGCCGACGAGGCAGAGGAGGGTCACGCCCACGGCACCCTGGATCCGCACATCTGGACCGACCCGGTGCGCATGGCCGAAGTGGTGACCGGCCTGGGAGAGGCGCTGGCGAGTGCCGACCCCGCCTGCGCCGATCGGTGGCGGGCCGCGGCGGAGGACTACCGGGAGGAGCTCCTCAGCCTGGACGGGGAGATCGAGGCCATCCTCGACACCATCCCGGCCGAGCAGCGCAAGCTGGTGACGAACCACCATGCCTTCGGTTACTTCGCCGACCGCTACGGCTTCGAGGTGCTGGGGGCGATCATCCCCGGCGGGGCCACGTTCGCCGCGCCCAGCCCGGCCGACCTGGCCGCCCTGGCGGACACCCTCGAGCGCGAGGGAGTGCGGGCCATCTTCGCCGAGACCACCCAATCCGCCGATTTGGCCGAGGCGCTGGCCGCCGAATTGGGGGAGGAAGTGGTGGTGGTGAGCCTCTTCACGGGGTCGCTGGGCCCGAGCGGTTCCGGGGCGGAAACCTACCTCGGCATGCAGCGCACCAACGCCGAGCGTATCGCCGCCGCCCTCTCCTCATGAGGCATGGGCCGGGGCGGGCCGCCGGCGGCCCGCCCCGGCCTATCGTGGCCCCGCCGTGGACTGGCTGACTCATCCCTTCTCTTTCGAATTCATGCAGCGGGCCCTGGCCGCCGGGGTGCTTGCCGTCCTGACCACGTCGGTGGTGGGCACCTGGGTGATCCTGCGCGGCCTGGCTTTCATGGGGGACGCCCTGGCGCACGGGGTGCTCCCGGGCATTGCGGTGGCCCTGTTGCTGGGCCTCAACCCGGTGCTGGGGGCGGCGGTGGCGGCGGTGGTGATGGTGGGGGCCATAGCCCTGGTCCACCGCACCACCCGCCTGTCGGAGGACACCGCCATCGGCCTCCTCTTCGTGGGCATGCTCGCCCTCGGGGTCATCATCATCTCCCGGAGCGGGTCGTTCGCCGTGGACCTGGTGGCCATCCTCTTCGGGGATGTGCTCGGCACCTCCGGCGGAGACCTGGTGCTCCAGGCCGCGGCGGCGGCGGTGGCCCTGGCCGGGGTGGCTCTCTTCTACCGGCCGCTCCTGGTCCTCTGCTTTAACGAGCAGAAGGCGGCCACGCTGGGGCTGCGGCCTCGACTGACGCACCTGGTGATGATGGGCCTCATCACCCTGGCGGTGATCTCCTCCTTCCAGGCGGTCGGGGCCCTGCTGGTGTTCGGCCTGCTCATCGCCCCGCCGGCGACCGCGGTGCTGGTAGCGCGGCGGGTGCCCACCGTCATGCTGACGGCGGCGGCCCTGGGCATCGTGGAAGTGGCCGCCGGCCTGCTCATCTCCTTCCACCTCGACACGGCGGCCGGGGCCACCATGTCGGGCCTGGCCGTCGCCGTGTTCTTCCTGGTGCTGGCCGGCGTTCGGCTCCGCGCGGCGTGGGCGGGGCGCCGAGCAGACGATGGCGCGGGCGATACGCTGGGGTGACGATGCGAGAGACCCGCCTTCCCGGACTGCCCTCGGCGGAGCGTTGCGCCCGGCCGGGGGGCATCCGGGGGGTCCTCGTCCTGGTCGCGATCGTGTTGGGCTTGCTGGCGAGCGGCTGCGCCTATGAGTCCAACGGCACCACGACCACCACGGTGCTCGACCCGGCGCAGGTGCCGCCCGCCACCGGGCCTGCCGCGATCGTCTTCGAGGATCAACTGGTGGACGGTTCGGCGGTGGTGGTGGGATCGGTGACCCTGCCGGCGGCCGGCTTCGTGGTGCTGCAGGCCGATGCCGCCGGGGCGCCCGGCGAGGTGATCGGGGTGTCGGAGGTGATCGGGCGGGGCACGGTGGCCGGTGTGGTGGTGCCGCTGTTCCTGTCCCTCGACGCCGAGGCGGTGCTGCACGCCACTCTGCATGTGGATATGGACCAGGACGGGCGGTTCCTCTATGAGCCGCCGGACGATTTCGTGGACCTCCCCGCCGTGTCCGGTGAAGGGTCGGTGGCTGCCGCCTCGGCCACGGTGGGCCTGCTCGCCCCGCTCGCCCCGGCGGCCGTCAGTCTGGCCGAGCAGCGCACCGATGGTGAGGAGGTGGTGGTCGCCGAGGTGACCCTCCCTGCTCCGGGGTTCGTCGCCGTGCAGCGTGACGAGGATGGGGTGCCCGGGGCCATCCTGGGACTGAGCGGCCTCCTGCCCGAGGGGACCTCGCGAGATGTGGCCATCCCTCTTAATCAGCCGGCGGCCGGCCCGCAGACCATCTTCGCCGTCGCCTACATCGACCGCGACGGGGACGGGATGGCCGGCATCACCGCGGCCGATTCCCCCGACGAGGTTGCCCAGGCCTTCGACGGCGGCCCCGCCCGGGCATCGGCCGAGATCACCGTGGTGCTCATCACCCCGGCCGTCCTCGAGGTGGAAGACCAGGAAGGGGACGGCACGGCCGTGGTAATTGCCTCGGCGACCCTGCCTTCCCCCGGTTTCCTCGAGGTGCGAGCCGACGAAGGCGGGTCTCCGGGGTGGCGGCTGGCGGTGAGCGAGCTCCTTCCCACCGGAACCGCCACCGATGTAGAACTCGAACTGCGTGAAGCCCTGGCTGCGGACGCCGTGCTGTGGGTCCGGGTGCGCATCGACCTCGACGGTGACGGAGCGGTGGGCGAAGACGATCCGATCGCCCTCACCGCCGCCGGCCGGCGGGCGCAGGCGTCGCTGGCCTTCACCTTCGTTGAGGAGGACTGACCGGTGGGAGACGGAGCAGGAGCCGATGCTCCCGGTCGGGCGGCGGCGGGGCCGGTAGCCTGGTGGCGGTGCTGTAAGGGAGCCCTCATGCTCGACCACCTGGATCGGGAACGGCGTGCCGGCCGGGCCGGCGCAGCAGTGCGGCCGGAGGCGGCCGTCTCCTGATGGCCCGGCTCCGCCTTTTCGCCGGACTGCGGGAGGCCGCCGGGACGGGCAGCGCCGATGTCCCGGGAGCGACGGTCGGGGAGGTGCTGGCCAATGCCGCTGCCTACTTCGGCCCGGCCTTCTCCGAAGGCCTGGCCACCACCCAGGTGTGGCTGAACGGGGAGAGGGCCGGGCCCTCCACCGCGGTCGTCGACGCCGATGAGGTCTCGCTGGTACCTTCGGTCTCGGCAGGCACCACCGTGGTCCGCTCCCCGGCCGTCATCGAGGCGGCTCTGCTCCTGGGTGTCACCGTCTGGCTGTTCGTCGGCAACGCCCTGGATCTCAAATGGCTGGCGGTGGCGGTGGTCCTGGCCGGGGCGCTCTGGGCTTACGACCTGGCGGGGGCCTCCGGTGGGCGGGGCCTATGGCTGGGGGCTCTTCCGATCATGCTGGCGATCTTCGGGTCGGTGCTCGCCACATATCGCTTCGGCATCCCCGGGATGGCGGCGGCCGCGGTGGGGGCGGCCCTGCTCTCCCTGCTGTGGAGCATCCTCACTCCGCACCTGCGCCCTCTCGAGTCGATCGCCACCGGTGTCCTGGTGTCGGCGGTGGGCGCCCTGGGGGCCGGGTCCATGGTCCTGCTGCGGCTTCGCTCCGAGGCCGAGATGACCTCCTTCCTGGTGGTGGCGGCAGTGTCGGTGGCGGTCTCCTGGCTGGTGGCCAGCACCGACATGGCCCCCATCGACCCGCTCACCGCCGGGTTCCTCGGCGCTCTGGGGGCCGGCGTGGTGGCCGGGGCGGTGTGGTCGGAGGACCTGTGGCCCACCGTGGCGGCGGGAGCTGCGGCCGCCGCCGCCCTGGCGGCGGGGCGCAACGCCGGCTCGCTGGCTCGCTCGGGGACCTTCTACCTCGGGGGGGAGACCCCGGGCAGCCTGGCGCATCTCGACGGGGTGATGCTGGCGGCGGGCGCTTTCTGGCTGGTGTTGCACCTCATCGTCTGACCGCCGGCGCCGGGTCCCGTCTCCTTCACCGGCGGCGTTCTCCTGCCGATGGGTGGGGGAAAGCCTGTGGATAAACCGGTCCTGGTCATAGCATGCTCAAGATGATTCCCTCCCGGCGGCTTGCCCGTCTGGGCATTGCCGTCCTCGTCGCCCTTGTGGTGGCGGGGATGGCGGCCCCGGCGCGCTCGGTGACCGAGGAGGAAGTGGCGCGGGCGCGCCAGGCTCAGCAGGAGGCGGCCACCGCCCGGGCGGGCGCCCTCGACGACCTTGACGAGGCAGTCGCGGCCTACGAGGCCGTCAACGGTGAGTACCAGGGCCTGGTCTTCAGCATCGGCCAGATGCGCAGCCGCATCGACGCCTACCAGGTGCAGGTTCGTGACGCGCGAGAGGAGATCCGGCGGCGGGCCGTGGAGGCCTACATGCGAGGTCCGGAGCAGGAGGCCACCGGGCTGCTCCTCGAGAGCGGCCTGGCCCAGGAGGCTCTAGTGGCCCGGCAGGTGCTCGCCCGGGCGGTCGCCGAGGAAGCCGCTTCGCTCAGCAGCCTGGAGGCGATCACCGCCGAGATGGAGCGCCTGGAGGTGGACCTGGAGGGGGAGACGGAGCGCGCCGCCGCGCTGCGGATCGAAGCGGAGGCGGTAGCGGCCAGGATGTACGAGCTGCTGGCCGCCCGGGACGCAGAACTGGCAGCCGCGAATCAGACGCTGCAGGGCGCCGAGAGCGCTCTGGCCGAGCAGCGACGCCGCGAGGAGGAGGAGAGGCGGCGCCAGGAGGCCATCCGCCAGGCCCTGCTGGGGCCGGCCGGCGGCGTGTCCGACGACATCACCCCCGGCTTCATCTGCCCGGTGGCGGGCTCGTCGGTGTTCGTCGATTCGTGGGGCGCTCCCCGTTGGGGCGGCCGGGTGCACACCGGGACCGACCTGATGGGTGCCCGCGGGACCCCGCTGGTGGCCGTCGCCGATGGGACCATCCAGTTGGGGTCGAGCCCCGCCGGCGGCAACACGGTGTGGCTTGCCGCCGACCACGGGGTGTCCTACTTCTATGCCCACCTCGACGGGTTCGGCGGAGTGTCGTCCGGCCAATGGGTGAGCCGGGGCACGGTGATCGGCTACATGGGGGACACCGGCAACCCGGCACCGGGCGCCTACCACCTCCACTTCGGCATCTACCCCAACGGCAGGGGGGCGGTGAACCCCTACCCCACGGTCGCCCGCCACTGCAATTGAAACCGGGTTGGGATGGGATAGGCTGGCGGCCGATCTGCTGGTAACAACCGTGACCCACACCCCACGCCGCCGCATCGACCTCGTCGGATCGCCGGAGTTCACCGCCGGCCTCGAGGATCTATCGCCGTCCGAGTTGCGGCTCCGGCGGCGCACCTGCGCCGACCTGGACGTCGAGTACTCCTACTACCGCCGCGTGTTGCAGGGTCGGCTCGACCTGCTGGCCTTCGAGGTGCGTCGGCGGGCCGGTGAGGAGACGCGCACCTTGACTGAGGCGCTGCCCGAGATTCTCGCCTCGTGGGCCTCGGGCGAGCCGGGCCTGCCCGGGCGCCGGGTGGTGGTGGAGGTGCCCAACCTGCCCGCGGCGGGGCGGCGGGCGGTGGACCGGGCACTGTCCGACGACTTCCTCGCTCGCCTTCCTGAGTTGGGGGACCAGGAGCTGGCCTCGGTGCAGCAGCGCCTGGTCGAGGCCGAGGCGGAGATCTCCCGGCAGCGCCGTGTCGTCTTCGACGCTTCCGATCTCCTTCAGGCGGAACTGGTGCGCCGTTACCGCGCCGGCCAGCAGGCCGGAGACGCCGCCCCGCAGGGCTGAGTGGTGCTGATAGGAGTCGTCCGCTCCGGGCTGGTGGAGTCCCGGCACCCGGTCACCGTCGCCGCCGTCGACGGCAGCGGAGCCGTCGTCTTTCGCTCCGGGGAGGATCAGGGCACTCCCTTCTTCCTGCGCTCCGCTGCCAAGCCCTTCCAAGCGGCGGTGTCCCAGCGCAACGGGGCTGCCCTGGCGCCGGAGCAGCTGGCGGTGGCCGCGGGTAGCCACGGGGGCCAGCCGGTGCACGTCTCCCTGGTGGAGGAGATGCTGGCGTCGGTGGGCCTGGGGCCGGAGCACCTCCTCTGCCCGCCTACTTGGCCGTCGGCGGAGAGCGCCCTGCGCCGCCTGGCCGCCGCCGGGGTCGAGGCGCCGCGGCGGGTGTTCCACAACTGCTCGGGGAAACATGCCGCCATGCTGCGGGCGTGCGTGGCGCGGGACTGGCCCCTGGCCTACACGGACCCGGGCCACCCGCTCCAGCAGGAGATACTGGCCGAGGTGGGCGCGAGCACCGGAGAGCCCCCCGGCCCCGTCGGTGTGGACGGTTGTGGGGTTCCCACCTTGCGTGGGACCACCGCCGGCCTGGCGCGCGCCTTCGCCCGCCTGGCCACCGACCCGGCCCTGGCCCCGGTGGCCGACGCCATGGCCCGCTTGGCCCCCCTCACCTGCGACGGCGACCGGGCCGAGGCGGAGCTGGCCCGGTGGTGCCACGCGGCGGTGAAGGGCGGCGCCCAGGGATGTGTGGGGGTGGCCTGGCCCGGGGGATTGGGAGTGGCCGCCAAGTGCTGGACCGGTGAGGCGGCCCCGGCCATGGCGGCGGTGGCCACCGCCCTCCGCCGGCTGGGCATCCTCTCGGAGCACGGTTGGGAGATGCTCGCCGAGGTGGCTCATCCGGTGGTGGCGGGGGGCGGTTGCCCGGTGGGTCGCCTCGAGGTGCTGGAGGGCGGCCCTTGACCCGGGTGCACGGGGATTGGGGGGCACCGGGGTTTGCCCTGCCGCCGGTGGCCGACCTCGTCGGGCCCTTCCCCCGGCGTCCCTTCCTCGAGGCCTGGTGGCGGCATCGGGGGGAGGGGGAGGTGCTGATTGCCGAGTCGCCCACCGCCCTTCTCCCGACCCGGCGCGGGCCGGGCGGTCTGCAGTTCATGGGGGAGGCCGACCTCACCGATTACCACACCCCGCTGGGTCCCGGAGCCGAGGATCTCGTCGCCGATCTCCTGGAGAGCGTGGAGCAGGGGACGCCCTTCTGTTTCGACTCGCTGCCCGAGGAGGCTGCCGAGGTGGTAGCCGCCGGGGCGGGACGGGCCGGGAGGGCGCGGCGGTGCCGCCGGCAGGGGCTGGCGGCCGTGCTCGATCTCCCACCCTCCTACGACGAGTATCTGGCCGGGCTCGCCGGGAAGGAGCGCCACGAGGTGCGTCGCAAGCAGCGGCGCTTCGAGGTGACCCGGGGGGCCGGGCGCCTCATAGACGCCGGGCGTGCCGGGCTGGGCACCTTCGCCGCTATGCACCGCTCCGCCCCCGGGCCGAAGGGAGGCTTCCTGACCGGTGAGATGGAGGCCTTCTTCGCCGACCTGCTCGGCCTGGAAGGCGCCCGCCTCGACCTGCTGGTGTCGGAGAGCGGGGAACCGGTGGCCGCCGCCTTCGGGTTCCAGGACGAGCGGGCCTACTACCTGTACAACTCGGCCTACGACCCGGCGGCGGCCGCCTCGTCGCCGGGGGTGATCCTGGTCGACCTGGTGGTGCGGCGCTGCATCGACGAGGGCCTGGCGCGGCTCGATCTTCTCAAGGGCGACGAGGCCTACAAGCTCCGTCTCGGGGCGCGGCCCCGCCCCCTCTTCATGGTGGAGGGGATCTGTTGATCGAGCGGGTGGCCTTCCTCAGCATCCACACCTCGCCGCTGGCAGCCCCCGGGACGGGGGATGCGGGCGGCATGAATGTCTACGTGCACGAACTGGCCACGACCCTGGCCGGCCGCGGGGTGCGGGTGGACACCTTCACCCGCGGCAGCCGGCCGGGAGAGGTCGAGGTGATCCCCGGCTATCGGGTGATCGACCTGCCGATCGGGCCCGCCGGCGACATCGGCCCCGAGTCGCTCGCCGATGTGGTCGGCGACTTTGCCGAGGGGGTAGCCCGCTGGGCGGTGCGCCACCGAGCCGCCTACGACGTGCTGCACAGCCACTACTGGCTCTCAGGCTGGGCGGGGCTCCTTCTCCACGAGGTGCTGCGGGTGCCGCTGGCCATCTCCTTTCACACCCTCGGTCGGGTCAAGGACGCCACCCGCCGGCCCGATCAGGCGCCGGCCGGACTGCTCCGCATCGCCGCCGAGACCGAGGTGATCGCCCGGGCCGGCTGTGTCATTGCCTCCACCCAGACGGAGGCGGCCCAGTTGATCGAGCACTACTCGGCTAGCCCGGAGCGGCTCTGCATCTCGCCGCCCGGAGTGGACCACGAGGTGTTTCGCCCGGGTGACCGCCGCGCCGCCCGGGCAGCGCTGGGCCTGCCAGTGGAGGGGCGCCTGGTGCTCTTCGTCGGCCGCATCCAGCCCCTCAAGGCGCCCGGCGTCGCCCTGGCCGCCTTCGCACTGGTGGCCACCGGCCTGCCCGATTGCCGTCTCCTGGTGATCGGGGGCCCGAGCGGGCCCCAAGGGATGGAGGAGATGTCGTTCCTCCACGCCGGGGCTGCCACTGGCGGCCTCGATGATCGAGTGCTGTTGCGCGACCCGCTCCCGCACCGCTCCCTGGCGGCCGCCTACCAGGCCGCCGACGTGGTGGTGGTGCCTTCGCGCAGCGAGTCGTTCGGGCTGGTGGCCGCCGAGGCCCAGGCCTGCGGGGTCCCGGTGGTCGCCTCGGCTGTGGGAGGGCTCGCCCATGCCGTCGCCGACGGTGAATCGGGGCTCCTCGTCTCCGGCTGGGACCCGGTGGACTATGCCGCCGCCCTGCGCCGCATACTCACCGATCCCGTCCTCGCCGAGCGCCTGGCCCGGGGGGCGGTGGCCAACGCCGAGCAGTTCTCGTGGCCGGCCACCGCCGATCGCCTGCTCGAGCTCTACGCAGGGATCTCCCAGCCGTGAGCACGGAGGAGACGCGCCGCCTGCTGGAGGAGGTGAGCGAGCGCTGGCTCGCCGACCCCGAGGCCGACGTGATCTGGGTGGGCGATCACCAAGAGCGACGGGGGGTGCGCCTCCGGCTCACCACCGGCGATCCGAGCACCGTCTGGTTCCAGGTGGGCGAGCGCACCCTGCGGGTGGAGGCCTTCATCCTCCCATCTCCTCCTGCCGACGCCCGGGAAGAGGTCTACCGACAGAGCCTGGCCCGCAACGCCGCGGGGCGGCGTCTTCACCTGGCGCTCGACCGCCTTGGGGATGTAGTGCTGGTGGGTTGCGTGCCTCTGCAGGAGGTGGATGCCGGCGAGCTCGAGCTGCTCCTGGGTGAGGCACACCAGGGCCTCGAGGTGACCCGGCCCGCCCTCGCTCGAGTGGCCTTTGAGCGCGAAAGAAAAGGCTGAACGACTTGTCGACAGGACATGTGCACAAGCCCCTGTGGATGGCGGTGGACATGTGGAAAGGTCGAGTCGCCGGCCGTCGCGTGATGTCAAGCGGGCCCATGTGACCGTAATGAGGTGGCGCGCGGCGCGAAATCGAAGTACCCATGCCCTGCTTGACGCCGCGGGGGCCGATCCGTATCTTCGGCGGTGCGAGGCCCAAGGTGCCGGGCCGGCGAGATACCTCGTTTGGGGAAGTGCGGGGGATGGAGTCGGCGAGGTTCCTTGGGCCTTCGCATGCTCCCTCTCCCGCGGCAGCGGGAGAGGGCGGGGGGTGAGGGTTTCCGCCGGGCCCGCGGCAGCGGG
>CAYGYX010000014.1:0-1789 GCA_964354255.1 uncultured Acidimicrobiia bacterium | reverse complement strand
GCGGCAGCGGGAGAGGGCGGGGGGTGAGGGTTTCCGCCGGGCCCGCGGCAGCGGGAGAGGCAGAACCTGGCTCTAGTCGAGCCCGAACATCAGGTCGTTCAGACGCACCCGGTGCAGGTCGAAGGTCGGCAGGTCGATGGTGAGCGACCCCAGGCGCAGGCCGCGCATCTCCTCGCCGTAGTTGGTGAGGACCCGCAGGATGCCGTCGTCGTGCTCCAGGGCCCCGAGCCCCAGGCAGCGGCCGCTGCCGTCCATGAGGCCGACCAGCACACGATCGAGCCGCGCCAGATCGAGTCCGGTGGGCAAGGTGGGGGCGAACACCGTGGGCCGCACCCGCCACCGTTCCAGCGGAGCGGAGAAGGCCTGGGTGAACGCGGCGGAGCGCCCGGCCCGGCGATCCTCGGGCGAGGCCGGGCGCAGGTCGGGGTCGACGCCGGTCAACTCGACTTCGGCGTTGAAGAAGCGGCGCAGCATGCCCACCAGGGGCTCGAGTTCACCGCCCCGCTGCAGGCCGACGACGATGTCGGGCCGGCACAACTCCATCTTGTGGTACTTGAGGGTCTGCCCGACCACGCCGGAGATGACCCCGGTGGTGTCGACCACCACCAGGTCGGCCTCGGCCCGGGCCAGCTCCACCAACTTGGCGGTGGCCACTACGTGCTGCAGGACCACTCCCTCCGGGGTGATGGAGCCGACGAACTCCAGCGCGTCGGCCCGGCCCAGGTCGGCCAGGTCGGCGGGGCGGCGCACCCGGTGGAGGCCCACGCAGGTGGGGGGCCCGGTCGTGGACTGGTCGACGTCGGCGTCCACATAGGCGGTGCTCACCGCGGCGGCCGCAGCGGCGGTCAGCAGGCGCCGGGCAAAGGCCGACTTGCCGGTGTCCGGGCCTCCGAGCAGCAGCACCACCCCGCTCCGACGTACCAGATCGTCGATGAGGGGCAGGTGAACGTGGTCGCCGTGCAGGGGGTACTCCGGGTCGCGGTGCTCGGATTGTATGGAGGGAGCGTCCCCTGTGCCGTCTCCGGAGGGCGCCGGTATCCTGCCGGGTCATGCCCGGGACTGCCCCCATCGCCTTCCTCTCCGATTACGGCCTGACGGACGAGTTCGTCGGGGTGGTGCACGGGGTGATCCTCCGCATTGCCCCCGAGGCGCGGGTCGTCGATGTCACCCACCAGGTCCGGCGGGGTGATGTGCGGGCGGGCGCCCTCGCCCTGGTGCGGGCCGTCCAGTACCTCCCGTCCGGGGTGGCGCTGGCGGTCGTCGACCCGGGGGTGGGCACCGGCCGGCGCGGCATCGCCGTCGACACGCCCTGGGGCTTCTTCGTTGGCCCGGATAACGGCCTGCTGGCACCGGCGGTGGCCATGGTGGGCGGGGCCGAGCGGGTGGTGTCGCTGGAGGATCCCCGTTTCCGCCTGCCGTGCGACGGCGCCACCTTCGACGGCCGTGATGTGCTCGCCCCGGCGGCGGCGGTGCTGGCTTCGGGGCAAGCCGGCCTCGGCGACCTGGGCCCGGAGGTCCCTCCGGCCTCCCTGGTGCCTCTCCTGCTGCCGCTCGCCGAAGTGGTGGGCGGGGCGGTGCAGGGTCTGGTGTGGTGGGTGGACGTCTTCGGCAACTGCCAGACCAACGTGGCTCCCGACGACCTGCGGGCGGTCGGGTTGGCGCCGGGGGACACGGTGGCGGTGGAGGTGGCCGGCACGCGCCACGAGATGGTTTGGGAGGCCGCCTACGGTGCGGCCCGTGAGGCAGGGGTGGTACACATCGACTCTTACGGCCTGATGGCCGTGGCCGT
>CAYGYX010000013.1:0-37557 GCA_964354255.1 uncultured Acidimicrobiia bacterium | reverse complement strand
CCGCAGGACGGGCAGTGGTAACGCGCGCACTCGGCGCGAGCCCACTCCACTCTCCCCCGCTCCTCGCCGTGTCGAGCCACCTGCTCCCGCCAGAGAGGCATGGTGCGCAGGATCACCCGGCGGCCGGTGGCCAGCGGGAAGCTGTCGATGAGCGCACAGGGCCATTCGTGGCAGGGGTGGCACGAGGTGAACCCCCTGCTCAGCACGCACTCCCGGATCCGGCAGGAGCGGCAGTAGGCGTAGAGCATCTGCGGAGGATCGGCCTGCATACAGCCCAGGCACTCGGTCTGCTCGGGAGGCGTCCCGTACAGCCTCCCCAGCAGCGCCTTGAACTTGGCGTTGCCATCCCGGGTGGCGAGGTACACCCCGCACACCCCGCAGTACAGGCCGCAGGGGGCCATCAGATCACGATTGGCCATCTCGATCTCGGACCAGCCGCGCATCTCCCGCCAGCCTCTCCCGTCGGCCCGGCCGCACCGGGGCCCTGTCTACCACGCCCGGGCCGGGGTCGGGGTGACCGGCCCGGCCGGCCTCTCCCCGGCCTCACCGGGGCGAGGCGGTCCCCCCCAGCTTGGCCGCCACCGACGCCGCTCCGCGCAGCGCCGTGCCGTCGGCCCCCGCCGCGCTGAACACCCGGTGGGAGGCCCGCGCCTCGGCGATGAGGCCGGCGAGCAGGCCGGCCCAGCCGAGCGGCGGGTCGATCCAGAGGTAGACGCTCAGGCTGCCGGGGATGGTGTTGATCTCGTTGACCCACACCTCGCCTCCCCGCTCGAGGAAGTCGATGCGGGCCACCGAGCGGACCGCGAACAGGGCGGCCACAGTCCCGGCCATCTCCCGAATGCGCCCGGCCAGGTCGTCGGGGATCCGGGCCGGCAGCTCCCGGGGGGAAGACACCAGGCCGGCCCCGCCGGGGGCCAGGTACTTCTGCGCGTAGGAGTAGATGCTGCCGCTCCCTTTGCGCTCGGGACACTCGATGGCCGACAGCAGCAAGGAGGGGTAGGTGCGCACCGCCACATTGAGGTCGCGGCTCCCCTCCAGGAAAGGCTCTGCCACCGCCCCCTCGCGCGACAAAGGCGAGCTCGCCGCCAGCGCCCGGGCAGTACCGGCGTCGCCCACCACTTCGATGCCCAGCGACGACCCTCCGAACCGCGGCTTCACCACATACGGCGGGGCGAACGGAATGGTCTCCGTCTCCGGCGTCACCGCCACCCTGGGCAGGGTGGGCAGCCCGGCCCCGGCCGCCACCGCCGTGAAGGCCAGCTTGTCCATGCCCAGATAGGCCCCCACCAGGCTGGGGCCGGTGTAAACCACCCCGGCCAGGTCGAAGGCCGCCTGGATGGTGCCGTCTTCGCCGGGGCCGCCGTGGCAGCAGTTGACCACCACGTCGATTGGCAAGGGCTTGTGCTTGCGAAGAAACCCACCCGCCGGACCGGCGGCGAACTGCAGCGGCGTCGCCCCCCGGGGCACCCCCTCGGCAAAGGCGATGGCCTCGAGGCGCGGGTCGACGGAGAAGAACTCGCCCGTCTTCGACCAGTAGAGGGCGGTGACCTCCTTGACCGCCTGCGCCAGCGATCGAGTGGCCTGTAGACCGGTGAGGATGCTGATGTCGTGTTCGGGTGAGGGCCCCCCGAAGAGCACGGCGGGCCGGAGGTCGGTGGGGATGGTCATGGGCCTCCGATGTTAAGGCAGGCGCCGGGACTCGCCGGGGAAGGGCCCGGGAGAGCGGGGCCCGGCCTACGGGTAATGGTCGGGGAGGTCGTTCTCGTAGAGCACCCCGTCGCCCTCACCCAGGTTGGCGGCCACCCAGGCCACTGCCTCCGGCCTATGGGGGACGGCCCGCACCCGGGCCGTCGCGCCCCCTGTCCCGGCCAGCAGGGCGCGGCGGTTGGTCCGCCCAACCACCACGATGTCGGAGAGGCGGGCGGCGGCAAAGGCGGCCAGGTCCCGGTTCTCCGCACCCTGGCGCCGGCCCAGCTCCACCATCCCCGGGGTGACCAGCACGGTGCGCCCCGGCACCTCCGCCGCCAGGCGTTCCACCGCCGCCCGGGCGCCCGACGGGTTGGAGTTGTAGGTGTCGTCGATGACCAGCACCCCGGCGTCGGTGCGGCCCGTCACCCCGCGATGCTGCGGCCGGGGCAAGCCGCCGAGGCGCTCCCCGATGCGGGCCGAGGGGACCCCCAGGGCGTAGGCCACCCCCACGGCACAGGCCACGTTCATGGGGAAGATGCCAACGGCGGGAAGGCGGCCCGCCTCCTCCGGCCCCAGGCGCACCACCAGAGCGCCCGCCTCGGGCAGCACGCTCACCTCAACTTCGCTGGACATCGCCGAGCAGCGCACCAGGCGCACTCCGGGCCGCCCCTCCGCCGCCCGGCGCACGAGGGGATCGTCCCAGTTGGCCACCACCGTCCCCGCCCCCTCGAGGATCTCCGCCTTGGCGCGGGCAATGGCCTCAATCGAGCCGAAGCGCTCCAGGTGCACCGGGCCGACCGCGGTGATCACGCTGACGCTGGGTGGGATCCAGCGGCACAGGTCGGCGATCTCGCCGGGGCCGTAAGCGCCCATCTCGGCGATGAGCACCTGGACCCCCGGGTCCAGCTGCTCGTTGATGGCCCGGGCCAGGCCGAGGCGGTTGTTGAAGGAAGCCGGGGAGGCCAAGACGTGGAACACCCCCGCCACCAGGTGGCGGGCGTACTCCTTGGTGCTGGTCTTGCCGAACGACCCGGTGATCGCCACCACGATGGGGGCCGCCGCCTGCAGGCGGCGGGCGGCCCGTTCGACGAAGCCGCGACTGAGGCGACGCTCGAGGGGGGCGGTTGCCGCCAGCCCTAGGTCCACGGCCTGGGGCACCGCCAGGGCAGCCGCCACCGCTCCGGCGGTGAACGAGCCCAGGGCGAACCCCACCCCCCCGGCGGCCGCCAGCGGGAGGGCGGCCGCCCCCGCCAGGCGCCGCATCCGGGCGGTCCAGGCCAGCCGGGCGGTGCGCCCCCGCAGCCCGAGACCCACGGGCCAGACCGCCAGGCCGGCCGCGCCGAGCAGCGACGCGTATGGCCACCCGAGGGTGGCCACCACCGCCCCGGCCGTCGCCACGCCCAGCACCAGGTTGGGCACCGAGGCGAGCAGCCAGCGCCACTCGAAGCGGGTCACCGACCAGGGGATGTAGTGCTCGCGCTGGCCCACCCGCAACCAGCGCAGGGCGGCAACCGCCGCCCCGGCGAGCAACACGCAGGGAGCAGCCACACCCACGGTCAGGCCTTCCCCGTCTCGGGCAGCAGTTCCCGGACGGCCGCCACCAGGCAAGCGGGAGCCTGAGCCGGCACATCGTGTCCCACCCCCGGCAGCACGGTCAGGGTGCCCGCGGCCAGCAGGGCCAGGGCGCGCTCGGCCACCGTCGGCGGGACCACCCGGTCCCCTTCTCCCCAGACCAGGCGCACCGGGCAAGCAAGGGCAGCCAGCTGCTCCTCGTACGACTCCCCCACCACCCGCACCAGCACGTCGCGCATCACCCCGGCAGCCGCCCGGTAGTCGGCCGACCCGTGACGGCGGCGGGCCTGCTCCAGCGTGGCCTCCGGCACCAGGTGGAGGCGGCTGGCGGCGCGCACCGCCCGATAGCGGAGGGAGACCCGAGGCTTGGCCCCCGGGAGGCGCACCAGGGGAACGCCCACCAGGACGAGCCCGGTGACTGCCTGCGGACGGCGCACCGCCAGGTGGACCGCCACCCGCCCCCCGAACGAATGGCCGACGACCACCACCGGGCCACCCAGGGCATCCAGGACCGGCTCCACCGCGGCCGCATAGCCCGCCGCCCCCATCGCTTCGACCGGGGGCGGGGACGCCCCGAAGCCGGGCAGGTCGAGGGCCAGGCCCCCGATGGAGGAGAGAACCCCGGCCCAGTCGCGTCGGCTGCGCCCCCAGCCGTGCAGGGCCAGCACCGGCGCGGCCGGGCCGAAGCGCTCGCCGAAGAGGCCGGCGATCACCTCCAGGGGCACGGGGCCTGTCGGAGGCGGGTGGGGTGGGTGCTCATGGACGCATGGGACGGGATCGGTGAACAATGTTACGCCCGGCGGGCGGCACTGCCGGGACCGGTTCGCCGGCGTACCGCCGAGGCGCCGACCCGACCCCTCGCCCGACCCGCCCGGGCACCGGCCGCCGCCGCCGGGCGGTACCGTGGGGGACCCGGCACCCGAGGGTCGCATGCGCAACAGGTGGAACCGCTGGACGGCGGCGTCCGTCATGCTGATCCTGCTCGTCCCGGCGGCCGGCACGGCCGACGAGCCGCCGCGCTCGTTCACCCTCGTCGCCTCAGGGGACATCCTCATCCACGGCCGGGTGGCCCAGGTCGCCGCCTCCTACGGGGAGGGGGCCGGCTACGACTTCAGCCCCATGCTGGCCCCTACCGAGCCCTGGATCGCCGAGGCCGACCTGGCCATCTGCCACCTGGAAGGCGTTCTCTCCGCCGACGACGGCGGGCTCTCCTACTACCCCCTCTTCGTCGCCCCGCACACCGTCGCCGACGCCATCGCCGCCGCCGGCTACGACGCCTGCTCGCTGGCGGGCAACCACGCCCTCGATCGCGGCCAGCAGGGCCTGGAGGAGACCATCGGACTGCTCGAGGCCCGGGGCATCGCCCACGAGGGGACGGCCCGCACCGAGGAGGAACGCCTCCCCGGCCTCTACCGCGTGAACGGGGTGACCGTGGCCCACCTCGACTACACGTACGGCCTGAACGGCCTGGCCCGGCCCGCCTGGTACTCGGTGAACATCATCGACCCGGAGGCGATCCTGGCCGACGCCCGCTGGGCCCGTGAGCAGGGGGCCGAGTTCGTGGTGCTCACCATCCACTGGGGGGTGGAGTACCAGCACGCCCCCACCGCGGAGCAGGAGACCCTGGCCGAGCGCCTGCTGGCCTCACCGGACGTCGACCTGATCCTGGGGAGCCATGCCCACGTAGTGCAGCCCATCGGCCGGGTGAACGGGAAGGTGGTGGTGTACGGGATGGGCAACCACCTCTCCAACCAGAACTCGGTCTGGGGCCCCAAGTACTACTCCACCGAGGACGGGGTCATCGTCCAGGTCACCGTGGCCGAGCAACCGGGCGGGAGCTTCGCCGCCACCCGGGTCGAGTACACCCCGACCTGGGTGGATCTGGCGACCTACCGGGTGCTGCCGGTGGAGTGGGCACGGGCGGCCGGGTCGGGTGACGATGCGCTCCTGGCCGCCTCCGGGGAGCGCACCACCGGTTACATCACCCTGCTCGGCACCGAGGGGCTCGAGGCCACCCCGGCGGCCTGGCCACCTCTCACCTGTGCGGGCCGAATGGCGGGGTTGGTGGGGACTGCCGGCCCGGATGTGCTCATCGGCACCCCCGCCAACGACATCATCACCGGCCGCGGCGGCGACGACACCATCCACGGCTTCGGCGGCAACGACCTCATCTGCGGCGGCGACGGCGACGACACCCTCTGGGGCGGCCCCGACTTCGACCAACTACAGGGCGGCCCGGGCAACGACACCCTCTACGGCGGCCCCGGCCAGGACACCCTCTGGGGCCAAGCCGGCCAGGACACCCTCTGGGGCGAGAACGACTCTGACATCCTCTGCGGCGGCGACGGCGACGACACCCTCTGGGGCCACGAAGGAGACGACTTGCTCATCGCCGGCTCTGGCACCGACCACCTCTGGGGAGGTCTCGGCGCCGACACCCTCATCGCCGCCTCCCCCACCGACACCCTCAGCGGCGACCCCCAAGACACCTGCCGACAGAACGCCCTGGTGACCGCCTGCCCCCGAGCCTGGCAGGAGTGAGCGCGCCAAACCGGCTCCCAGTCGCCTCGACTACGGGCGGGCGGCCGCTAGGGCTTGGCGCCCTTCTTGGCCTTCTTCGCCTCGCGTTTTTGCTTCAGGTTCTTGGCTGCCACCTTCTTGTTGTGACCGCCGCCCTTGTCCTTGTTCGCCACCGGAGCCTCCTGTGCTCTGTGGGGCACCATGGTGGCACTGCCCACAGGCTACGGGCGGCATTCTCGCCGGGATGACCCACTCCGCACGCCGGGAGCGCCGGGCGGCTCCCTCTCCCGCGGGAGCGGGAGAGGGCGGGGGGTGAGGGCTGCCTCTCCCGCGGGAGCGGGAGAGGGCGGGGGGTGAGGGCTGCCTCTCCCGCGGGAGCGGGAGAGGCAATCAGAAGATGAAGTCGGTGGAGAGGAACGACGAGCGGCGCCGGCGCACGATCCCCGACACGAGTGCCTTGTTCGCCTCGCTCCCTTTGGCCGCCACCAGGGTGCGGATGCTGAACACCCGCAGCGCGTCGCTGACCGACAGCGTCCCCTCCGCCGAGTCCTTGCGCCCCGTGAAGGGAAAGGCGTCGGGCCCCCGCTGGC
This sequence comes from uncultured Acidimicrobiia bacterium, assembly GCA_964354255.1. GTDB lineage: Bacteria > Actinomycetota > Acidimicrobiia > Spongiisociales > UBA11373 > VGBK01. The sequence continues at coordinate 31,186 of CAYGYX010000013.1, read as the reverse complement.
ACTGGCTGTTCAGGTTCACCCGGCCCACCTGGTTGACGAGAGGGTCGATCAGGTGGGCCATCGCCCCCGGGTCGCTGCCGAACAGGCTGATCTGCTGCCCGTAGGGCGAGGCGATCACGTAGTCGAGTGGGGTGGCGATGTCGTCGAAGGGCACCACCGGGATCACCGGTCCGAACTGCTCCTCGTCCCACACCCGCATGCCCCGCGCCACCGGGTAAAGGACCGCCGGATGGAAGTACGACTCGTTGACCGTGCCCCCTGCCGGGTTGCGCACCGCCGCCCCCTTGCCGACGGCGTCGTCCACCAGCCCTCGCAGGTAAGCCGGCTTCGCTGGCTCGGCCAGGGGGGTGACCCACACTCCCGGGTCCCAGGGCATGCCGATGGGGAGGGCATGCACCGCCGCCGACAGGCGGGCCACGAACTCGTCGGCCACCGAGGAGTGCACGAAGAGGATCTTGAGGGCGGTGCAGCGCTGGCCGTTGAACGAGAGCGCTCCCAGCAGGCACTCCCCCACCGCGTTGCCCAGGTCGGCGTCGCCGAGGACGATCGCCGGGTTCTTGGCGTCGAGGCCGAGCACACTACGCAGGCGGTGGGGCCGGGGGTGCTGGTGCTTGAGGATGTCGGCCACCCGGCTGGTCCCGATGAAGGCCAGCACGTCGATGCCGCCCGACTCCATGAGCGGCCCGACCACCGTGGCCCCGTCCCCGTAGACCGTGTTGACCACCCCGGGCGGGAAGCAGTCGCGGAAGGCCTCCAGCAACGGCCCGTAGACGAGCACCCCCAGCTTGGGCGGCTTGAACACGACCGTGTTCCCCATGATGAGGGCGGGGATCAGGGTGGTGAGGGTCTCGTTGAGCGGGTAGTTGAACGGGCCCATGCACAGCGCCACCCCGAGCGGGGCGCGGCGGATCTGGGCGATGACCCCCTGCTCGATGACGAAACGCGACGAGACCCGGTCGAGATCCTTGAGGGCGTCGATGGTGCCCCGGATGTACTCGACGGTGCGCTCGAACTCCCTGTCCGAGTCCCCCAGCGACTTGCCTATCTCCCACATGAGCAGGTGCACCACCTCGGCCCGCCGCTCCACCATCGCCGCAGCAAAGGCCTCGACGTGGCGAATGCGCTCCTCCACCGGCATGGTCGGCCAGGCCCCCCGGCCGTGGTCGTAGGCGGCGGAAGCGGCGGCGAGAGCGGCCAGCGATTCCTCGCCCGTGAGCAGCGGGTAGGCGCCGAGGCGCCGGCGGCGGAGGGCGGAGCCGGCGCGCACCCGCAGGGGTGACAGCACCTCCTGCAGAGGGCCTTCCCAGACCCGCAGCTCTCCATCCACTAGATACTCACGTTGCTCCGCGGCAGCACCGGGACGGTGGGCCGGCGGAATCCTGCCCGGGGTCGGGAAGACCGCGGCCACCCGACTCGCCGTGATCGACTCCCGGCCCCGCCGTGTGCTACTGGGCCGGTGGCCCGCCATGGCCCCCCTCTGCCTTCCGCTCATTTCGCCCCGGCCGGGCGGTGAGCAGGCCGGCGACTCCGGCCACCGGCTTGATCGTCAGGCGCACCAGATCCGCCAGGCCTTTGCCGACGACCCGCGGTGCCTGGCCTAGCCGGGGCCCGCCCACGAAGCCGCGCCGGGCGAAGTACACCCACAAGGAGAAGGCCACCACCAGCATCGCCAGCAGAGCCCACAGGTAGCCGAGCCGCCAGCCCAACTCGGGCATGTAGGCGAAGTTCATGCCGTAGATGCCGGCCACCAGCGACAGCGGCAGCAAGATGGCGGTGAACACGGTGAGCACTTTCATGACCTCGTTAGTGCGCTCCGCCACCGTGCTCCGGTAGGTCTCCAGCACCGCCCCCAGCACCGCCTGGGCGGTGTCGAGCGACTCGGCGATGCGGAAGTAGTGGTCGCGCACGCTCTGGCAGCGCAGGCGGGCCCGCTCTCCCACCCCGGCCAGTTGCTCCGACCCGAGGCGCATGAAGGTGTCCCGCAGTGGGCCGACGATCTTGCGCAGCATCAGGGCGTCGCGCCGCAACGCCTGCACCTCACCGATCACAGTGTGGTCCCCGGCCACGGCGCGAGCCTCCACATCGAGCACCCGTGCTTCCAGGCCCTCTACCAGCGGCTGGAATCGGCGCGCCCCAACTTCGGCGAGACGGGCGAACAACCCATCGGGGCCGGACTCCCCCAGCCATCCCGGCTCCTGCACCCGCTCGCGCACCCAGACGAACTCGGGCAGGTCCTCCCGGTGGAAAGTGACCAGGAGGCCGGGCCCCATGAAGGCGTTGTACTCCGAGGTGCGCAACCGGGTCGGGTCGGGGGCGACGCCGTGCGCCACCACGAAGGCGTGGTCCTCGTAATCGTCCACCTTGGGGAACTCGGTGAGGTCGGTGACGTCCTCCATGGCGATGGGGTCGAAGCCGAACGCCCGGGAGACCGAGAGGGCCTCCTCGGCCGAGAAGTCGACCACGTCAAGCCACAGCCACCCGCCCGAGGCGCGCACCGCCTCGAGCGAACCTTCCTCGGCCGGCATCCCCCGGTCGGCGCCGGTGGCGACGTGGAACAGGTACTGCACGGGCGGATTATGGCCGCCCGCGGCTCGTCGTGATGCCTCGCGGAGCAGGTGCCCTCAGGTGAGCCAGGCGCGGACACGCTCCGCCACTGCCTCCGGGGTGAAGCCCCACTCGACGGCCAGGCGCTTGGCCGGCGCCGACGCCCCGAAGTGGTCGATCCCCAGGGCCAGGCCGCCGCACCCCACGATCCGCTCCCAGCCGAAGGTGGACCCGGCTTCCAGCGAGGCGACGGGCTGGCCCTCCCCCAGCACCGAACGGCGGTAGGCCTCGTCCTGGGAAAAGAAGGCCTCCCAGCAGGGCAGGCTCACCACGCGCAGGCTCCGCCCCTCGGCGGCCAGCAGAGCGGCGGCCTCCAGGGCCAGCGGAACCTCAGAGCCGGTGGCCACCAGCACCGCCTCGTCACCACCGCGCAGCACGTAGCCGCCCCGATGCACCCCGCCCTCCCGGCCGGAACGGTCGAGGACCGGCACCCCCTGCCGGCTGAGGATGAGGGCGGTGGGGCCGCCGGTGCGGGCGAGGGCCAACTCCCAGGCCTCGGCCGTCTCCCCGGCGTCGGCGGGACGCACCACCCAGAGGTTGGGGATGGCCCGCAGAGCGGCCAGATGCTCGATGGGCTGATGGGTGGGCCCGTCCTCGCCGAGGAACACCGAGTCGTGGGTGAACACGAAGATGCTCGGCGCCTCCATGAGCGCCGCCAGGCGCAGGGCCGGGCGCAGGTAGTCGCTAAACACCAGGAAGGTGGCCCCGTAGGGGCGCAGCCCCCCGTGGATGGCCAGGCCGTTCACCGCCGCTGCCATGGCGTGCTCCCGCACCCCGAAGCGCAGGTTGCGCCCCCCCGGTGTCGCCGCCTGGAAGTCGGCCGCCCCGGCGATGAGAGTGTTGTTGGAGGGAGCCAGGTCGGCCGAGCCGCCGATGAGCCCGGGCAGCCGCGACGCCAGGGCGTTGATCACCTTGCCCGAGGCCTGGCGGGTGGCCAGCGAGGTCCCTACCTGCAAGCCGAGCGGCCCGACCTCTACCGGCGCCGACTCCCAGTGCTGCCGCCACCGGGCCGCTACCCCGGGGTCGGCGGCGAAGAGCCGGTCGCGGCGCTGCTCCCAGGCCCGCCGGGTCTCCGTCCCCCGGGCCATCGCCTCGCCGAAGAGGGCACACACCTCGGCCGGCGCCGCGAAGCGAGAGCCGACGGGCCAACCCATCGCCGCCTTGGCCCCAGCGATCTCCTCCTCGCCGAGCGGCGACCCGTGGGAATCGGCGCTGTCCTGCTTGGTGGGGGCACCGTAGGCGATGTGGGTGCGGCACAGGATCAGCGAGGGCCGACCCTCCTCGCCGAGGGCGGCGGTGATGGCGTCGGCCACGGCGGGACGGTCGTGCCCATCCACCGCGAGGGTATGCCAGCCGTAGGCGACGAAGCGGGCGGCCACGTCCTCGGTGAAGGCCAGGGCAGTGGAACCCTCGATGGATATGCCGTTGTCGTCGTACAGGCAGATGAGGCGCCCCAGGCCCAGGTGCCCGGCCAGCGAGGCGGCCTCCGAGGCGATTCCCTCCATGAGGTCGCCGTCGCCGGCGAAGACGAAGGTGCGGTGGTCGACCAGGTCCGGGCCGAAGGCGGCCCGCAGATGGGCCTCGGCAATGGCCAGGCCCACTGCGGTGGCGAAGCCCTGTCCGAGGGGACCGGTGGTCATCTCGATGCCCAGGGCCGGGTGGCGCTCGGGGTGCCCGGCGGTGGGCGACCCCCACTGCCGGAAGCCCTGCAGGTCCTCCATCGACAGCGGGAACCCGGCGAGGTGGAGCAGCGAGTAGAGCAGCATCGACCCGTGCCCGTTGGAGAGGACGAAGCGGTCGCGATCGCACCAGGTGGGGTCGGTGGGGTCCACCTTCAGGAACCGCGTCCACAGCACCACCCCGATGTCGGCCATGCCCATGGGCATGCCGGGGTGGCCGGAGTTGGCCTGCTGCACGGCGTCCATCGCCAGCGCCCGGACGGTGTCGACGGCCAATTGCTCGGCGGGTCTCGTCATGGTCCTCCAGTCGGGGCCGCGGAAGGCTAACCCACCGCGGCTCATGTTCAGCCCGCCCGGTGCAGGTCCCGCGAGGCGTGGTTGAGCCGCTCGGCGCCGTCGGGTGTGACCACCACCACATCCTCGAGGCGAACCCCAAACTCGCCGGGCAAGTAGACCCCGGGCTCCACCGAGAAGGCCATGCCCTCCTCGAGCGGGGTGGCGTCCCCCTCCACCACATAGGGGTGCTCGTGCTCCTCCAGGCCGATGCCGTGCCCGGTGCGATGCAAGAAGAAGGGCCCGTAGCCGGCCTCGGTGATCACCCGGCGCGCCGCCCGATCGACCTCCTCCGCCGACACCCCGGGCGCCGCCGCCTCCACCCCAGCCTGCTGGGCAGCTTGGACCGCGGCGAAGGCATCGAGGAAGCGAGCCGGCGGCTCCCCCACGAAGAACGTGCGGGTGATGTCGGAGCAGTAGCCCGCCAGGCGCCCTCCGAAGTCGACGACCACCGCGTCGCCGTCGCCGATCACCCGGTCCCCGGCCTCGTGATGGGGGGAGGCGCCGTTGGGACCGGAGGCAACGATGCTGAAGGTGGACACCTCGTGGCCCTCCTCCACCGTCATGGCGGCGACCTCGGCGGAGAGGCGCCGCTCGCTCCGGCCGGCAAAGGGGTACTGGTCGAGGCGATCGACCACCCGGTCGACGGCGGCCCCGGCCCGACGAAGGAGGTCGATCTCCTCCGGGCCCTTGCGCATGCGGAGCTCACGGGTCAAAGGGGAGGCCGCTTCGAAGACGGTGGCGGGCAGCCGCTCCTGGAGAGCCAGCAGGAACGCCGACCAGGTGGAGTCGCCCACCGCTACCCGCTCGGGCGATCCGCACAGCCCGGCCACCAGCTCGGTGGGGTCCTCGGTCTCCCCCCAGGACCGCACCGCAAAGGCCTCGGGCCGCGGCACCACCCGGGGGGCCTCCAGCCCGGGGACCACCAGGGTGGCCGGGCCCGCCACCGGCACCACCAGCATGGTGAGCCGTTCCAGAGGCATGGCCCGGTAGCCGGTGAAGTAAGGCAGGTCGGCGCCGACCGACAGCAGCAGCACATCGACGCCCCGCCCGACCATGAGGGCGCGAGCCCGCTGCAGGCGCATGGCGAAGTCGAAGGAGACCACGGTGCCGGAGGGTAGCCGGGACCAACAAGCGCCCATGCCCCGGCGTCGGCCCGGCGCCCGCAAGGAACGGCGGGGCGGGCCGCAGGCGGCACAGGCGAAGGCCGGGGACCCCCCCTGCCCCGGCCTTCCTTACTGGGGCCCGGTCGGCGCGGCCTCCCGGGCTACGAACGGATGGGTGCAGGCGTGCGGGCGACTCTGGGCCGGTGCAACCAGGCATGCCTGGTGCGGTCGACGGTCTTTGCCTCTCGGGTTGCGACGGCGGGCCAGTGCCCACTCACGCGCCGGTGGGTCTCCTCGACCCAGGCCCGCCGGCCGGTCTCGGACATCACGGGGTACATCTCTTGGCTCCTGTCGTCTTGCTCACGGCCAAGGTACGACGGCGCCACCGGGGGACGCATCGGTGCGGGCTACCCATGTTGGGCCGTGCCCCACCTAACTTGGGGATTCGCCCAGGCCGAGCCGCTGGGCCTCTCGGCCCGCCTCGCCGCGATCGGCCGAAGCGAGCTTCGCCAGGACCGCCGACACGTGGTGCTCGACCGTCCTCGGTGACAGGAAGAGCCGCTGAGCGATCTCGACATTGCTCATCCCCGCGGAGAGCAGCTGCGCTACCTCGGCCTGACGGGGCGTGAGCCCGGCCGGGTTTCGCCGCGTCTTGGGTCTGGGGCCCCGCGGGATGTGCCGGCCGCCGGCGGCGCGCAGCCGGCGCCGCACCCGGGCGGCGGCCGGGCGGGCGCCGAGGTTGTCGAACAGAGCGAGAGCGGTCACGGCGGCATCATCCGAGCCACCGTCGGCCAGGGCGCAGGCCCGCTCGAACGGGCAACCCAGGTGCTCCCATGCCTCCGCCGCCCCCCACCAGTCGCCGGCCATAAGGCGGACGTAGGGCTCGGCGCCCTCGGCTAGGGGCTCCGCCGGGTCGCCCCCTCGCCAGAGCCAGAAGTAGACCTCGTCGCTGACCCATGGCTGCCACCGCCTGGGCTCGATGAGTGCCCGAGCGGGACCGATGGCCGGGCCAATGCCCTCTCGCTCCTCCCGCATCCACGCCAGCTCGGCTCGCGCCACCGCGACCGGGGCGATGCGCTGCAGCTCACCGGTAGCCAGCGCCCCCCTCCATGCCTGATCGAGCAGGTCCCCGGCATCGGGCAGGCCGCGCCGGGCGTGCACCCGCGCCAGCACGGTCAAGGCGGGCAGCGTGGTGATGCCCGGCGCCTGGGGACGATCAAGCACCCAGTGGGCGTCCGCTTCGGCCTGGTCCCAATCACCCCTGTCCAGGTGCAGCCGGGCCCGCTGGGCGGTCAGGTAGGAGTCGTAGCCCGCCAGCTCCCGGTCGGCGGCGAAAGCCAGCCCTTCCTCCAGGTAGGAGGCCGCCCGGCCGTACTCCCGGAAGTCGAGGGCGGTCCAGGAGAGGTTGCTGAGGGCGCGCACGGCATGTTCGTCGAGCCTCTCCCGGCGAGCCAGGGCCAGGCTCTCCTCCAATAGAGCGCGGCCCTCGAGATCCCCGCCGCGCAGTCGGGCGCTGCCCAGGTTGTTGAGAGCGTGAGCCAGCGTCGGCATGTCCCCCACGACGCGCGCCGTCGCAATCGCCCTGGTCGCCCAGGTCACTGCCGGCTCCCGGTCCTGGGCCAGCATGCTCAACTGAGAGAGGTTGCTGTAGGCCATGGCCAGCTCGGCACTCGGGCCGAGCGGCTCGAGCACCGCCTGGGCGGCGTGGGCCGCCTCCGCCGCCGCCACGGGATCCCCGACCCACCAGTGGAGCCGGGAGAGCCACCGCAGCATGGCTCCCTCGCCGACCGCATCGGCGAGCGATCTCCGAAGCCCCAGAGCCCGCTCTGCCGCCTCCATGGCCGACGGTTGATCGTTGGTGAAATAGCACTCGGTGGCGTACTCGGCCAGCAGGTCGGCCCTCTCGGCCACCGGGTAGCGGTCGAGGTAAGGGACGATGCGCCGGTAGTGGGAGGTTGCCTCCCGATGAGCCGCCGCCGCGCGCGCCTGCCGGGCCGCTATCGGGGCGAAGCGCAGGAGCTCGCCGACATCCCCGGCTCCTTCGGCATGATGCACGATCCGGGCCGGATCGGCCCCGCCGGCGATCAGCGCCGACAGCACCGCCCGGTGCAGATCGCGACGGCGCTCCGGCTGCAGCAGCCAATCGGCGGCGCGTCGCGCCAGTTCGTGACGGAACCAGACGGCCGCCGAGTCGCAATCCACCAGGCCGCGCTCGCGACATTCCTCGAGCGCCTGCCCGGCTCGCGGCGCCAGGGCGGCCAACACGGCGCGCTCGCACCGGCCCGGCACCACCGCGGTGATCTCCAGCAGGTCTCGCGCTCCCGAAGAGCAGCGGGCCAGCCGGGCGGATATGGAGTCCACGACGCTGGCGGGCACCATGTCGCCCCCCGAGGACAGGAACTCGGTCAGGAGGAAGGGGTTCCCGCGGGAGGCGGCGAGCACGTCGCCGACCGAGTAGCCGGCCCGGCGCGCCAGGCGGGCAACCGCCGCCGGCGACAGCGGGCCCAGGGGGATGCGACGCACTACGTCCACCGGCAGCTCGCCGAGGACGAAGCGCAGCGGATGATGCGCCGCCACCTCGTCGTCACGGTAGGTGATGACGAGCACCGCCCCGACGCGCCCGATGCGCCGTCCGAGGTACTTCAGGCCGTCCAGGCTGGCGGCGTCCGCCCAGTGGGCGTCCTCGACCACCACCACCATCGGCCGACGAGAGGCTCTTATCGCCTCGAGCAGCACCGGGAAGAGCTCGGCCTGGTGAACGTCCGGGGCGGAGGCGGCGAGGGCGACCCGCCCGCCTATCTGGCGGGCCAACTCGCGCAACGGGCCGAGGATGGTGGGGGTGACCAGGTCGTCGCAGGCGCTCCAGCAGGCCAGGGCCCTCTCCGCCGACGCGCGCAGGAACTCGTCGACGAGGCGCGACTTCCCGATGCCGGCCTCGCCGTACACGAGAGCCACGGACCCCCGGCCTGCGGCCGCCTCCTTGAGAGCCCCTTCCAGGGCCTCCAGTTCGCGGTCGCGCTCGAGGAACTCCACGACCGGATCGTACCGAGGCAGCCGGGGGACGGCACGGGAGGCCTCCCCGTCGGCGCCCACCCGGGCCCTACCCCACCGCCTCCCGAGCGACACGAGCGTGGTAGGAGGAACGCACCAGCGGCCCCGCCTCCACCCGCGGCAGGCCCAGCGCCTCCCCGCAGGCGGCGTAGTCGGCGAACTCGTCGGGATGCACGTAGCGCTGGATGGGGCGGTGCCGGGCGGTCGGGCGCAGGTACTGGCCGATGGTGACGATGTCCACCCCCACCGCCCGCAGGTCGGCCAGGGCGCCGAGCACCTCCTCCCTGGTCTCCCCCATGCCGACGATGAGGCCCGACTTCACCATCCCCGACGGGCTCATCCACTTGGCCCGGGCGAGGAGCGCCAGGGAGCGCCCGTAGCTGGCGGCGGTGCGCACCTCCCGCTGCAAACGCAACACGGTCTCGGTGTTGTGGTTGAGCACCTCGGGCCGCTCCGCCATCACCATCTCCAAAGCAGCCCCATCCCCCTTGAAGTCGGGGATGAGCACCTCGACTGCGCACCCGGGCACCCGCCGGCGGATCCGGCGCACCGTATCGGCGAACACCCCGGCCCCCCCGTCGGGGAGATCGTCGCGGTCCACCGAGGTGAGCACGGCGTAGCTCAGCCCCAGCCGGGCCACGGCCTCCGCCACCCGCCCCGGCTCATCGGGATCTACCGGCCCGGGTCGTCCGGTGGGCACCGCGCAGAAGGAGCAGGCCCGGGTGCACACGTCGCCGAGCAGCAGGAAGGTGGCGGTGCCCGCCGCCCAGCACTCGTAGATGTTGGGGCAACCCGCCTCCTGGCACACCGTGTGCAAGTCGAGGCCCTGCACCAGGCTCCGCAGGCCCCGGTAGCCACCCCCCAGGTCGGCCCGCACCCGCATCCAGGGCGGCCGCTCCGGCTCCCCCGGAAGGCGCCCCTCGACGGTCGGGGGCACTTCGCCACCCGCTCGCGGGGAGAGGGACCCCGCCGCCACCAGCCGGTCCACCTCGAACGACCCGGCGGCCCGGCCGCTGCCCCGGGTGAAGGCACCCAACTGGGTCTCCGCCGGGGGGTAGCCGAGCACCTCGGTGAAGCGGGGGACAACCCTCTCCACCATCTCCTCAATGGAGACCCGCCGCCCGGCGAGGTCGCTCACCGAGGCCACCGGGCGGTCGGCGATGCCGCAGGGCACGATGTGGCGAAAGAAGCCCAGGTCGGCCGACACGTTCACCGCGAAGCCGTGCATGGTGACCCGACGGGCACTGCGCACCCCGATCGCCGCCACCTTGCCGGCCGCGGTCCACACCCCGGTGTAGCCCGCCTCCGGCCAAGCCTCGATGCCGAGGTCGGCCAGCGCGAGGACCAGGACCCTCTCCAGGCAGCGGACGTAGGCCACCGGGTCGGGGCTCTCCCCCAGGTGCACGATGGGGTAGCCGACCAGCTGGCCGGGGCCGTGGTAGGTGACGTCGCCGCCCCGGTCGACGTGGTGCACCTCGGCCCCCAGCCGGGCCAGCTCCTCCGGGGAAACGAGCAGGTTGGCCTCATCGCCCGAGCGCCCCACCGTGTACGTGTGGGGATGCTCGAGCAGCAGCAGGTAGTCGTCGGCCGCCCGGCCCGACGCCCGGCCCTCGTGAAAGGCCCGCTGCAGGTCCCAGGCCTCCTGGTAGGGCAGGCGCCCCAACCAGCGGGCCCGGAGCCGGGTCACGCCAGTTCCTGCTCCCAGTCCCGGGTCTCCAGGGTCTCCTTGATCCGGCGCAGGAAGAGCACCGCGGTGCTCCCGTCGAAGGCCCGATGGTCCCAGGTGAAGCCCAGGTAGCCGATGTGGTGGATGGCGATGGCATCGTTGCCAACGGAGTCGCCGACCACCACCGGCCGCTTGGTCACCGTGTCGGTGGAGAGGATGGCCACCTCGGGCACGTTGATGATGGGAGCCGACATGAACGACCCGTAGGGGCCCGGGTTGGTGATGGTGAAGGTGCTCCCCGCGGCATCGTCGGGTGCCAGGTCGCCGCGGCGGGCCTTCTCGGCCGCCGCGCGAATGCGGCGGGCCAACTCCCGCATCCTCATGCCATCGGCCCCCGGGATGTTCATGACGATCAGCCCGCGCTGGTCCATGTCGACGGCAATGCCCAGATTGACCGCCCCGTGGAACACCTGCTTCTTCTCCTCCTGATAGAAGGACGAGTTGACCACAGGGAAGGCGTTGAGGGCGTCGACCGTGGCCCGGGCGATGAAGGGCAGGTAGGTCAGGGAGAAGCCCTCGCGCCCCCTGAAGGCCTCCTGCAGGCGGCGGCGCATCTGCTCCACCGCCTCGAAGTCGACCTCGACGACGGTCCAGACGTGGGCGGCGGTGCGGCGGTTGGCCACCATGTGCTCGGCGATTCGCATCCGCAGGCGACTGGGATCTTCCGCCCGGTCGCCGGCCTGCAGCGGGATCATCGCCGGAGGCCTGGGCGCCGGTTCGGCCGGGGCCGGAGCGGCCGCAGGCGGCGCCTCGCCCGTGGGGATCAAGGCACCGATGCCCCGCCCGAGGCCGACCCGCTTCGGATAGGCGGGCGACGGCGGGGCAGCCGGCCGTGGGGCAGCCGCCGGCGCCGGCTCCGCGGGGACGGCGGCTACCGGGACGGCGGGAAGGATCTCCACCACCGGCATGGGAGGAGCGGCCGGTACTGCCGGCGCGGGCGCGGCCTGGGCCCGGGCGTCGACGAAGGCCTGCACGTCCTTGCGAGTGACCCGCCCCTCGCGGCCCGTCCCCGACACCTCCTGCAGGTCGAGGCCGTGCTCAGCGGCCAGCCGCCGCACCACCGGGGAAAGAAAACCCAGATCGGCGGAAGTCGTCTCCCCGTTTCCGCCGGCGAGGGTGGGGGGCGTTCCCACACCCACCGGCTGGCGCACCGGCTCAAAGGCCGCCGCGGCCGGCTCCGCCGGGGCGGGGGCCGGCACCTCTCCGGCCACACCTATGAGCGCCAAGGGGGTCCCGACCGGGACCGTCTCCCCGGCGGCGACCAGGATCTCCAGCACCACGCCAGCAGCCGGGGACGGCACCTCGGTGTCGACCTTGTCCGTGGAAACCTCCAGCAGCACTTCCTCTTCGGAGATCGGGTCACCCGGCTGCTTGGCCCAGCGGAGGATGGTCCCCTCCATCACCGTCTCCCCCAGTTGGGGCATGCGGACCGTGACCGACATCTGCGCTCCTCCTAGATGCTGGTGAGGGTAGGAATGACCACCAGTATGGCCGCTGCCGGCGGCAGGCTGGTGGTTTTGCGATCGGTGGACGGCAGCATCCCGGCTCCTCAGTGCAGGCTGTGCCCGGCCGCGGCGAGCAGCGCTTCCCCAACTGCCTCGGCCAGGGCAGGGTGCCCGTGGATGAAGGCGGCCGCCTCGGCGGGCAGCGCTTCCCAGCCCACCGCCAGCATCAGCTCGTGGATCAGCTCCCCGGCGGCCGGACCGGCGACCGTCGCCCCGAGGATGGGGCCCCCGGCTTCGGCCACGATCTTGACCGTGCCCCGGTTATCCCCGCGGATAAGGGCTCGCGCCGTCGCCTCAAAGCCGTGGCTGGCGGTGGCCACCTCGTAGCCGGCGGCGCGGGCCCGCTCCTCGGTGAGCCCCACCGCCGCCACCTCGGGCCGCGTGTAGACGATGGACGGCAAGGCCCGGTAGTCAACCGGGGCTGCCTTCCCGGTGGCGAGGTGGGTGATGGCGGCGATGCCCTCGGCGAAACCGGCATGGGCCAGCTGCGGGGTGCCCGCCACGATGTCCCCCGCCGCGTAGACCCCGGGCTGGGCGGTCTGCTGGGTGGCCGGATCGACCTTGATGAAGCCGCGCTCGACCTCGATGCGGGTGCCCTCGATGCCCATCCCGGTGATGACCGGGGCCCGCCCGACGGCGATCAAAGCCACATCCACCGTGACCGACGACTCGCCGTAGGGGATCACCACCCCCTCATGAGTGAAGCCGGCCGGCCCGACGCCGGTGCCGGTGTGGATCTCAACTCCCCGCTTGGCCAACTCGCGGTGCAGCACCCTGGCTGCCTCGGGCTCCATGCCGGGAAGGATCTGCTCCATGACCTCGAACAGGTAGACCCGGCTCCCCAGATCGGCCAGGAAGGAAGCGAACTCGCAGCCGATGGCCCCCGCCCCGACCACCGCCACCCGCTCAGGACGCTCTCCCCACTCGAGAGCGTGGTCGGAGCTCACGATCCGCCGCCCGTCGATCTCGTAGCCGGGGATGCTGCGGGGCACGGCACCGGTGGCCAGGATCACCGCCTTCGCCTCCACGCGCCGATCGCCGTCCGGCCCCGTGACCACCACCCCGCCGGGCAGGCTGAGCCGGCCGGTGCCGGCGATCACTTCCACGCCACGCCGGCGCAGCAGGCCGGTTAGGCCGCGATGGAGCTGGCCGACGACCCGGCCTTTCCGATCCCGCGCCTTGGCCCAGTCGAGCGACGGCGGGGCGGTGACCACCCCGAACTCGCCGGCCTCGGCCACCCCGACGTACTTCTCGGCGGTCTCCAGCCAGGCCTTGGTGGGGATGCAGCCCCGGTGGAGGCAGGCCCCCCCGACCAGGTCCTTCTCGATGAGGGCCACCGAGAGGCCGAAGTTGTGCGCGTAGAGAGCGGCGGCGTAGCCCCCGGGCCCACCGCCGATGATTGCCACGTCGTGCACCAGCACCCCCGGGATCGCCTGTTACCGAGGTTAGCGGCCGACCAGTCCCAACCGGCCACGCTCGGTGACCGCAGTAGCCTGCCCCCGTGCCCCACCGCCCCTGCGCACCGCCGGCGCCGGTGCCAGCGCCTCCCGCTGCCCCTGCCGGCAGGCTCCGGCCCCGATGACCACCGGCCCGACGACCCTCCCGACTGACGATGGGGTCTCCCTCGAGGCCCGCTGGGACGTGCCGGCCGGGCCGCGGGCGGTCGCGGTCCTGTGCCATCCCCACCCCCTGTACGGCGGGACGATGCAGGTGCCCCTGCTGCGCACCGTGACCGCCCGTCTCGCCGCGGCAGGCTGCGCGGTCCTCCGCTTCAACTTCCGCGGCGTGGGAGCCTCCACCGGCACCTGGAGCGGTGGCCGGGGCGAGGTCGCCGACCTGGAGGCCGCCGCGACGGCCGCCGGCGCCGCCTTCCCCGACCTCCCCCTCGGTCTGGCCGGGTGGTCGTTCGGGGCGGTGATCGCCCTGCGCTGGCAGGCCGACAACGGCAGCCGGCACCGCCTCGCCGCGCTCGCCCCACCCACCCGGGCGGACATCGGCCCGCACCTCCCGGACCCGTCCTCACTCGCCCCGGCCCCCCGGCTGTTCGTAGTCGGCAGCCGGGACCAGTTCGCCGATGCCGCCGTCCTGGGCGCATACGCCGACGCCCTCGGTGCGGAACTGCTGGTCATCCCGGGCAGCGATCACTTCCTCTACGCCCGGGAGCATCGGGTGGGCGAGGCGGTGGCCGCCCACCTCGCGGCAGCGGCGGACTAGGCCGGCCGTCCGGCCTCAGCGAGGTCGGAAGCCCCGGTTGCGAGCCTCGGCCAGGGTGTCGGGGCCGAAGGAGGCCACCAGGCTGCGGGCGATCAAGTCCTCTCCCTCGACCCGGTGCCGCAGCACCTCGTACTGGGCCTCGTCGTCGCAGTCGTACACCCGCATCTCGTCACGCAGGCCGACGAAACGGTTGTCGGCGAACCGGCGCAAGCGCCCCATGCTCTCCATCCCTTCGCGAGCGTTCCCGACCCTAGCCGACCTTCCTCAAGAGCGGTTGATACTCACCAGCGCGGTGGCGGCTCCCGATCCGGCCGGCTCGACGAGGACCGTTCCGCGCAGAGTGCCCCGGCTGAACTGGATGCTCCACCGGGCGTCGTCGCCCGCCGAGCGTTCCACCACGTACCCGGCGCTCACGAGGTTCACCGTGAAGAACTGGATCACCGGCGTGGAGCCCTCGGACACGTTGAGCCGGAACTCGGTCCGGTGGTTGACCCGGTCGACGAGGGTCGATCCCACCACCGCCCCGGCCGGGACCGGGAAGTCGTCGGGCACCGAGCCGGGGATCTCGCCCTCGCCCACGGTCACCGGTTCGTCGCGGCCGCACCCAACGAGCAGGCAGGCCAGGGCGGCTACCGCCAGCATCACCAGCAGAGGACGGCGGGCGGTCATCGGCAGGCATGCTACCGAGGCACCCGGGCGGCGCGGTAGGCCAGGCTCGGGGTCGGCTCACCGACCATCAGCACGGCTGCCGGCGCAGGGCGCGGCTCGAGCCGCCAGGGCGGGAGGTACCCGGTTCCGAGCGACAGCAGGCTGCTGAGCAGGGAGCCGGCCAGGGCCCGCCGCAGCGAGCCGATCGGCAGGCTCAGCTGCTCAGACCCGGGGAGGCTCACGGTAGGCCCCGAAGACCGACTGCAGGGCAGCGACGATCTCGCCCTCGGTGGCCCGGAGCCGGGCTGCCTCCACCAGCGGCTCCATCACATTGCCCTCCCCCCGGGCGGCCTCCACCAGCGCGCCCAGAGCCCGATCCGCCGCCTCCTGGTCACGGGCAGCGCGCCCCTCCTGCAGGCGGCGGCACTGCTGCCCCTCCAGCTCGGCCGGGATGCGCAGGATCTCCAGGGACTCGCCCCCCTCCTGCACGAAGCGGTTCACCCCCACGATGACCCGCTCCCCGGAAGACACCGCCTTCTCGAACTCGTAAGCCGAGTCGCCGAGGGCCTTCTGGAACCACCCCTCCTCGATGCCCCGGAGCACGCCGGTGAGCATCGACCCGGCCCCGAGGCGGTCGACGTGCGCCAGCAGCTCCTCGGCCCTCGCCTCCATGCGATCGGTCAGCTCCTCCACGAACCAAGAGCCTCCCAAAGGGTCGATGGACCCGGCGACCCCACTCTCCTCGGCGATCACTTGCTGCGTGCGCAGGGCGATCTCGGCAGCGCGCTCGGTGGGCAGGGCGTACACCTCGTCGAGCGCGTTGGTGTGCAGGCTCTGCGTCCCGCCGAGCACCGCCGCCAGAGCCTCGATGGTCGTGCGCACCACGTTGTTGTCGGGCTGCTGGGCGGTCAGCGAGACGCCGGCCGTCTGGGTGTGGAAGCGTAGCTTCAGGGACCGCGGGTCGCGCGCCCCGTAGCGGTCCCGCATCCAGCGGGCCCAAATGCGCCGCGCCGCCCGGAACTTGGCGATCTCCTCGAAAAAGTCGATGTGGGCGTCGAAGAAGAAGGAGAGACGGGGGGTGAACTCATCCACTTGCATGCCCCGAGCCCGGCACGCCTCAACGTAGGCGAACCCATCGGCGAGGGTGAAGGCCAGTTCCTGGGCGGCGGTGGCCCCGGCCTCGCGAATGTGGTAGCCCGAGACCGAGATCGTGTTCCACTGCGGCACCCGCCGGGCACAGAAGGCGATCATGTCGGTGATCATCCGCAGATGGGGCTCGGGCGGGAAGAGCCACTCCTTCTGGGCGATGTACTCCTTGAAGATGTCGTTCTGCAGGGTGCCCCGCAACCGGCGCCAATCCACCCCTTGCTCCTCGGCCGCCACCAGCAGGAGGGCGAAGATGATCTGCGCCGGCCCGTTGATGGTCATGGACACCGACACCTCGCCCAGCGGGATGCCCTCGAACAGCCGCACCATGTCGTCGGCGGAGTCCACCGCCACCCCGCACTTGCCCACCTCGCCGCGGGAGAGGAGGTGATCGGAGTCGAGGCCCATCAGGGTGGGCATGTCGAAGGCCACCGAGACCCCATGCTGCCCTTGTTCGAGGAGGTGGCGGAAGCGCCGGTTGGTCTCCTCCACCCCGGCGAACCCGGCGAACTGACGAATCGTCCACGGCTTCCCCCGGTAACCCGTGGGGTGGATGCCCCGCGTGTAGGGGTACTGGCCCGGGTAGCCGATGCTCTCCGGGGACTCGCCCTGGCCCGGCAGGCCGAGCGGAAGTACCTCCTCGAAAGAGAGGGAGACGAAGCGCTCCCGGCGCTTCGGGGCCCGCCGGTACTCCTCCTCCCATTCCCGGCGGCTCACGCCGGCCCCTCTTCGGGCACGGGCACCTCGCCGCGGCAGTTCGGGCAGGGGAGGGAGCCCGCCCGGCCGACGATGAAGCGGAACCCACAGTGCGGGCACGCCACCCGCGGCGTGGGAGGGGGAGCGGGGGGCGGCGGGGGTGGGGTCAGCAGGCCGGGCTCGGGGCCCCGGGAACGCAGTTCGTTGGCCGTGCCGCAGGCAGGGCATTCGTACCGGCCCGGACCGGGAACATCGAAGGCGGTCCGGCAGCGCCCACAACGGACGATCACTCCGCCAGCTCCATGGGAGGCATGGTACCCGCCCCCAGGGGCGGCGCCCCGGGCCGCGCCTCTAGCCGCCCGTGCCGATTAGCGTGCCCCCGGCAGCAGGAGGACCAGCCAGCCGTGTCGGTCGACACCGTCACCACCATCGCCGGGATCGCCACGCTGGTGGTCGCCGCCCTCGTCCTGGGAGCGGCCTGGCTGTGGATGGCCTCACGGGTCTCGAGCACCGCCGCTGCGTGGCAGGACCGGCTGGTGGCCTTCCTCGGCGACCAGTCGATCTGGTTGGCCTGGCTGGTCGTGGTAGCCGCCACCGCCGGCAGCCTGTACTACTCCGAGGGCGCCGGGTTCGAGCCCTGTTCGCTCTGCTGGTACCAGCGGATCGCCCTGTACCCGCTGGTGGTGATCCTCCTGGTGGGAGCCGTCACCCACGACCGATTGGTGGCCCGCTACGCCCTTCCCCTCACCATCGCCGGCGCCTCCCTCGCCGTCTACAACTACTTCGTGCAGTTGTTCCCCGCCATCGAGGTGGCCTGCTCTACCACCGTCTCCTGCAGCGTCATCGACGTGGAGGCCTTCGGCTGGCTCACCCTTCCGCTGATGTCGCTGGTGGGGTTCGCCGCCATCACCGCCGGTGTGCTCCACGACCGCGCCTACCACCGCCTGGGAGAGGCATCCGGGTAGCCCCTCCCCCTCTCCTAAGCTACCCCGGCCAAAGAGGAGATCCTTTGAACCCCACCAGCACCGGGCGCCGCCCCTCCCGGACGGCGCAGTCATCGGCCAAGGGCCGGACGGCACAGCCGGCGGGCAAAGCCCGGACGGCCACCCCGCCTGCCCAGACGCGCCGCCTGCCCATCGCCCTCATCGTGGGCGTCGCGCTCGCCGCCGGACTGGTGGCCGTGATCGTCACCACGATGGGAACCGGCGGCAGCGATGACGGCCCTCTCGAGGTGGGAACGCCTACCGTCACGGGCGATGCATTGATCCGCTTCGTCTCGGCCACCGACGACCCGGCCGTCGGCCAGCCTATCCCCGAGGTGGCCGGGGCGGATTTCGACGGCACGCCGGTCGGCATCACCCGCGACGGCCGGGCGAAGATGATCCTCTTTGTGGCCCACTGGTGCTCGGTCTGCCAGGACGAGGTGCCGATCATCGTCGACTGGCTGCCCGGGGCCAGCATCCCCGACAACGTCGACCTCTACACGGTGAGCACCGGCGTCGATCGGAATCAGGCCAACTACCCGCCTTCGGAGTGGTTCGAAGGAGAGGGATGGACGCTGCCGGTCATCATGGACGACGAGGCAGGCAGCGTCGCCAACGCCTTCGGCCTCCCCGCCTACCCCTACTTCGTGTTCGTGAACGTCGACGGCAACGTGGTCGGCCGCCTGACCGGCGGCCTGCCTGCCGAAACCCTGAACGCCCTGGCAGCCGGACTGGCGGAGGCCTGACATGGATGATTCCCCCAGGGGCGACAACGACCGCGACGACATCGGCGGGATGCCGGTGGGCCGACTGGCGGTCGATCGGGCCGGCGCCGCCGGCAGCCCCCCCGGCCCCTCGCGGCGGAGGGCCTCCTCCTCGGCCCTCCCCATCATCGTTCTGGCTCTGGTGGCCGGCCTCGGCATCGGCCTGGCGATCGGCCTTCTCATCGCGAAAGGCACTCAGGAGGCGGCGCCGACGACCGCCTCGACCGCGGCGACCACCACCCTCCCCTCGGACGGCACGGCGGGCACCACCTCCACCACCTCGGGGGGGGCCGACACCACGACCGAGACCCTTCCCGGTCCGGCCTACGGCGTCGTGGCCGTTTCCGGCGCTGCCCTGCCGGTACTGCAGAGCGGGGCGGCGGACACCGCGCTTGGCCTGCCCATCCCGGAAATCGACGGGGTCGACTTCGCCGGGAACGCACAGGCGATCACCGCCAACGGCAAGGGCAAGCTGATCGTGGCCCTGGCGCACTGGTGCCCCTACTGCAATCAGGAGCTGCCGGTACTGCAGGAGTGGTATGCCACCGCCGACCTTCCCGCCGACATCGAGGTGTTCTTGCTGAACGTGTTCACCGACCCGACCAGGGACAACTTCCCTCCCAGCACCTGGCTCGCCCAGGCGTCCTGGAGCGCCCCGGTCGTCGCCGACGACGAGGAAGGCTCGCTGGCGGCCGCCCTCGGCATCGCCTCCGTTCCCTACAACCTCCTTGTCGCACCGGAGGGCACGGTGGCGGCGCGGGTCACCGGCGGGCTCACCGCCGAGCAACTCGACTCGGCCGTCGAGTACCTGGTGGGTCTCTCCACCACCACCACCACTCCCTGAACCGGGTCGCTCCCGGCGCTACCCTCCCACGGGCCCCGAGGAGGACCGTGGCCGAGGGCTGGCTGATGGAAGGCGGCACCCTGGTGGTGAGGGTGGCCGTGGTCGGACCGCTGGAGAACAACGCCTATGTGGTGGCCTGCCCCCGTACCGGGCGGGCGGTGATCATCGACCCGGCCGACGAGCCCGAGCGGATCCTGGAAGCGGCTGCCGGCCTGTCGGTGAGGGTCGTCCTCATCACCCACGGCCACCCGGACCACGTCGGCGCGGCCCCCGCCCTGCAGCGGGCCCTCGGCGTGCCGCTCTACCTGCACCCCGCCGAGGCGCCCTCGGCCGGGGTGGAGGGGGCCCGCCCGCTGGCGGACGGTGACGAGATCCGTTTCGGCCGGGCGGCCCTGCGGGTGATCCACACCCCGGGGCACACCCCCGGCTCGGTGTGCTTCCTGGGAGGAGGCTGCCTGTTCTCCGGCGACACCCTCTTCCCCGGCGGCCCGGGCGCCACCGGCGATCGCGCCGCCTTCGCGGCGGTCATGGCCTCGCTGCGGCAGCGCCTCTTCACGCTGCCCGACGATATCCGGGTGCTGCCCGGGCACGGGCCCGGCACCACCATCGGTGCCGAGCGGCCCCATCTGGGCGAGTGGGAACGACGCGGCTGGTAGGAGGCTCCATGGAACTCGGCTTGATGACTGAACCCCAGATGGGCATGACCTACGGCGAGCTGCGGCAGGCCGCCCGCCTGGCGGAGTCGCTGGGCCTGGCGACCTTCGGCCGCTCCGACCACCTCGCCTTCCCGCGCGTGGCGGAGCCCCACGCCACCGAGGCCTTCGCCACCCTGGCCGGGCTGGCCCGGGAGACGGAGCGCATCCGCCTCATGGTGCTGGTGAGCCCCATCACCTTCCGCCACCCCGCCCTCATCGCCAAGGCGGCCGCCACCATCGACGAGATGTCGGGCGGCCGTTTCGTCCTTGGCCTCGGCACCGGCTGGATGGATGAGGAGCACGCCGCCTTCGGGCTTCCCTTCCCGCCCTGGGACGAGCGGTTCGCCCGTCTGGAGGAAGCGCTGCAGTACCTCCGGGCCGCCTTTGGCAAGCTCCCCGGCGGCTTCGAGGGAACTCACTACCGCCTCGGCAGCCAGCCGGTGCGCCCCCTGCCCAGCGGGCCGCTCCCCATCGTGGTGGGCGGCACCGGGGCCAGGCGCACCCCCCGCCTGGCCGGCCGCTACGCCGACGAGTACAACCTCACGTTCCTGTCGGCCGCCGATCTGACCCCGCGCATCGCCGCCGCCCGGCAGGCGGCCGCCGAGGCCGGCCGGCGCCCCGAGGACCTGGTGATCTCGTTGATGGCCCCCGCGGTCACCGGCCACAACGAAGCGGCTTTCCGCCGCAACCTGGCCGCGGTGGCCGCCGCCGACCCCTTCGGGCGCGACCCCGCCACCATCGAGACCCGCTTCCGGGAGCGCGGCCTGCCGGTGGGCCCCGCCGCCGAGGCCGGGGAAGTCATGGCCCGATTGGCCGCCATGGGGATCTCCCGCTTCTACCTGCAGCACCTGGGGCCCTTCGAGCCCGGCCTGCTGGAGGAGACCTTCAGCGCGCTGCGGACCTGACCGATGGATGAGGCCGGGAGTCCTCTCCCGAGCTGCTGCCCGCCATCCAGATAGGGACGATCATGAGAGTCCGCCGCATCGCCTTCCTTACCCTGCTCGTCTTCGTCGCCGCCTGCGGCGCGGGTGCTCCCGCCGAAGGGGGCGGCGTCGTGTTCCGCTACGCCTACCAGCCCGCCGACACCCTCTCCTACGAGGTCGAGCTCGCCATGAACATGACCATGGAGTCCTCGGGCAACGCCGCCTACGTCGGCGCCATGAACGGGACGATGGCCATGGACGTCACCGAGCGGCTGGATCTGACCTTCGCCGAAGGGCCCGACCCGGCCTCCATCCAGATCACCATGACCCAGGAGCTGCTCGACGGCGGCGCCCGGATGACCATCCTTGGGCAGGAGCAGTTCATCCCCTTCGATGAGCTCGCCGCCAACATGGAGAACGAGGTGGTGGTCGTCGTCGACCCCCAGGGCAAGCTGCTCTCCGCCTCGATCGGCGGGATCCCCCTCCCCGCCCAGTTCCTCACCGACCTCTCCGGGATGGGAGGCAGCACCATGCTGCAGCCCCAGCAGCTGGGGCCCGAGTTCCCCGAGGAGGGGCTCACGGTGGGCGAGGAGTGGGAGACGACCGCGGCCGCCACCGTCCTCGGCCTCGAGATCACCCAGACCAGCCGGCACCTCGTAGTGGGCGAAGAGGAGTTGCTCGGCCGGGCCACCTACCGCATCGACAGCCAAATCACGACCGGCACCATCGCCGCCGATCTGGCGAGCATGATCGCCGCCCTTCGCGAGAACCCGGGCTTGCTGGCAGAGGCCGATTCCGCCGAGGTCGACGCCGCCTTCGCCCAGTTCGAGGCCTTGGGGATCGGCATCGACTTCGAGATGAGGGAAAGCACGACGTCGATGACCACCTGGTTCGACCCGGCGGCAGGCATCGTGGTGCAGACCGAGCTGGAATCGCCGGTCGCCATGACCATGACCATGACCGGCATCCCGGAGGCCGGGGACGTCGCCGTCTACATCGCGATGACCAGCAGCCAGCGGATGACCCTGGCCGGCTAGTCCCTCCGGGCCGATCGGCTCCCGGGCAGATCAACCCGCGGCATGATTGGCGACACGGCCTCGATATCCTGTGCCGACCATGGCCGACCACCCGCTGCTCGTCATCGAGGACCTTCACGCCTCCGTAGACGGCACCGAGATCCTCCACGGGGTCTCCCTCACCGTCCAGCGGGGTGAGATCCACGCCCTCATGGGTCCGAACGGGTCGGGCAAGTCGACGCTGGCCAACGTCCTCTTGGGCCATCCCGCCTACGAGGTGAGCGGCCGCATCCTCTACAAGGGAGAGGACATCACCGGCTGGAGGCCTGACCAGCGGGGCCGAGCCGGGATGTTCCTCGCCTTCCAGTATCCGGAGGAGATAGCGGGCGTGTCGGTGGCGAACTTCCTGCGCGCCGCCCTTTCCAACCGAACCGGGGTCGACTACACCGTGCTCGAGTTGCGCCTCCTGGTGGCCGACGCCATGCGGGAGCTGGGCATGGATGCGTCCTTCGCCGACCGCTACCTGAACCAGGGCTTCTCCGGCGGCGAGCGCAAGCGCAACGAGGTGCTGCAGTTGGTGGTGCTCCGCCCCGACCTGGCCATCATGGACGAGACCGACTCCGGCCTCGACATCGACGCCCTGCGCGCGGTCGCCGAAGGGGTGCAGCGGGTGGCCGGCCCGGAACGCGGGTTCCTGGTGATCACGCACTACCAGCGCCTCCTCGACTACCTGACCCCCGACGTGGTCCACGTGTTCGTCGACGGGCGGGTGGTGTCGAGCGGCGGGCCCGACCTGGCCCGGCGCATCGAGAATGACGGCTACGAAGCCTTCCGCCCGGGACGGTCCGGGTGAGCGACCTCTCCCGCCTGCGGGGGGACTTCCCCATCCTGAGCAGGGAGATGAACGGCCGCCCGCTCGTCTACCTGGACTCGGCGGCCACTACCCAGAAGCCGGCCCAGGTGCTGGACGCCATGGACGCCTTCTACCGGCAACACAACGCCAACGTGCACCGAGGGGCCTACGCCCTCGCCGAGGAGGCGACCGCGCTCTACGAGGGCGCCCGGGCCAGGGTGGCCGCCTTCATCAACGCCGCCTCCCCGCGCGAGGTGGTCTTCACCCGGGGCACCACCTCGGCCATCAACACCGTTGCCTACGGCTGGGGCCTCCACCGGCTGCGCCCCGGGGACCGCATCCTGCTGACAACCATGGAGCACCACTCCAACGTGGTCCCCTGGCAGTTGGTGGCCCGTCATACCGGGGCGGAGCTCGTCTACCTCCCCATGGACGGCGGCTACCGGGTCGATACCGGAGCGCTGGGCGGAATGCTCGACGAGCGGGTCAAGGTGGTCGGGATCACCGGAATGTCGAACGTCCTGGGCACCATTCCGCCGGTGGCCGAGGTGGCGGCCGCCGCCCGGCGGGTGGGGGCGATCACCGTGGTCGACGCCGCCCAGATGGCCCCGCACCTGCCCGTCGACGTGCAGGCCCTGGGAGCCGACTTCCTGGTCTTCAGCGCCCACAAGATGCTGGGCCCCACCGGCATCGGGGTGCTCTGGGGCCGCTTCGACCGCCTCGAATCCATGGAACCCGCCGAGGGGGGCGGGGAGATGATCCGCGACGTCGACCTCCACCAATCGACCTGGGCGGAAGTCCCCCAGAAGTTCGAGGCGGGTACTCCCCCCATCGCCGAGGCCATCGGCTTCGGGGCCGCCGTCGACTACCTCTCCGCAGTGGGTATGGAGGCGGTGCGCCGCCACGAGGCCGACCTGGCGGCTCACGCGCTGGAGCGTCTCGCCGGGGTGCCCGGCCTCACGGTGTACGGGCCGGCCGATGTCGGCATTCGGGGAGGGGTGATCTCCTTCACCCTGGCGGACATCCACCCCCACGACCTGGCGACCATCTTGGACCAGCAGGGGGTGGCCATCCGCGCCGGGCATCACTGCGCCCGTCCGCTGCACCGCATCCTCGGCGTGCCGGCCACCGCCCGGGCCTCGTTCTACGTGTACAACACCCGGGACGAAGTCGACGTTCTCGTCGCCGCCCTCGGCGAGGCCAGGAGGCTGTTCGGTGTCCCTTGACGACCTCTACCGCGAGGTGATCCTCGACCACTACCGCAACCCCCGGCGGCGGGGGAGCCTGGAGCATCCCGACGCCCACGCCGAGGGGCAGAACCCGCTGTGCGGCGACGAGATCTCCTTGGATCTCGCCCTGGACGGCGACCGGGTCACCGACGTGCGCATCCTCGGCCGGGGCTGCTCGATCAGCCAGGCCTCAGCGTCGATGATGGCCGAGGCGGTGACCGGCAAGACGCTGGCGGAGATCGCCGACCTCGCTCACCGCTTCAAGGCGATGATGGAGATCGTGGAAGGCGATGCCGGCATCGACGAGGCACGCCCGGGGGCGGCACTCGGCGACCTGGAGGCCCTCCGGGGGGTGCGCCGGTTCCCGGTGCGCATCAAGTGCGCCGATCTCCCCTGGGCCACCCTGGCCGAGGCCCTCGGCGGCCTCTCCACAACTTGACGGGCGCGGCCGTCGGCCGCCTACAGCCCGCGCAGGAAGTCGTCGCCCGCAGCCTCCACCCGGCCGCCGGCCGCGACTTCCTTGAGGATCGAGTCGTACCCGCCGGCCTCGAGCTCGGCCGCCAGATCCATCCCCCCCGAGCGAACGACCCGCCCCGCTGCCATGACGTGCACCCGGTCGACGGCTATGTAGCGCAGGATGCGGCTGTAGTGGGTGATCAGCAGGATCCCCAGCCCGGGGCTGCGCAAGACCTCCACCGCCGCCGCCACCTCGCGCACCGCGTCGATGTCGAGACCTGAGTCGATCTCGTCGAGCACCACCGCCTTGGGCCGCAGCGCCAGCAGCTGGAGCATCTCCGAACGCTTCTTCTCACCTCCCGAGAGGCCCTCGTTGACCGGCCTCTCCAAGAAGGGCTCGAGGCCCAGCCTCCCCACCGCCTCTTCCACCGCCGGCCAGTAACCGGAGCCCCCTCCGGAGGCCTGGCCCATCTCCTCCAGCAGCTCGCGCAGGGTGACCCCGGGCACATCCACCGGGTACTGGAAGCCGACGAACAGGCCCGCCCGAGCCCGGGCGTCGACCGGTAGCCCCATGATCTCGCTCTCGCCCACCAGGGCCGAGCCGGTGGCGGTGTACTCGGCCTTGCCCAGCAGCACATGGCAGAGCGTCGATTTGCCGGAGCCGTTCGGTCCCATGAGGGCGTGCACCTCACCGTAGGGCAGGTCGAGGTCCACTCCCTTGAGGATGGCCAGCTCACCGAGGCCGGCCTCCAGCCCGCGCACGGAGAGGGCGCTGCCGCTCATGGGGTTCCTCCGGCGGCCGGCTCCATCCACAGGTACACGTCGTCCCCCTCCACCTCGGCCCGGTACACCGGCATCCCGTGGGTGGCGGGCAGGGCCAGCGCCTCCCCCGTGCGCAGGTCGAAGGTGGCCCCGTGCCGGGGGCACTCCACCGTCCCGCCAATCACCTCCCCCTCCGACAGCGAGGCCTCGGCGTGACTGCAGCGATCACCGAGGGCGAACACCTCGCCCTCCTCCCGGAAGAGGGCGAGGCGGTGGCCCAGCACGTCGAACCGCCGCCCGACCCCCTCCAATAGGTCACCGAACGCCACGACCCGGATCCTCTCCATCACCCCTCCCTCGACCCGAGCCCCTCGTAGCGGGTCATCAGTGCGCGCCGAAGCGACGGCTCCAGTTCAACCTGCGGGAAGCGGGCCAGCACGTCCTCGAAGAAGCCCTTCACCTGGAGGCGATCGGCCCGGGCCTGGTCCAGGCCGCGGCTCATCAGGTAGTACCGCTGCTCGGGGTCGATGGGCCCCACCGCCGACCCGTGGCCACAGCGCACCTCATTGGCCAGGATCTCCAGGTTGGGCACCGAGTGGGCCTGTGCCCCCTCCGAGAGCACCAGGTTGCGGTTGGTCTGGACGGCATCGGAGTGCTGCCCCTCGGGTTCGATGCGGATGAGCCCGGTGAAGACCGACCGGGCGGCATCTCCCACCGCTCCCTTCAGGTACATGCTCGAATTGGTGTGCTGGGCGCGGTGCGCCACGTAGTACCGGTAGTCGAGGGTCTGGTGGCGGTGGCCGAAGTAGAGGCCGAACACCCGGGCCTCGCTCCCCGCACCGTCGAGGCCGATCCGGAGGTGCAGGCGGGCGCTGCTGCCACCGAGGCCCGCCTCGGAGAAGGCCACCGACGAGTCCCGCCCCGCCGCCATCGTCTGATGGCCGAAGGCGCGGGTGGCGTCGCCCCATTCCTGGACGAGGGTGAGCAGCAGGCGGGCGTTCTCGGCCGCCACCACCTCCACCTGGGGGACGGCCACCAACCCCACCCCGTCCGGGGAGCGATAGTGGAGCACCACCGAAGCCTCCGCCCCCCCCTCGGCGAGCACGGTGAGGCGGGGCAGGGCCAGCGACCCGGCGGCAGTGGCCTGGAACTCGACCAGCACCGGCCGGGGCAGCTGCTGCCCACGACCCAGGTGCAGGAACACCCCGTCGCTGGCGAAAGCGTGGTGGGCGGCAGCGAAGCGGTCGAGGTCGGCCCCGGGCCCGGAGCGGAACACCCGCCGCACGGCCTCGCCGTCGGCAGACAGGGCCCCGGCTAGCGACGAGAGCCGGACCCCGTCGCCCGCCCGCACCGAGGCGGTGCGGCCGTCGACGTTCACGGCGTGACCGGCCAGTTCCCCGAGCGCAGGGACCAGCGACCCATCCGACGGAAGCGGAGCGCCGGCGGCGGTGGGGAGCAGTAGCCCATCGAGGTCCACCCCCACCTCCACGTAGCGCCACTCCTCCTGCCGGGAATCGGGCATGGCCAGCGAGCTGAAGGCGGCAAAGCCCTCGTCCGCCGAGGGGCGCGCCCAGGCAGGCAGCGAGGCGGCGACGCGCTCGAAGGTCTGCTGATTCAACGGAAGCAAAGGCGGTCCTCCCGGGGACGAGCGCACTCTATTGCCCGTATCCCCACTATCTCAAGGCGCTCCGGAGCCGGGCCCGGGCGGTGGCGAAGACCGCGTCGAACATCTGCTCGGTGAGGCGCCCGGTGAAGGTGTTCTGCTGGCTCGGGTGGTAGGAGCAGACGAGGACCGGGCCCCCCGTCTCCACTACCAACCCGTGGGCGAAGCGCCGCCGGGGGTGCGGGGTGGCTACCTCCACCGCCGCCAGCAGGCGGAGCACCTCCTCGTAGGCGACGGCTCCCAGGCAGACGATCACCTCCACTCGGGTGAGCAGGCGGTACTCCTCCTCCAGCCAGGTGCGGCAGGTGGCCCGTTCGGCGGCGGTGGGACGGTTGGCCGGCGGCGGACAGCGCACCGGCGCAGTGACGTAGGCGTCCCTGAGTCGGAGACCGTCCTCCCGGTCCCGGGACTCAGCCCGGTCGGCGAAGCCGGCCCGGTACAGGGCCCGGTAGAGCCAGTCCCCCGAGCGATCGCCGGTGAACATGCGCCCCGTCCGGTTGGCCCCGTGAGCCGCCGGGGCGAGCCCCACAATCAACAGCCGGGTGGCCGGGTCACCGAATCCCGGGACCGGCCTCCCCCAGTACTGCTGGTGGGCGAAGGCCGCCCGGCGCTCGGCGGCCACTTGCGCCCGCCAGGCGACCAATCGAGCGCATCGCCGGCACGACACCAGTCGTGCGTTCAGTTCGGCGAGCGGGTCCACGCCGGCCACCCTACCGGCCCGTCCGATCCACCACGCTCGGTCGCCGATGTCCGGTCGACGGCGCAGACCGCGGTCGGCCGAGAAGGCCACCCTGACCTGGGATGACTACCAGAGACGGTAAGCGTTTTCAGCCCTCCGCGGCGAGGTGACGCCCTTTGCGCGGTCACCATGGGTCGTGATACGGTTGGCCGGCAGCGGGCGGGAGGGCCCCCGGGTGGCCAGAAGTGTGCGCGAGGTCGCCGGCCTGTCCGACAGCATCGGCCGGTACCTGGAGTCCGTAGCCGAGCACGACCTCCTCACCGCCGAAGACGAGGTGCGCCTCTCCCGCGCCATGGAACATGGGAGGCGGGCCCAGCAGCATCTCGAAGCCAACGAGTCGCTCAGCCCGACGGAACGGGCCCGTCTCTACCGGGCCATCCACCAGGGCGACGAAGCCAAGGCGGAGTTCATCCGCTCCAATCTGCGCCTGGTGATCTCCATAGCCAAGCGCTACACCGGCCGGGGCCTCGACCTGCTCGACCTGGTGCAGGAGGGCAACCTCGGCCTCATCCGGGCAGTGGAGAAGTTCGACTGGCGCAAGGGCTTCAAGTTCTCCACCTACGCCACCTGGTGGATCCGGCAAGCGATCACCCGTGGTCTAGGCAACCAGGGGCGGACCATCCGCCTCCCGGTGCACATGGTCGATGTGGTCCGCACCGTCCAGGAAACCGCCCTCAGCCTGGCGGAGCGCCTGCGCCGCCCGGCGACCCTTGCCGAGATCGCCGAGGTGAGCGGCCTCGAGGTGGAACGAGTGGCGATGGCCCTCGAAGCGCCGGGCGACACGGTGTCGCTCGACCGCCCCGTGTCGAGTGACGGCGATGCCGACCTGGCCGACTTCGTGGAGGACGATTCGGCAGCCGATCCCTTTGCTTTCGCCGCCGAGCGTTCGGCCCGGCGCCACCTGATCGAGGCGTTGTGCCTCCTCGACCCACGGGAGCGGGACGTCATAGTGCTCCGCTACGGCCTGGATGGGAGCAACCCCCGCACCCTCTCCGACGTCGGCAAGCACTTCGACCTCACCCGGGAGCGCATCCGCCAGATCGAGGGGCGGGCACTGGCCAAGCTGCGTCACCCCTCGTGCTCACTCGACCTCGACAGCCTGCTCTAGCCGGGCCGGCCGCCGCGCTCGATCCTCAGATCGTGAAGAGGCGCGGGGTGTTCCCTTCCACCGCGCGCAGCGCGTCGTAATCCACCTCAACGAAGGAGAGGCCGCGAGCGGCGGCCAGGGTGCGTGCCTGCGGGGTTATCGCCTGGGCCGCCAGGATGCCCCGCACCGGGGCCAGCGCCGGGTCGCGGTTGAGACGTTCCAGATAGCGGGCGAGTTGCTCCACCCCGTCGATCTCCCCCCGGCGCTTCACCTCTACCGCCACCACCTGGCCGCAGGGATCGCGGCACAGCAGGTCCACCGGGCCGAGATCGGTCGGGTACTCCCGGCGCAGCAGGCTCAGGCCCTCTTCCAGCACGAAGGGCGCATCGGCCAGCAGGCGCTGCAGTTCGGCTTCCACTCCGTCCTTGGCCAGGCCGGGGGCGGGGCCCAACGGGTGCTCGGAATCGGAGAGCACCTCGTCGAAGCGGATGACCAGCCTCTCCCCCACCCGGTTGGTGACCACCCATTCCCCCTCTCCCTCCTCGAGATGGTTGGGTGCCGTCATCCAGTTGAGCGGCTTGTAGGCCCCCTCGTCGGAGTGCACCGCCACGCACCCGTCGGCCTTGATCATGATGAGGCGGGTGGCCATGGGGAGGTGGGCAGAGAGGCGGCCGGTGTAGTCCACCTCGCAACGGGCGATCACCAGGCGCATGCGCTACCCCTCACGGGGCTCGGAGCCGGTTGGGGGCTCCATGGGCCGGGGGGCGGTGAGCACCTCAGGGGTGAGCGCCGCATCCAGCTGCTCGGCGCTCATCCATCCCTTGGCCAGCACCAGCGAGTACACGCTCTCACCGGTCTCGTAGGCCTCCCGGGCCACCGCGCTCGCCCGCTCGTAGCCGATGTACGGGTTGAGGGCGGTGGCCAGTCCCACCGACTCCTCTACCGCGTGGCGCATCCGCTCGCGGTTGGCCGTGATGCCCCGCACGCAGTTGGCCTCGAGGGTGAGGCAGGCATTGCGCAGGTGGGAGAGGCTCCCGAAGAGGCTGGCGGCGATCAGCGGCTCAAAGGCGTTCAGCTGCAGCTGGCCGGCCTCGGCGGCGAAGGAGACGGCCACATCGTTGCCGATGACCTCGAAGGCCACCTGGTTGACCACTTCGGGGATGACCGGGTTCACCTTTCCCGGCATGATCGTGGAGCCGGCCTGGCGGGCCGGCAGGTTGATCTCGGCCAGTCCCGCTCGCGGCCCGGAGGAGAGCAGGCGCAGGTCGTTACAGGTCTTCGACAGCTTCACCGCCACCCGCTTGAGCACGCCCGACAGCTGGACGAAAGCCCCGGCGTCCTGGGTGGCCTCCACCAGATGGGGTGCGGTGACCAGGTCGATGCCGGTGATCTCAGCCAGGTGCCGGCAGACCAGCGGGGCGTACTCCGGCGGGGTGTTGATGCCGGTGCCGATGGCGGTGGCTCCCAGGTTGATCTCCCTGATGAGCCGGGAGGCCTCGCCGAGGCGCTCCTCGTCCTCGCCCATGGTGACCGCGAAGGCGCCGAACTCCTGGCCCAGCGTCATAGGCACCGCGTCCTGCAGCTGGGTGCGCCCCATCTTGAGGGCGTCGGAGAACTCCACAGACTTCGCCTCGAAGGCGGCCCGCAGGGTGGCCATGGCTGCCGTCAGCTGCTCGATGGAGAACAGCAGCCCGATCTTCAACGCGGTTGGGTAGACGTCGTTGGTGCTCTGGCTCAGGTTGACGTGCTCGATGGGATGCAGGTGGCGGTACTCCCCCCGGCCGCGCCCGAGCAGCTCGAGGCCCCGGTTGGCGATGACCTCGTTGGCATTCATGTTGGTGGAGGTGCCGGCGCCACCCTGGATGACGTCGACCACGAACTGCTCGTGGAGCAGGCCCCGGCGGATCTCCTCGCAAGCTCCTTCGATGACCTTTGCCCGCCGGGCGCTGAGGAAGCCCAGCCCGCGGTTGGTGCGGGCGGCGGCCTGCTTGACGCAGGCCAGGGCCGAGATGAGGTCGGGGAAGGTGCTGATGGGGATCCCGGAGATGGGGAAGTTCTCCAGGGCGCGCAGGGTGTGGATGCCGAAGTAGGCGTCGGCGGGCACCCGGCGCTCACCGAGGAAGTCGGCTTCCAGGCGGAAGGATGCGGACAAGGCGTTCGCCCCCAGGTAGCAGCCTCGGCCGAGGATACCGCCCCGGCCGCCGTCGGGGCCCGGCCACCGGCCAGGCCCCGGCATCCTGGGCTGCTGCCCGTTGAGCACACCCCCTTCCGGTGGTACTGCCCTCCTAGGGCAGCGTTCGGAGATGAGCCTAGAAGGCGAGGCCCCGGCGAGTTCCGAGGTGACCCAGCAGCGGACCAACAAGTACCTGGAGAAGGGCGTAGTGTTCAGCAGGGGCCACCGTGCTCGTTAGTTCGCCCTGTTCGCAGGGCGGATCAGGCGACCGGTGGCCCCTCTTGATCGGCC
>CAYGYX010000012.1:13352-38485 GCA_964354255.1 uncultured Acidimicrobiia bacterium | reverse complement strand
GTCGCCCTCGTCGCCCACGTCGACCATGGCAAGACGACCCTGGTGGACGCCATCCTCGGGCTCACCGGGGTGTTCGCCGCCCATGAGGTGCGGGTAGAACGGGTCCTCGACTCCAACGACCAGGAAAGGGAACGGGGCATCACCATCCTCGCCAAGGCGGTCTCCGTCGAATGGCGCGGCGTGCGCATCAACCTGGTGGACACCCCGGGCCACGCCGACTTCGGCGGCGAGGTCGAGCGGGCGCTGGCCCTGGTCGACGGGATCCTGCTGCTCGTCGATGCTGCCGACGGCCCCATGCCCCAGACCCGTTACGTGCTCTCCAAAGCGCTGGCCCGCAACCTGCCGGCGGTGGTGGTGCTCAACAAGGTCGATCGGCCCGACGCCCGGGCCGACGAGGTGGTGAACGAGATCTACCAGTTGTTCTTGGATCTCGACGCTCCCGATCGCCACATCGAGTTCCCCATCGTCTCTACCGACGCCCGGGCGGGCCGCGCCCTCGCCGGGGTGGGGATCCCCAATGACGACGCCGACCTCGCCCCCCTCCTCGATGCCATCCTGGACGCGATCCCTGCCTCCGGGGGCGATCCTCATGCGCCGCTCCAGGCCCTGGTCACCAACCTCGACGCCTCCGACTACCTGGGACGCCTTGCCATCGGCCGGGTGGCCCAGGGGACACTGCGCGCCGGGGAGCAGGTCGCCCTCTGCCACTCCAACGAGGAAGAACCGCCCATACGACGGCGCCTCAGCCGACTCATGGGCTTCGCCGGGCTGGGCCGGGTCGAGGTAGCGGAGCGCATCGCCGGTGACCTCTTCGTCGTGGCCGGGTTCCCTGAGGTCGAGATCGGGGACACCCTCGCCGACCCGGCCGACCCGCAGCCGTTGCCCCGCCTGCAGATCGATGAACCGGTGCTGCGGATGACCTTCGGGGTCAACACCTCACCGCTGTCGGGGCGCCAAGGCACCCGCCTCACCTCGCGCCAGATCCGGGAGCGCCTGGAACGAGAGGTGCGAGGGAATGTGTCCATCCGCATCGGGCCGACGACCTCCCCCGAGGTCATCGAGGTGTCAGGCCGGGGGGAGCTGCAGCTGGCGGTGCTCATCGAGACCATGCGTCGCGAAGGCTTCGAGCTGCAGGTGAGCCGGCCCGAGGTGATCATCCGCCAGATCGACGGCGCTCCCCACGAGCCGGTAGAGCGGGCCGTCATCGACATCCCCAGCCAGCACGTGGGAACGGTCACCCAGGCGATCGCCCCCCGGAAGGGCCGGGTGACCGACCTGCGGCCGGGCGACGCCGGGCGCACCGTACTCACGGTGGTAGCCCCGGCTCGCGGGCTGCTCGGGTTGCGTTCCCTCCTGATGACCACCACCCGGGGGACGGCGCTCGTCCACCAGCACCACGACGGTTGGCAGCCCTGGGCCGGGGAGTTGCCCGGGCGCACCGGGGGAGCGATGGTCGCCGACCGCTCCGGATCGGCAACGGGCTTCGCCCTGGAGAACCTGCAGAAGCGGGGGGAGATGTTCGTCGGCATCGGCGAAGCGGTCTACGAGGGGATGGTGGTGGGAGAGGCTTCCCGGCCCGGGGAGATGGTGGTCAACCCCGCCCGGTCCAAGGAGCTCACCAACATCCGGACTCACGATCACGACGACGCCACCCGCCTCAACCCGCCGCGCCGGCCCACCCTGGAGACGGCCCTCGAATGGATCGAGGACGACGAACTGGTTGAGGTCACCCCCACCGCGATCCGCATCCGCAAGCGCTACCAGGGTGAGACCGAACGCAGGCTGGCCCGGAAGTCACGCTAGGGACCGACTCGGAGCGGCTCAGCCCTCGGCCGGCTCCAGGTACCGTTCTCTCAGCACGGCCAATTCCTCAGCGCCGATTCCTAGCTCGTCGCGCAGGTACCCCGCCACCGACCCGTAGCGCTCGGCGATGCCGCGGAGCAGGGTCTCGAGCCACTCCCCTTTGACCCCGGCCAGCCAGTAGGCCGTCTCGGGACTCATCGCATGACCGGTGGCCAGCCTCATCCACCCGATGAACTCGGCCGCCCGGGCTTCGGCGTCCACATTGCTCAACAGGAAATCGCCCAGGATCGCCCCCCGGGTGACGCCGAGGGCCTCGAGGACGACGGCCGACACCACCCCGGTTCGGTCCTTGCCGCCGGTGCAGTGATAGAGCACGCCTTCGTCCGGCCCGGCTTCGAGGAGCGAGCCGAAGATCGTGCGCATCGATGAGCGATGCTCTACCGGGATGTCGAAGACCCCGGTCAGGTGCCACCAGTCCTCGACGTCGCTCTCCGAGAGCGTGCCTGCCTGGACACGGGCGAAGATGGCGGCGACCGCCTCGTCGTGGGCGAGAGGTGCGGCGACCCTGCGTCCCGCCGGCCATTCGTACGACTGGCGCTGCTGCTCGAAGAGCGAGCGCAGGTCGATCACGAGGCGGATGCCCATGGCCTCCAAAGCCTTGCGATCCCCTTCGCTCATCTCGTGCAGCGACCCAGAACGGAAGAGGCGGCCCCGCGCTACCCGCCGGCCATCGGCGGTGGGCAGGCCGCCTAGTTCCCGCAGGTTCTGGACCTTCTCGAGGTGCACCACACCATCCATCAGGCTGACCCTCCGCTCGCTCGCCGGCGGGGCGGAGTCTGGCACGACTAGGTGCTTCCTCGGGAAGACCTTTTCCCCTTTCGTGCGCGCAGGGTCTCAACTGCCGGCGGCCACCCCACTACCGGTCTCCGTCGGAAGGGACCCCAGGCCGCCCCCTTCCAGCCGGCTTGTTGGCATGCCGCCGAGATCCCCGAGGGCTACATTCCGTGCTGGAGAGCATGCGCTGCTTCCGGCCCGCGAGGGCGGGAAAGGGGGTTCCATGCGCAAGCCCGTGTTGCTTCTCGCCATGGTGGCCAGCTGCCTCATGGCCGCCCCGGGCGTGGGCCACGGCGCCGGCGACGTCAAGGTCAACGGCGACCCGGCAGGAACCGTTCAGAACGAGGTCCGCATCACCCGCAACGCCACCGACCCCAGCAACTTCGCCGTGGCCTACAACGACAGCATCGGGATGCCCGCCAGCCCCCTGGGCATCAGCTTCACCCTCGACGGGGGCCTCACCTGGAGCGACCGCCAGCTATCGGTGCCCAAGCACCCGGTCCTCGGCACGCCCGACGACAACCTGGCGCTCACCTCCATCTTCGACCCGTACATCGACTCCGACCCGTCGGGCAACATCTACGCCGGCTACATCGCCAACGCCGGCTACAGCACCCCGAACGGCATCTACATCGAGCGATCGCAGAACAAAGGGAACTCGTGGTCGGGGCCCACCACCATATCCTTCAACCTGCGGGCCACCAGTCCCGCGGACCCCGGCTACCGCTACAACGACCGGCCGGACATGACGGTGGACGGCTCGGCCAACGTCCTGGTGGTGTGGATCAAGGACGTGGGGATGACCACCCCGGCCAGCGACACCTACTTCGCTCGTTCCGGCCCACCCGGCCTGCCCGGCCCGGCGAGCCCCACCGGCCTCGACTTCACCGGTGCTTCTGCAGGCTCGGTGGCCCCCAAGACCGTCAACGACAACCCCAACGGGACGGACTGGGCCAACGTCCCCGACGTCGTGGTGGCCTCCGACGGCACGATCTACGTCTCCTGGATCAACGTCGACGTCACCAACCCCCTGGTCAAGCCTGGGATGCTGATGCTCGACCGCTCGAGCGACGGCGGCGTGACCTTCGGCACCGACCGGCAGGTGCGCTCCATCACCGCGCTGCCCAAGTGGCTCCACACGTCCCTGGGGGCCACCGATGCCTGGTCCGGCTCCTACCCGGTCATCGGGGTTTCCCCGACCAACCCGGCCGAGGTGTACATGACCTACGCCGCCGTCGGAACGGGCGGGGACGAGGGCGACATCTTCTTCATACGCTCGACGGATCGAGGGGGCACCTGGTCGGCGCCGATCAGGGTCAACGGCGACACGACCGCCAACGACCAGTTCCACCCCGTGATGGCCGTAGCGCCCAACGGCCGCATCGACCTCGCCTGGTACGACAAGCGCAACAGCGCCAACGACGACCGCTGGGACGTCTACCTGGCGACCAGTTGGAACGGGGGCCGCTCCTTCGGACCCAACATCCGCATCTCCGACCAGACCTTCGCCACCCCCACCGACGCCTGGGGCCAGCCCTGGATGGGGGAGTACTTCGCCCTGGAGGTCGATGCCGGCACCGCCTTCCTGGCCTTCACCTCCAGCGCCGGGGACTCCTTCGGCGACATCTTCTACGACACCCTCGCCGTTCCTTCGGCCACCTGCGGCGGGCGGAGGGCCACCATCGTCGGGACACCGGGCGCCGACACCCTCCCCGGGACCACCGGGAGCGACGTGATCGCCGGCCTGGCAGGCGCCGACAACATCCGCGGCCGGGGTGGCAACGACGTCATCTGCGGCGGGGGAGGCAACGACACCGTCGCGGGGGACGCCGGTACCGACCAACTGCTGGGCGGCCCGGGCATCGACACCCTGCGCGGGGGAGGAGGAGGCGATCGTCTGGTCGGGCAAGGCTCGGCGGACACCCTGCTGGGTGGCCCCGGCAACGACGTTCTGCGCGGAGGCATCGGCGACGACCGCCTGACCGGCCACGGGGGCAACGATCGGCTCTTCGGGGACGCCGGGTCAGACCGTCTCAGCGGCGGCTCCGGGGCCGACCTGCTCAACGGCGGTAACGGCACCGACCAGTGCTTCGGCGGCGAGACGCTGGTGTCCTGCTGACGGCGTTCACCCGCAGCCGTCGGGCCGGACCAGCCACAGCGCTCGCAGCAGCGCGGCGCGCGTGGCGGAATCAACCCTGCCGTCGGGCGGGAGGCCGACCGCCTGTTGGAAGGCAACGACCGCGCCCGCGGCCAGGTCGTCGAACACCCCGTTGAACGGACGAGGGCCCGGGTCGTAACCGGCGGCTCGCAGCCATCGCTTCAACTCGCCCACGGCGACCCCGCGGACTCCCGGTTCGAGTACCGGCCCCTCCAGGTCCACCAGCGAAGCGAAGGCGGGTCGCTGCACAAGGGCAGCGATCGCCGCCCGCGTCTGGACCCCGACCACGCCATCCATCTCGAGGCCTTTGCTCTTCTGAAAGGACCGTACTGCGCGGTGAGTGCGCTCACCGAAGCTCCCGTCGATGGCGCCAACCTGGTAACCCCTGGTCGCCAGGAAGCCCTGGAGCTCGAACACGCCCGCCCCCTGCATGCCCCGGCGCAGGGTCGCCCCGGGTTCCAGCAGGTCGGCCAGCGGGGCTGCCTCGCTGCGGGCGCACACCCCGGCTCCCCCGTTCTGCGCCATCACCAGGGAGGGATAGGGGTCCACCTTGACGCCGAAGGCGTCGTGGAGCTCGAAGTGCAGGTGGGGGTCGGTGTCCTCGGCGTTGCCGCTGTCGCCCACCCACCCGATCAGCTGGCCGGCGGTCACCCGGGCCCCGGGCACGATTCCCTCGGCGATCCCCCAGCCGAGGCCGTCGTCGGTGCCGGGCGTGTCGTTGTTGAGGTGGATGTACCACGACTGCCATCCGTCGTCGTGCTGGAGGAAGACCGAGCAGCATTGTGAGCCGATCCAGCTCACGGTGGCATCGGCCACGGCGTACACCTCGGTCATCTTCGGCGCCATCACGTCGACCCCCTCATGAAGGCGCGTGCAGCCGGCCCGGCAGGCGCCGAAGCCGAGGTACTCATCGTCCGCGAAGTGGAGCTCCTCGCCACCCACGGGAAAGAGCATGGGGTACTCGACCCGCTCACCGTAGAAGTGCGTTCCCCCGAGGACGACGGGCGGGGGCGTCGTGGCCTCGGTAGCCGCCGCCGGGAGCGCGCCCAGCAGCGGGACCGCCGCCACCAGGACTGCCGCGCCCAGCCGCCCGACAAGCCGAGAAGCCATAAGGGTTTCATCGGCACGACGGGGTGGCGACCTGACGGGAAACCGATCGATCGGGAACGGCGACTAGCCCGGCTTCCCTCCGGGCCGGATTGCCAGCACCGCCTCGATGGTGTCGGCCGCCGAAGCGCTCTTGTCGTCGCGGTACCGCTTCACCCGGGCGAAGCGCAACGCCACCCCACCCGCATAGCGGGGGCTCGCCTGTACCCCATCGAAGGCCACCTCCACCACCAATTCGGGGCGCACCACCACCACGTGGCCTTCCCGTGCCTTCTCAAGCTGCAGCAGGCGCCGGGTCTGCCACTCCAGCATCTCGTCCGTGAGGCCCTTGAAAGTCTTGCCCAGCATGATGAAGCCGCCCCCGGTGGGATCTCGAGCGCCCAGGTGCAGGTTGGAGAGCCACCCCCGGCGCCGTCCCGATCCCCACTCGGCGGCCAGCACCACCAGGTCCAGCGTGTGGACCGGTTTCACCTTCAGCCAGGCCGCCCCCCGCCGCCCCGCCTGGTAGGAAGCCCCCGGATCCTTGGCGAGCACCCCCTCGTGGCCCATCGCCAGTACCCGGCGGTAGAACGCCGCGGCCCGGGCTGGTCGGTCGGTCGTGAGCCGGGGCACCAGGAGGCCCTGGCCCACCACGCCGGCGAGGGCGTCGACCCGCTCGGCGCCGGGGCGGTCGATGAGGTCGTCGCCGTCGAGTTGGAGGCAGTCGAAGAACAGAGGGGTTAGCGGCCGGGTCTCCCGCAACCGCTCCGTTTCCAGCCTGCTGCCGAAGCGGCCCATGGTGACCTGGAAGGGGAGGGGAGCGCCGTCGGGCCCCAGCGCCACCGCCTCCCCGTCCAGGATCACCGACTCCGCAGGCAGGGCAGCCACCACCTCGACCACCTCGGGGACCCAGGCGGTGATCTCCCGCAGGCTGCGGGTGTACACCGCCACCCGGCTGCCCTGTCGATGCACCTGGATGCGGGCCCCATCCACCTTGGCCTCCAGAGAGGCCCGACCCAGGCGGGCCAGGGCTTCGTCAACGCCCGTCGCGGTCTGGGCCAGCATCGGCTGCAAGGGGCGGAACAAGGTCAGCCGGAAACGGCGGAGGCCCGCCTCACCGGCCTCCATGGCCGCCCGGGCCACCTCGCCCAGGTCGCCGGCAACCATCAGCGCCCGGCGCACCTCCTCGGCGGGCAGGTGGGCGGCGGCCGCGACCGCCTCCACGACCATCCCCTCCAATGCCCCTTGGCGCAGGTCGCGCATGATGAGTGACTGCAGGAACTGCTGTTCCGCCGGCGTGGCCCGTCCCAGCAGACCCTCCAGCAGGCGCGCCCGCGGCTGCCGACTCCCCGGCCCCGAGGCCGCGGCCACCCGCCGGAGGGTGCCGTCGACCTCGCCGATGGTGAGGGCGCCGGGCGGCAGTGCCGCCGGGGGAGTGGCCGCCACCAGTGTGCTCCACCCCACCCCGATCCGCCCCAGAGGGGGCTCGCCGGACAGGAACGAGGCCCCGGCCGCTGCCTCCCCCGGCGGCAGGCGGCGCAGGCACTCGGCGAGCAAGGCGATCTTGGCCCGCCGGGCGCTGGTGACCCGCACCTCCTCCCAGGTCCGCACCAGATCCCCCAACAGCACCGGCCGCCTCCTGCCGACGAATCTAGAGAGGTCCAGACACCCACGCCGAAGGGGAGAACGGCCCTCCCCCCTCGCTGCGACTGCTGGCAGGGTGATCGGACCGGCGCCGCCGGCCATTCGAGGAGGTGACGATGCCCCTGCTCCGCATGCTGAGCGCCCTCGTTGTGGTCGGGGCGAGCCTTGCCGCGCTGGCGCCCCAGGGCCAGGCGGCGCTCACCTGCCTGGGGCAGGCTCCCACGCGCGCCGGAACCGCCGCAGATGAGACGCTCATCGGCACCTCCGGCGACGACGTCATCGCCGGCGGAGGGGGCAGCGACCGCATCGAGGGAAAGGCCGGCAACGATCTCATCTGCGCCGGACCCGGCAACGACTTCGCCCTGGGTGGATCGGGCGCCGACACCCTGGACGGAGGGGGCGGTAACGACGTGCTGCGCGGCGGCGGGGGCCCCGACCTGCTCCGCGGCGGGCCGGGCGACGATCGCGTGTTCGGAGGACTCGGGCGCGACATCGCCCGGGGTGGCACCGGCCGCGATTCCTGCGATGCCGAGACCGGGACGGGATGCGAGGACGCGATCGTCGTCGACCACACCTCCACCGTCCTGAGCCAGATCCCGGCCCGGTGGCTGGAGCGGGCCAAGGAAGAGGTCGTGTGGGCCTACGGCTCCACCTCCCATGGCACCCAGGTCTGGACGGGGGCCGAGTACCTCAGCGACCGTCTACGCCTGCCCCCCTTGCGCTTCGAGAAGGAGTGGCACAGCGTTCCCTCCCAGACCGCGCCTCCGCGGCTGCGCATGGCCTACGA
The DNA here is from genome assembly GCA_964354255.1 of uncultured Acidimicrobiia bacterium. Classification (GTDB taxonomy): domain Bacteria; phylum Actinomycetota; class Acidimicrobiia; order Spongiisociales; family UBA11373; genus VGBK01. Next base: position 30,173 of record CAYGYX010000012.1, on the reverse strand, counting down.
CTCGGGCTGGTCCTGGGAGGCCGCTGCCTTCTACGACCAGGCGGCCGTCCTGCTCGCCGACGCGCCCGGGGCCACCGCCTTCCTGTGGTCCTGGTGCGGGGAGCTCTCCTGGGACGAGACCGCGGTCGCCGCCTACCTCGAGGCCATGGCCCACCTCGAGGCGGACTTCCCGCAAGTCACCTTCGTCTACATGACCGGCCACACCGACGGGCCCGCCGACCAGGTCCTCGAAGAGAACAACCAGGCGATCCGGGACTACGTGGCCGCCCACGGCAGGGTGCTCTACGACTTCGCCGACATCGAGTCGTGGGACCCCGCCGGCCACCTCTACCCGGCCACTACCGATGCCTGCCCCTGGTGCTACACCTGGTGCGCCGCAAACCCCGGCGACTGCGCCGGGCTTCCCGCTGCGGAGGGGGACTGCGCCCACTCGCACCCCTTCAACTGCCTCAGGAAAGGGAGGGCTCTGTGGTGGCTCTCGGCCCGACTCGCCGGCTGGGACGGCTCTTGAGGCCGCCACGCGCCCCCCTCCTCCTGGTAGCGGCCGTCCTCATCGCCGCCTGTGGAAATGGAGCCCACCCAGCCACCACGGCGCCGCCGCCGGCCTCGACAACCACCCGGACCGAACCCTCCACGGTACCTGTGCCCCCGAGCACCACCCTGCCCACTCCAGCCACCACCACCTCTCCACCCGAGGTGGCCGGGTCCGTCGTCGCCGACCACACCACCACCGACCTGCGCCTGGTCCCCGACGAGTGGCTGGAGCGGGCGCGCGAGACGGTGATATGGGCCTATGGCTCCACCTCGCACGGCACCCAACTGTGGGCGGGTGCCGAAGCCATGTCGCCTGACCTCCCCTTTGCCAGGGAGTGGCGCGCCATCCCGCCAGCCACCGACCCGCCCCGTCTCCGCCTGGCCTACGACGATGGCTGGTCGTGGGACGCCGTCACCTTCTACGACACGGCGGCTGGCCTGTTGACCGACACCCCCGAGGCCACCGCCTTCCTGTGGTCCTGGTGCGGGGAGTTGTCCAACGAGAGCACCGACGTCGCTGCCTACCTCGAGGCCATGGCCCGGCTCGAGGCCGACTACCCCGGCGTGACCTTCGTCTATATGACCGGCCACACGGATGGGGGCAGCGCAGCCCTCCAGGCGAACAACGGCCTGATCCGCGCCTATGCCGCCGAGCACGGCACGGCCCTCTACGACTTCGCCGACGTCGAGTCCTGGGATCCAGGCGGGACCCACTACCCCGACACCGACGACTCCTGCCCCTGGTGCCAGGACTGGTGCGACGCCCACCCCGACGATTGCACTGATCTCCCCGCCGACTGCGCCCACTCGCACCCGCTCAACTGCCTGCTCAAGGGCCGGGCGCTGTGGTGGCTCTCGGCCCGCCTGGCCGGCTGGGACAGCTCCTGACTCTCCGGCTGCCGCCTCAGGGAAGACGGGGGTCGGGCAGTTCGGGATCGATGCCGTAGCGGGTGATGGCGTCGGCGACCAAGCCCGGCTCCACCCGCCCGTCGGCGACCAGGGCCGACAACACGGCCACCACGACGTGCCCGGCGTCCACCTCGAAGAAGCGGCGCAGCGCCTCGCGGGTGTCGCTGCGCCCGTAGCCGTCGGTACCCAGCGGCACGAACCTGCCCGGGACCCAGCGGGCCACCTGATCGGGGACCATCTTCATGTAGTCGGTGACGGCCACTACCGGCCCGCCCACCTCGGCGAGAGCACTGGTGACGAAGGGCACCCGCGGCTCGGCCCGGGGATGGAGGCGGTTCCAGCGCTCCACCGACAGCGCCCCCTCCCGCAGTGCCTTGTAGGAGGTGGCGCTCCACAACTCGACGGCCACCCCGTAGTGCTCCGCCAGGTCGGCCTGGGCCTGCCGCGCCGCCCGATGGGCCGGGCCGGAGAAGAGGATCGCCGCCCGGTGAGCCATCCCCTCGGGAGCGGGCGCCCACCTGTAGAGCCCGTCGATGATGCCCTGCTCCACCCCTTCCGGCTTGGGCGGCATGGGGTAGTTCTCGTTGTAGAGGGTCAGGTAGTAGAAGACATCCTCAGCCGGTGCCCCGTACATCTGCTGCAGCCCGTGCTCCACGATGGCGGCCATCTCGTAGGCGAAGGCCGGGTCGTAGGCCCGGCAGGCGGGGACCGCGGAGGCCAGCAGCTGGCTGTGCCCGTCCTGGTGCTGCAGGCCTTCCCCGGCCAGGGTGGTCCGCCCGGCGGTGGCCCCCAGCAGGAAGCCGCGTGCCCGGGCGTCCCCCGCCAGCCAGATCAGGTCCCCGATGCGCTGGAAGCCGAACATCGAGTAGAAGGCGAAGAACGGCACCATGGGTACCCCGCGCGTGGCGTGGGTGGTGGCGGCGGCGATCCAGGAGGCCATCGACCCGGCCTCGGTGATGCCCTCCTCGAGGATCTGCCCATCCTGCGACTCCTTGTAGGAGAGCAGCAGGTGATGGTCCACCGGTTCGTACAGCTGGCCCTGCGAGGCGTAGATGCGCAGTTCCTTGAAGAGGGCGTCCATGCCGAACGTGCGCCCCTCGTCGGGGACGATGGGCACCACCCGCGGCCCGAACGCCTCGTGCCGGGCCAGGTTGCGCAGCAGGCGGGTGAAGGCCATGGTGGTCGACACCTCCTGCCTGCCCGAGCCGCCGTCGAACTCGGCGAAGGGCCCGTGGTCGGGCAAGCTGAGGGGCCGCCGAAGCGGCACCGGCCGGCTGGGCAGAGGACCGTCGAGGGCCCGGCGCTGCTGCAGCAGGTACTGCACCTCGGGGGAGTCCGCCGGCGGGCGGTAGTAGGGGGGCGGGCGACCCTCGGCGAGCGCTTCGTCGGGGATCTCCTCCTGCAACTGCAGCCGGTCGCGCAGTACCAGCAGCTGGTCGTTGCTCAGCTTCTTGATCTGGTGGGTGGCATTGCGGCCCTCCACATCGGGGCCCAGCGCCCAGCCCTTCACCGTCTTGGCGAGGATCACCACCGGGGCGCCGCGCAACTCCACCGCCGCCCGGTAGGCGGCGTACACCTTGCGGTAGTCGTGCCCACCCCGGCGCAGCGCCCAGATCTCGTCGTCGCTCATGTGGGCCACCATCCGGCGCAGCCGTGGGTCGGGACCAAAGAAGTGCTCCCGCACGTACGCCCCGTCCTCGGCCTTGAAGCGCTGGTACTCGCCATCGACGGTGGTGTTCATCTTCTCGAGCAGCACCCCATCGGCGTCGCGGGCGAGCAACGGATCCCAGTTGGCCCCCCAGATGACCTTGATCACGTGCCAGCCGGCGCCGCGGAAGAACGCCTCCAGCTCCTGGATGATCTTGCCGTTGCCCCGCACCGGCCCGTCGAGGCGCTGCAGGTTGCAGTTGACCACCCACACCAGGTTGTCCAGGCGCTCCCGGGCGGCCAGCGAGATGGAACCCAGGGTCTCCGGCTCGTCGACCTCGCCGTCGCCCAGGAAGCACCACACCCGGGAATCGGCGGTGTCGTCGAGACGGCGGTGGTGCAGGTACTGGTTGAAGCGGGCCTGGTAGATGGAGTTGATCGGACCGAGCCCCATCGACACGGTGGGGTATTCCCAGAAGTCCGGCATGAGCCGGGGATGAGGGTACGAGGAGAGCCCGCCCCCGCCGATCTCCCGGCGGAACCGGTCGAGCTGCGCCTCATCGAGGCGGTGCTCGAGGAAGGAGCGGGCGTAGATGCCGGGAGCGGCGTGTCCCTGGATGTAGAGGTGGTCACCGGGCCGCCCGTCCTCCTTACCCCGGAAGAAGTGGTTGAAGCCCACCTCGTAGAGGGTGGCCGAGGAGGCGAAGGTGGAGAGATGGCCCCCGATGGCGTCGGCCGCCTTATTGGCCCGCACCACCATGACCGCCGCGTTCCACCGGATGAAGCGGCGGATGCGCCGCTCCAGTTCCTCGTCGCCGGGGAACCAGGCCTCCTGCTCGGGGGGGATGGTGTTTATGTACGGCGTGCTCACCGAGGCGGGCACCCCGATGTTGCGAGAGCGGGCGTGCTCGATGAGACGGGCCATGAGGAAGCGGGCCCGGCCCTCGCCGGCCTGGTCGATGATCTGCTGGAGGGCATCGAGCCACTCCCCCGTCTCCTCGGGATCGGCGTCCGGCAGCTGGTGGACGAACCCATCGATGATCATGGCGGCGCCCTCCGCGGTATCGCCGAGCAGGTTACCGGTCGGCCACCCCTAGCCGGAGAGCAGGTCGGCCGCCGCGGCGCCGAGCAGAGCCACCAGGTCGCCGGGAGCGATCTCCACCTGCAGACCACGCCGGCCGCCGCTGACGAACACCGTGGCGTGGCTCAACAGCGACTCGTCGACCACCACCGGCAGGCGCCGCCTCTGCCCGAACGGGCTGATGCCCCCAACCACGTAGCCGGTGAGCCGTTCGGCGTCGGCCGGGGCGGCCATCTCGGCTCGCTTGGCGCCCCGCGCCCGGGCCAGGGCCTTCATCGAAAGGTGGCCGCTCACCGGGACCACCGCCACCGCGGGCCCTCCGTCGGCCATGGCGACCAGCGTCTTGAATACCCGGCGCGGGTCCACGCCGAGGACGGCGGCGATCGCCTCCCCGTAGGTGCCTTCAGACTCCTCGACCGGCCCGTACTCGTGCGGGACAAAAGCCACCCCCGCCCTCTTCAGCGCTTGGGTAGCCGGGGTGGCCGACATCAGAGGCTCTCTTCGCCCGGGCCCAGGGTACGCCCTAACTCCAGGGCATGCCGGATGGGGATGCCGTCGACCCCACGCGGCGGGATCTCCGGCTTCAACAGCCGATCGCGGTCCACCGCCCCCGCATGGAGAGCCACCAGCTCCCAGCCCCGGCGCTGGTAGAAGCGCAGGGCCGGGGTGTTGTCGTTGGTGACCATCAGCCGCAGCCGCTCCCAGCCCCTCTGCCGACCGAGCGCCTCCAGCTCGGCGAGCAGGGCGCTGCCCGCCCCCCGGCCGGGCGGATCGGCCGCGAGGAACACCACCTCGGCCCCGCTCGTCTCCTCGCAGAAGGAGAGGGCCCCCACCCGCCTCTCCGCCTCCCAGGCCACCAGGCCGGGCAGCAGGGCAGCGTGGTGGAGACGCCCCAGGGCGGCCACGCTGTCCGCGCCGAAGTTCCGGCGGCACAACTCCGCCACCCAGGGGCGATCGAGATCTCCTAGAGGCCGCACCTCCATGCCCCCGAGCCTATCCGCCGGCAGAGGCACGGCGCACGGAGCGACGCGGCGGGTGCTGCTCGCCTTCGCCGCCTTCCTCTCCAACATCGTCATGACGCTGGGACTGAAGGGGGCGCTGGGGATCTTCCGGCGCGCCGAGCTCGATCCCAGAGTACTGGTGCCCGAGCCGACGCCGTGAAAGCCTGGGCCCATCACATGTCGGCAGGCGGTGGGGGAGAGGACCCCGGAGCAGCCCGAGACGCGGCGCCCGGGGTACAGTCGCCGTCATGAGAGTCGAGGCCTACGTCTTCATCACCACTCCCACGCCCCGCGCCGTGTGCCGGGCGGTGCGGCGTCTGCCCGGCGTGCTGCGCGCCGACGCCCTGTTCGGCAGCCCCGACGTGATCGCCCTGGTCGGGGGGCAGGACATCGCCTCCATGGACGCGGTGATCGACACCATCGTCGCCCTCCCCGGGGTGGCCGCCACCGACTCCAAGGTAGCCCGCTGGATCTCGGACGAGGGCTGAAGGGCCTGCCGCGCCGTTCTCGTAGGATCCGCCCATGCCAGAGGCAGGCTGGACCGAGGCCGACGTTCCCTCTCAAGAGGGGCGGTCGTTCCTCGTGACCGGGGCCAACACGGGCCTCGGTTTCGAGACGGCCCGCCTGCTCGCCTCCCGCCGGGCCCGAGTGGTGATGGCCTGCCGGCGCCCGGAGGCGGGGGAGGCGGCGGCCGCCCGCATCCGGGCCATCGTCCCCCGGGCGGCGGTAGAGGTCGAGCTCCTCGATCTGGGCGACCTCTCCTCGGTGAAAGCCTTCGCCACTCGAGCCGCCGAACACCTGCCGCGGATCGACTGCCTGATCAACAACGCCGGGATCATGGGCGTGCCCCGGGCCCTCACCGTCGACGGGTTCGAGCGCCAGCTGGCGGTGAACCACCTCGGTCACTTCGCCCTCACCGGGCGCCTGCTGCCTCTGCTGCTCGCCGCCCCGCGGCCCCGGGTGGTTACCGTGACCAGCGCCACCTACCGGCTCGGCCGCATCGACCTCGCCGATCTCCAGGGGGAGAGGCACTACCGGCGCTGGCGGGCCTACGGCCAATCCAAGCTGGCCAACCTGCTCTTCGCCGTCGAGCTCGATCGGCGCGCCGGGGCGGCGCGCTCGGCCCTGCTCAGCGTGGCCGCCCACCCCGGCTACGCCGCCACCGGCCTCCAGGTGAGCCCGGAGCGCGACCTCACCCCGCCCCTACGGCGCTTCTGGGCCTGGGCCAACTCCCACGTCGCCCAGGACGCGGCGGGTGGCGCCCTCCCCACCCTCCGGGCGGCCGCCGACCCCGCCGCCGTCGGGGGAACCCTCTACGGCCCCTCAGGGGCGCTCAGAGGCCCCGCCGTGGCCACCAAGGTGACATCGCGTGCCCTGGACCCCGCCGCCGCCAGCCGCCTCTGGGAGGCCTCCCAGGCCCTCACCGGCGTCGCCTTCGACTTCTGATCTCGATGGGGGAGAGGCCCACCCGCCCTCCTCCTCTGCGCCGTCCTCGCCCAGGTGCCTCCCGGCCGCTCGCGGCGGCCTCCAGACCAGCCTCCCGACCCCCTGCCGCGGAGTCCTCGCGCCCGCCTCCCATCGCGCCCACCCTGCATCGCCCGCTTTGAACGGGGGAGGGGACCCCGGTCCGGGGGAGCGCCCGGCCGTCGATTCCCCTCCCGGCTCGGGGAACTGGCCTCGGCAGAAGTCACTTGACATAACGGGCATTATGGGCGCACCGCCCCGCCCATCCTCTCGAACCGGACACAGCGGGCGGGGGCCTCCTCTTGGTCAGTCGGAGCCTGCCTCCGCCCGCGACAGCACCGCCCGCGGCTCCACGCAGGAGTCCCTGAGCTGCGCCGCCGCCGCGTACAGGTGCTGGAACGCCCGCTTGTACTCCTCCGGTCCCGAGGCGCCTCGCAGGTCGCCCTCCACATCGTCCAGGGCGCTCTCGAGTACGTAGAGGCGGTCCCGCAGGCGGCACAGCGCCTCCGCGTCCACCAGGGCCTCACCTGAATCGAGCCCCATCCGGCCGGCCAGGCAGCGAGCTTCGAAAGCCCGCTGGCGATGGCTGCGCCGGCAGTACCGGGCCCGTCGGCCCAGGCCCCCGGAGGCGGCAAAGGCGCGCCCGCACCAGGCGCAATGGGAGATCTGGGTCTTTAGCGTCACAGTGACGTAACTGTACCCGTCACGCCCCCCAGAGCAAGGGACCCGGCGCGCCGGGTCCCCGCCCTCCGAGATTGGATGCCGCCTACTCGAGCAGGCTGCGCAGCATCCAGGTGGTCTTCTCGTGTATCTGCATGCGCTGGGTGAGCAGGTCCATGGTCGCCTGGTCCCCGCCCTTCTCCGCCGCCGGGAAGGCGGCGCGGGCGGTGTGCACCACGGCCTCATGGGCCTTGACCAGACGCCGGATCATCTCGGTGGCGTTCGGCTCGTCTTCGTCCTCGCCCACCGTGTTGAGGGCGGCGAACTCCCGGTAGCTACCCGGCGACATCGCCCCCAGCGCCCGGATGCGCTCGGCGATCTCGTCGACGGCCATCGCCAGCTCGGTGTAGTGGCCCTCGAACATCACGTGCAGCGTCTGGAACATGGGCCCGGTGACGTTCCAGTGGTACTTGTGGGTCTTCAGGTACAGGGTGTAGCTGTCGGCCAGCAGTCCCGCCAGGCCGTCGGCGATCGCCTTCCGATCGGCCGCCTTGATGCCGGTATCGATCTTCATCATGCCGTCGCTCCTTCCTCTCTGCCGGCGGCCTCCTGCCACCGTCGGGTGGTCGTGGGAAGCCGGCCCGCCTCGCCGTCGGCCGCTCTCGGGGCCTCGCAGCATGGTAGGGGTCCTCTCCCCTCTTCGTCCCAACACAGACAGGGGCTGGAATAATCCGTCACTGTGACGATATTGTACCGACCGCATCACACAGGGAACCGCCCGAGCGCGAGGAAAGGATCAGCTGCATGCCCACCGTGGAGCTCACCAAGGACAACTTCCAGGCGACCATCGCCGGCAACGAGACGGTGCTCGTGGACTTCTGGGCGTCCTGGTGTGGCCCCTGCCGGATGTTCGGCCCCACCTTCGAGAAAGCCTCCGACGAGCATCCCGACCTGGTGTTCGCCAAGGTGGACACCGAGGCACAGCAGGAACTGGCCGTGGGGCAAGGCATCAGCTCGATCCCCACCCTGATGATCTTCCGGAACCAGATCGCGCTCTACTCAGAGCCCGGCGCCCTGCCCGCGTCGGTCCTGGCCGACCTCATTCGACAGGTGCGGGCCCTCGACATGGACGAGGTCCGCAAGAAGATCGCCGACCACCAGGCCGTTCACCAGGGGCACGACCACCGCTGACGCGCGCCGGCGCGACCGGGCGGGCGCGTACCATCGGGACATGCTGCACTTCGCCCTCAACCTGCCCAACTTCGGGCTCTTCGCCGACCCCAGCCACCTGCTGGACCTCGCCCGGCGCGCAGAGGCCGCTGGGTGGGAAGGCTTCTTTCTCTGGGACCATATCCGCGCTGGCGACTGGGCCGGGCCGGTCATCGACCCCTGGGTCGCTCTCGGGGCGGTGGCCCAGGCCACCGAGCGGATCCGCCTCGGGACCATGATCACTCCCCTCCCCCGCCGCCGCCCCACTACCCTCGCTCGCCAGACCGTCACCCTCGACCACCTCTCCCGGGGCAGGCTGGTGCTGGGCGTCGGCATCGGCTGGCCCCCCGACCTCGACTTCGCCGACCTCGGCGACTCCGGCGACGATCGGGTGCGGGCCGCCCAGCTCGACGAGGGCTTGGAGGTGCTCACCGGCCTGTGGTCCGGGGAGCCCTTCTCTCACCAGGGCGAGCACTACCGGGTGACCGACACCCGCTTCGTCCCTCAACCACTCCAGCAACCCCGCATCCCCATCTGGGTGGGGAGCACCTGGCCGCACCGGCGACCTTTCCGCCGGGCAGCCCGCTGGGACGGGGTGGTCCCCTTGGTCGCCGACCCGGCCAGCGACTTCCGTGCCCCAACGCCGGACGAGTTGCGCGAGATCGTCGCCTACACGATGGAGCACCGAACCTCCGCGGCGCCGTTCGAGGTGGCGCTCGGCGAGAGCCTGAGTGGCGCTGAAGCCCCAGCCGCCGAAGTAGCGGGGCCTTACGTCGAAGCCGGGGCCACCTGGTGGCTTGAGGCAATCGGCTGGCCGCGGCGGGACTACGAGTTCTGGCCCGAGTACGTCTCGGCCGGGCCGCCCTCCGTCTAGCCGCGCCCGGCACCCGGTGGACCCGCCTCTTGAAGGATGGGACGCAGAGCCAGAGGTCGAGCACCCGTCAAACAGCCAACGGCGTACCCTTACCAGTGGGGAGGCGGCCGATGCGTCGCATGGTGACCCTGATGGCAGCACTGGCCCTCCTGTGCGCCTGCAACGGCGGACAGGGCGAGCCCGCCGACGGGTCGACGGCACCGGTCGATGGCACGGCGACAACAGCGGAGACGACCACCGCGCCCAGGGTGTGCCAGTCCCCGCCGCCGGCCGAGATGGGAGCCCCATCGCTGATCTCGATGACTCTCGAGCCCAATCCGGTCGCCGCAGGGATGAGGGCCACCCTGCAGGTCAGTGATGCCGGCCTCCCCTCGGGGGCCTTCGTCGGCCTGGACGTCATCTGGCAGTGCTGGATTGGCTCCCAGTGGATCGACACCCACCAGCTGGTGCGGGCGGTCGATCCGTTTGCAGCGCAGGCCATCCAAGTGGAACCCGGCGTGACCACCACCATCGCAGGCCTCGGGGTTCCCGTCCCCGTGACCGCGGAGATCATCATCCCCGACGTGCCGCCCGGCATCTACCGGATCTGGGAGGAGGCAAACGGCATCCCGGGGCATCTCATCGTCCAAGTGAGCGAGGGTTAGGCGGTACCGCCCGGGCTGCGGTGGGGAGATGCCGCCTCAAGGTCGCGAGTCGCAGACCTCCGGAGAGGTCAAGGGGTCTGAGGGGCCGAGCGCTCTACCCCTTCTGCAGCCTCAGCGGGACGAGGTGGGCCGAAGGCCCGTCGCAGGTATGGGGTCAACAGCCCGGCCGCCAGTGCGACGATCAGGCCGACGGCCATCACCATGTCGAGAAGCTGTGAGTCGGTGTTCCCAGGCCTAGGCTGTCCCAGCTGGTAGAGGGTGTCGAGCACCGGGATGGACAGGACCACCGTGGGCACGGCCACCAGTGCAAGGGCTCCCAGCCCCTCCCACCAGCCCAAGACTGCCAAGCCCCGCCACCTGCTCAGCCCAGTAACCAGGGTCGCGGCGAGCGCCGGCCAGGCGAATACGTAGGCGGCGCCCGGGAGCAGCAACGAGGCGAGCAGCGCGGTCAGCCACCAGGTCACGACGCCCCCCGTCTCCGCCTCCAAACTGCCGATGCGGCGCGCCAGCCACCGATGGCCCGCGTAGGCCAGCGCCGCCACGACCGCAACGAGCACCGCGAGCACGACGAGCGCCGCGGCCACGCTGGGCCCGTTGTCCCGCCAGAAGACGCCGAGAACCAGGCGCCAGATGAGGTCACTCACCACGGCCGCCCCGAGCGCCAGACCGAGCAGCGCCGCTGACCCCACAGCCATTCGGGGTAGAGACAGGCGGTGGGCCCGACGGGCCGTCACGAGGATCCAGCCGAGGAGCACGCCGGTGGCCACCACCAGCACCAGTCCCCACCACGGGGGATACCGGATCACCACCTGGCCCATCAGCGAGAAGTACACCTCGTCGCCGTCGCCCTGGTAGCGGGCGAGGTCGAGGTCACCGAAGTGCCGGGTCAGCGCCAGGGCGTGTGACCCGTGATGCTGCAGGCTGGAGAGGCTGACCGACTCGGGGTCGTCATCGGGCGTGTGGTAGATGGGCGACCCGTGCAGGTAGGCGAAGTGGAAGCCGGGGACGCCGGCCTCGCGGAAGGGGGTGAAATCGGTATCGGACCCTCCGAGCAGCTCGACGAGGTCAGCGAAGTAGGAGTAGGCGACGGGGTGGGGATCCGCGGCGGCGTACTCGGCGAGTAGCAGCCCCTCGTCGCCGCTGGTTTCGATCAGTTCCGAGGCTCCTGCCCCGCCGACCGCCTCGAAGTTGATGACGAGGCCGACGGTATCGGCCAGCGGGTGTCGCGCCACGAACTCGGTCGACCCATACCGGGGAGCCGGTTCCTCGCAGTCGGTCAGCAGCAAGATCACGTCGTTGCGCAGCCGCGGCCCGGCCAGAACCGCCCGACCCGTCTCGACGACGGTGGCGACGGCGGTGGCATCATCGTTGGCGCCGAGAGCCCCCGGGTAGGTGTCGTAGTGACCCATCAACACGATCGACCCGGTGGGGTCGGTGCCGCGGATCAGCCCCACGACGTTGGCCACGGCGATCCTGCCCGCCCCGCCGCCGTAGTAATCGGGCACCGTGAAGCGCTGCAGATCAACGGTGGCGCCCATCGCCTCCAGCTCAGCAACCAGGTAGTCGCGGGCAGCGGCGTTGCCGGGCGACCCGATCGGGCGGTGCCGCCGGGCGATCGCCTCAACATGGACGAAGGCGCGCTCTGCCGACAACTCGTCGGCGGCGGCACCGACGGGATGGGGAGGCAGGATGCCCGCGATCCCGACCCAGGTCGCCGCGCCGAGAACCAGCCAAGGCGCAGCAAGCCTCGAGACCGTCATGATCCCAGCCGGCATCCCACACCACTGCAACGCGCGACCTGCTCAGCTTACGGGTTGCCGCGGTCGATCGCACTTGGCCTGGGCCAAGGGAGAACGCTGCCATCCCGTCGCCTGGGGAGCCGGCCTCTCACCCTCTGGGGAGCAGTGCCAGTTGGCGGGACTGCGCCACCAGCCTGCCGGTGACATCCCACACTTCGCCGTCCTCCTCGAGGAAGCCGCCGGTGATGAAACGCGTCGCGAAGGCACAGCAGAGCCAGCCGGGCTCCGGACGCGCCCGCACGTGGGCGGTCAGCTCCACCGTCGGCACCCAGCCGAAAGGCAGGCCGGAGCGCAGCACGGTCGGCGGGAAGGCATCCACCGCCACCAGGAGGCCGATCGTGTCCACCGGCTCTCCCTCGGGAAAGCGGAACCACCCCCTCACCCGCGGCGGGCCGCTCACGCCACTGAACACGTCGTCGGCCGGGTCGAGGCGCAGCTCCACCCTCCCCATGAACGGTGGCGGGAACGTCTCGGTAGGCGCCACCAGCACGCACTCCTCGGGAGGGGGCAGCGGCGGCGGGGAGGCCTCCACCCGCTCCGGACCGGCGTACCCCCCGAGCTCGGCGAAGGTGCCGAGCAGGGCGAGCAATGGCCGCTGGGCCGAGGCCAGCGTCGCCGCCACGGTCACGAAGCGGCTGCCGCGGCGAATCACCCGAGCCTCGATCGTGACCGGCCCGGGACGTCCGGGCGCCAAGTAGTGGGCGGTGACGGTGACCGGGTCGGGCCGCCCAGCCGCCTCCCCCGCCGCCCGGGCAGCGATGGCCAGCGTGTAGCCGCCGTCGGCGTTGCCCCCGATATCCCAGCCCGGGGCGATCTCCGCAGCCCAAGCGGTTTCGCCGAGGCGCCGCACGGCGCTGGCCTGCGCGAAGCTCATTCCGCTCCCTCCCGACGAGGTAGACGGGACGACGCTAGCCGCCGCCGGAGGTCCGGCCCGCAGCCGGCGGCTGCCGCCCGGTTACAGGTGGCACGACCCCGAAGCGCCGGAGCACCGGTCGCCGCTGCTCCTCGACCTGCCGGCGCACCACGCACCTCTCGGCATGGTCGTCGACCAGGCCGACGGCCTGCATGAAGGCGTACACGATGGTGGGCCCGACGAAGGAGAAGCCCCGTCGCTTGAGGTCGCGGCTCAGCGCCTTGGATTCCGCCGTCTCAGCAGGGATGTCGGAGGCCGAGCGCGGTGCCGGGGCAGCCCCTACTGCCCGCGGCCAGAAGTAGGCGGCCAGCGACCCGACCTCTCCGATGACCTCGAGCGCACAGCGTGCATTGGCCTTTGCGGCCTCGATCTTGCCGCGGTGTCGCACGATCCCGGCGTCGCCGAGCAGCCTCCTGACCTCCCCCTCCCCGAAGGCCGCCACCGCGGCCGGGTCGAAGCCGGCGAAAGCGGCGTGAAAGGCGGGACGCTTGCGCAGGATCGTCGACCACGACAGGCCGGCCTGGAAGCCCTCCAGTACCAGCATCTCGAAGAGGCAGCGGTCGTCGGTGACCGGGCGGCCCCATTCCTCGTCGTGGTAGCGCAAGTAGGCCTCGCCGCCGCCCACCCCCCACCAGCAGCGCAGCCGCCCGTCGGGCCCGGGAGCCACGATGTCGGTCACGGGCGACACCCTACCCGGCCCGGCCGGAGAGACACCGGCCTCACCCGGCGGCGAGCCCTTCCAGGGCCCGTCGCACGAGCGCCTCCAGGATGGCAACCTTGTAGCGGTTCTCCCCGAGCGGGGCGGCGTCGGCCACGGCCAGAGCGGCTGCCTCGGCGGCCGCGGTGCTGTCGAGGCGTCGGCCACGCAGGTGCCCTTCGGCCGCCGTGGCCCGCAGCGGGATCGGCGCCACCGCACCGAGGGCCAGGCGCGCCCCTGCCACCACTCCCCCGGCCTCGGTGACCACCGCTGCCACGGAGGCGATGGGAAAGTCGATCGAGCGCCGGGTGCGGAACTTGACGTAGCACTGCCGGGTGCCGGCGCAGGGCCGCGGAACCACGACCTCGCGCACCAGTTCGCCGGACCCCAGGGCAGTGGTCGCCCGCGGCCCGACGGCGAAGAAGTCCTCGGCGGCGATGGCCCGCCTGGTGGTCTGAATGGTCGCCCCCAGAGCCACCAGGGCCGGTGCCAGGTCGGAGGCGTTGACGGCCGCGCAGCCCCCGCAGTTGAAGCAGCGCCGGGCCTCGCTCTCGAGGGTGGACCAGGGCAGGGTGGCGGTGTCTTCGCCGGAGATCGTCCGCTCCTCTGGCGCGATCTCCTCCACCGGGGCGCGCGGCGAGAGGGCGAGGGACGCCGGGTTGGCCTCCACGAAGCCGGCGCCGCCGGCCGCGTCGCCGGGGAGGACCCCGCGCCCGCCCAGATGGCGGTCCAGCCCCAGCGCGCCCCGCCGGCCGGCGGCGACGGCCGCCACCACCGTCGCCGGCCCGCCGGCGGCCTCACCCCCGGCGAACACCCCGGGCAGGCCGGTGGCGCCGGTCTCCTCGTCGACCGCCAACCGTCCCGAGCGGCGCAGGGCGGGCCCCGCATAGGAGAGGTCGGCTCCCTGGCCGATAGCCAATATGACCTGGTCCGCGCCGACCGTCTGGCGCTCCCGAGGGTCGAGGACGGGGGCGAACCGCCCCGCCGCGTCGAACACCGCCGAGCAACGGGCCAGCTCCATGCCGGCCAGGGCCCCGCCGCGGACCAGCACCCGGCGCGGCCCCCAGGAGGGCATGACCTGCACCTTCTCGCGCAAGGCCTGTTCCACGTCCTCTGGGAAGGCCGGCATCTCGCCACGGCTTTCCAGGCAGGCGACGCTGACGTCCTGGGCCCCGAGCCGGAGCGCCGAGATGGCCACATCCAGGGCCACGTTGCCCCCGCCGATCACCAGGACCCGGCGGCCCACCCCGGTCACCACCCCTTGGTGAATCCCCCGCAGGAAGTCGAGCCCGGGGGTCAGCAGCTCTTCGTGCGCCAGGCCCAGCGTCTTCTGCCGCCAGGCCCCGGTGGCCAGGAAGACCCCGTCGTGGCGGCGCCGCAGCGTGGCCAGCGACAGGCCCCGTGCCCCCACCCGCGCCCCGAGGCGGAAGGCGATGCCCATTCCCTCCAGGGCGGCCACCTGCCGGCGGACCACTTCGGGGGGCAGGCGGTAGGCGGGGATGCCGTAGACCAGCATTCCCCCCGCCTCGGGCATGGAGTCGAACACGGTGACCTCGTGGCCCAGGCGGCGCAGGAAGTAGGCGGCGGAGAGGCCGGCCGGCCCCGAGCCCACTACCGCCACGTGCCGGCCGGTGCGCCGGCGCGGGGCGCGGTAGAAGCGGCGGGGATGGTCGAGGGCGTGGTCGCCGATCCCGCGCTCGACCGAGCGCACCGAGACCGACTCGTCGTAGTGGGCGCGGTTGCAGCCGGCTTCGCAGTAATGGGCGCAGACCCGCCCGGTGATGGCCGGGATCGGGTTGCGCGCCAGCACCAGCGCGGCCGCCCCGTCCCGGTCCCCCTGCCGCAGCAGGCTCAGGTAGGCGGCGATGTCGATGTGGGCGGGGCAGTCCCGGGTGCAGGGTGCCGCCGTCGCCCGCATCGCGCCGAAGACCGAGTGGTAGCGGTTCTCACCCATCATCGCCGGGCAGCCGTTGCCTCCCTTGCGGGAGCAGTGGAACTGGTTCTCCGGGTAGCGGTAGTACCAGCAGCGCGGCTCCTGGCAGATGTTGCCGCCCACGGTCGCCAGGTTGCGGATCTGCGCCGAAGCCACCGACCGGGCGGCGGCGGCCAGCGCCGGGTAGGTCTCCCGCACCACCGGGTGCTCCGCCACCTCGGCCAGGGTGGCCAGCGCCCCGATCCGCAGGCCCCGCCGGTCCTCCCGGATGTGCCCGAGGCCGGGGATCCGCTTGAGGTCGACCAGCAGCTCCGGGTAGTCGGGGTGGATGTTGTCCCGCAGGGCGCCCAGCAGGTCGGTCCCCCCCGCCACCCCCCGGGTGCGCGAATCGCCCAGCAGCCCGGCCGCTTCCTCCAGGGTGGCGGCGGTGGTGTGGCGGAAAGGGCGCAGTTCCACCGCGGGCCTCAGGCCTTCCCCAGCGCGGCGAGCACCTTCTGCGGAGTGACCGGGATCTCGTCGATGCGCACCCCAATCGCGTTGTAGAGCGCGTTGAGGATCGCCCGCGGGGTGCAAGTCAGCACCCCTTCTCCGATCCCGCAGGCGCCGTACTCCCCGGCCCCCCGCCACACCTCGAGGAGCACCGGCTCGATGTCCGGCAGGTCGGCCATGGTCGGGATCCGGTAGTCGATCCAATTGAAGTTCAGCGGCACCCCGCTGGCCCGGTCGTAGATGATCTCCTCAGTGAGGGTCTCCCCCACCCCGGTGCACTGCCCCCCGATCTGCTGCGCCTCGGCCCCCGAGGCATACATCACGGTGCCGCAGTCGTTGACCACCACCAGCCGCAGCACCTGCACCCGCCCGGTGGCGGTGTCCACCTCCACCTCGGCGAAAGCGGCCAGGTAGGGCACCCCGGTCACCTCGCCGGCGGGAAGCCGGCTGGCGGTGACCGAGATCGGCACCAGGTCGCCTTGCCACAGCACCCGGCGGAAGTCCACGCCCGGCCCGCCGGAGCCCCGCCGGGAGATGACCCCGTCGGTGATGTCCAGCTCCTCGGCGACGACCCCGAGCTGAGCGGCGGCGATTCCGAGCAGCTTCGCTTTGAGCTGCCCGGCCGCCTCGACCAGCGCCTCCGACTGCAGGAAGGAGACCGAGCTGTCGGTCTGCACGGTGTCTTTGAGGCCGCGCTCGGTGTCGACCACCGGGACCCAGGTGATGTCCTCGGGCCGCACCCCCAGGAAGGCGAGCGCCTCGGCACAGCCCAGGACGTTGCAGGTGTTGGACCCGGGGCCGGTCTCCACGGTGGGGGCATCGAGCAACACCGTGCCGTCGGGGTTGAGGCGCAGCCCCACCTGGATCTCCCCCCGCCGCAGCTCCTGCCACTCCGCGTGCCAGCCGGGATGAAAGGAGAACCCGACGCCCCGCCGGGCGCCGCCCTCGCCGGTCTCGCCTGCCCCCG
>CAYGYX010000012.1:5694-13252 GCA_964354255.1 uncultured Acidimicrobiia bacterium | reverse complement strand
AAGGAGAACCCGACGCCCCGCCGGGCGCCGCCCTCGCCGGTCTCGCCTGCCCCCGGAGCACGTCGCTTCTCATGCCATCCGATCCGCTTCGCCCCCTCGGCCAGCACCGCCGCCAGGCTCTCATCGGGGAGGGCCTCCCAGCGGTGCCCGAAGTTGCGCACCACCAGCTCGAGCGGGTCCATGCCCAGCCTCTCGCCGAGCAGGTCCACCAGCTGGCCGAGGATCAGGTTGAGCTGGGAGTTCCCCACCCCGCGCATCATGCAGCCGGGGAGGACGTTGGTGTACACCCCGTACGCCTCCATCCGCAGGTTGGGGATGTGGGCAAAGCAGACCTCGGCCACCTCGGCCGGGGCGTACTTGAGGGCAAACACCGAATGGTCGGCGTAGGCCCCCACATTGCCGACCGCCTTGAACGCCAGGGCGGTGATCGTCCCGTCCGCCCGAGCCCCCAACCGGCCCTCATAGGTGATCGGCTGGCGGGAGTCGTGGAAGGCCTCCCGGCGGCTGTGGCGGAACTTGACCGGGCGGCCGGTACGCCGGGCCAGCAGCGCCGTGAACAGGAAGAAAGGCTGGTCGCCGGTGTCGTTGCGGCCGAACTGGCCGCCCACGTAGTGCGAGATCACCCGCACCCGCGACAGCGGCATCTCCAACATCTGGCTGATGTGCATGCGGGTCTGGTCCGCCTCATAGGAGTTCGACCAGATGGTGAGGACCTCCCCCTCCCAACGGGCCAGGCAGCACCAGTTCTCCAACGTGCCCTGGTTGGCGTTGTGGTACACCGAGGTCCCCTCCACCACCACCTCGGCCGCGGCCAGCGCGCCGAGCGCGTCCCCCTTCTCAACGAACACGTCGCCCCCACCCACCGGGTCCGGGGGCAACACGTTCCCCGGGGCGATCTCCGGATGCACCACCGGCGCCCCGGGCTGGACGGCCTCGGCCGGGTCGAGCACGAAGGGCAGCACCTCCCAGTCCACCCGGATCAGGCGCAGCGCCTCCTCGGCGATCGACTCGCTCTCCGCCGCCACCACCACCCCCGCCTCGTCCCCCACCCAGCAGACGTGATCGTCCAGCACCCGGCGGTCGCGGAAGTTCCGCCACATCATGCGGTCGTACGACACGGTGTCCACCCCGTCGGTCCACCCCGCGCTCGTGGGCTTCAGGCGGGCTACTTCCGGGTCGCAGAAGGTGAGGATGTCCACCACCCCCGGCAGGGCCGCCGCCGCGCTCACATCGAGGCCGCGGATCCGGGCGTGGGGATGCGGGCTGCGCAGCACCCGGGCGTGCAGCAAGTCGGGGAAGCGCACCCGGCCGGTCACGTCGTCCGCATACAGCGCCCGGCCCGACGCCTTCTCCCACCCATCGATGCGCGGCCGATACCCACCCACAAAGCGGCGCGGCTGGCGCGGAGTGAACGGCTCCCTCACCGCCCCTCCCCCGCCGCCCGGTCGGCCGCCTGCAGCACCGCCCGGCCGATCCCCGCATAACACCCGCACCGGCAGATGTTCCCCCCAAGGGCCTCCGTGACCTCCTCCAGCGTTGGATGAGGATTGCCATCAAGGAAGGCCCGGGCGGTCATCACGAACCCGGGAGTGCAATAGCCACACTGCAACGCCGTCCCGTAACCCGGCTCGCATTGCTCGGCGAACGCCCGGATCACGGGATCGTCGGCGGGCAGCCCCTCGATGGTCAGCACCGCGCGGCCCTCGCACTCCACGGCCAGCACCAGACAGGAGAGCACCGCCTTGCCGTCCATGATCACCGTGCAGGCCCCGCAGGCCCCCTCGGCGCAGGCCAGCTTCAGGCCGGTGAGCCCGAAGTGCTCGCGCAGCACGTAGCCCAGCGTCATCCAGTTGTCGAAGTCGCGGCCTTCGACCAGGTCGTGCACGCGGCCGTTGACCCGCAGCCTCAGCACACGAGGCTCCGCCGCGAGTTGGGGCTCCGCGCCCGGCTGGACCGTCATCACCACCCGGTTCTCCTCGGGTCGGCGCCGCCGACGGCGGCGCAGCGGCCCGATGATGCCACACCGCCCTGCGGGTTGAGACGGCCGCCTCCGAGCGCGGCCACGGCTACCCGGCGTCGCGCTCCAGGTCGAGCGCGGCGGAGTTCAGGCAGTAGCGCAGGCCGGAGGGGGCCGGTCCATCGGGGAACACGTGGCCCAGGTGGCCGCCGCAGGACGCGCAGCGGATCTCGGTGCGCGCCCGGCCGAGCGAACGATCTTCATGCCTGGTGACCGCGGCCGGGTTGACCGCCTCCCAGAACGAGGGCCAGCCCGTGCCCGAGTCGTATTTGGCCTCGGAGCGGAACAGCACCGTCCCACAACCGGCACAGCGGTAGCTCCCCGTGTCCTTGGTGTCCCAGTAAGCGCCCGTGAATGGCGCCTCCGTGGCGCTGCAGCGGAGCACCTGGTACTGCTCGGGGCTCAACTTCGCCTTCCACTCGGCCTCGCCGGCCGGCATGCCCTGCGTCACGGTCTCTCCTCGGCTGGGTGGCCGCAGGGTACCGGGCTGCCCGCCCAACCCACGCTTCCCGACCTCCACCGGCAGCTGAGGGTCGGCCCCGAAGTCTCGACCCGGCATCGAGGCCACTCGTCTCGCACTCTGCAGTGTAGGTTCAGCCCTGCCCCACCGACCAGATCCCGGCCGAGCGCGGCGGCAAGTGCGCCCGCCAGAGCCCATCCCCCAGGCGGGCCTCCCCCCTCCCCCATAACCGCTCGCCGCCCTCACCCGCCATGGGGACCTCGAGGACGGCCGACTGGTGCCCGGCGTTCACCACCACCACCAGGTGCTCGTCGTCCAGGTCACGGGCGAGGGCGTAGACCGGCCCCTGGGCCTGGAGGTGCCGATAGGCCCCTCGCCGCAGGGCGGCACGGGCCCGCCGGAGGGCCGTCAGCTCCCGGAAGGCCTCGAGCAAGCGGTGGTTCCAGGACTCCGGACGGTCCCACGGGAAGGCCACCCGCGCCCCCGGGTCGTGATGCCCGGTAAGGCCGATCTCGTCCCCGTAGAAGATGCAGGGCGCCCCGGGGAATGTGAAGAGCAGAGCCGCCGCCAGCACGACCGAGTCGGCATCCTCCCCCACCATGCTCAGCACCCGCGCCGTGTCGTGGGACCCGATCAGGTTGAGGTTTCCCCACTGTGCCTCCGCCGGGTACGCGGCGAGCTGTCGGTCGATCGCGTCGCGGTACCCCGGCCCGTCGAGGGGCGGCCGCAGGCTCAGGTTCACCGGAGCGACCACCTGCGGGTCGATGTGCGGGCCGGCCGCGAAGCGCAGCACCGCCTCGGTGAGCGAGTAGTTCATGACGCCATCGAAGCGGTCCCCGGCAGCCGTCCACTGCGGGGCGAGGTGCCAGATCTCCCCCACCAGGTAGGCGTCGGGGTTCACCGCCCGCACCCGGGACCGGAACTCCTCCCAGAACCCCGGGGTGGTGATCTCCTCCGGCACGTCCAGACGCCAGCCGTCGACCCCGCGCCGGATCCAGTGCTCCGCCACTCCCATGAGGTACTCACGCACCGCCGGGTTGGCCGTGTTCAGCTTGGGCAAGGCGTGCAGCCGCCACCAGGCCTCATAGCCCGGGGGGCGGCTCAGGTCGTAGGCGTTGACCGGCGTGCCGTAGATGGTGAACCAGTCCACATAGGGCGAGTCGGCCCCGTTCTCCAGCACGTCGTGGAACGGGAAGAAGCCTCGCCCGGTGTGGTTGAAGACCCCGTCGAGCACCACCCGGATGCCCCGCTCGTGGGCGGCGGCGATGAGCGAGCCGAACGCCTCGTCGCCGCCCAGCATGGGATCGACCCGGAAGTAGTCGTAGGCGTGGTAGCGGTGGTTGGAGGCCGACTGGAAGATCGGGTTGAGGTACAGGGCGTTCACACCGAGGTCCCCCAGCCAGTCGAGGTGCTCCACCACCCCCAGCAGGTCCCCTCCCTTGTACCCGTGCCGGGTGGGCGGGGCCTCCCACGGCTCCAGGCGGGCCAGCTTGGGCACCTTCTCCGAACGGGCGAAGCGGTCGGGGAAGATCTGATAGAAGATCGCGTCGGTGACCCAGGCCGGGACTGTGGTGGCGCTCATTGCGGGCGGAGTCTGCCACGCCGGAGGATCACTCGGGACACAAGGGGGCGGGTCACTCCCGAGCGGCCGGCGGCGGCCCCACCCGGCCTCCGGTCCGCCAGTAGACGCCCTCGGCGCGGGTCAGGAAGCCCTCATCCACCAGGTACCGGCGCAAGGTGGTGTGATCGGAGTGGAAGACCTGCAGCGTGGCGTTCACCGTGCGCTCGTCGTAGCGCAGCCCCGGCTCGAACTCCTGCGCCAGGCGCTCCAGCACCAGCCGGCGCCTGCTGTGGTTGGCGGGAATGTCCATCAGGCGGGACCCGGAGAAGCACTGGGCAAGCTGGTACGCCTCGTCCTCCGTCCAAGGCCCGCTGAGCAGCACCGGGTCGGCGGGCGCCGCCTGGGGGAAAGCCAGCGCCACCGCCCGCAGGGCGGCCCGGTCCAGCCTGAGGTCGCGAGTGAGCAGGCCGGTCTCCACCAGGCGCCCAATCTCACGCCGCAGCTTCCGCCGGTCCTCCCCCAGCTCAGTCGCGAGCCCGTCGCCGTCCACGGGCCCGGCTGCGGCCCGGCCGAGGATGGCCAGGCGGACGGGATCGACGGCGATACGCAGGAACTCGGCTGGACCGATCAGCACCCCGCCAGAGTACCGCCGCCGCGTCTGGCCTCCGCCGGATTCGGCCCGTCCCGGCAGTCGGCTGGGTGGCGGACCCTGGTCGCTGAGAGGCCTCTTCAGGAAGCGTCCCTGGAGCCTTGCCCGGCCGCTCTAGTCTCCGCGCCGTCAAAGTGGACTGATATGATCAACTTAGATCACAAGCCCATCAGGAGGTGCCAACAGACATGACTCGCTCGCTGCGCCGCCCCCTCGCTCTCCTCGCTCTCCTCGCCGCCTTGGTCGCTGCCTGCGGCGGCGACGAGACCGCTGGGGAGGCCACCACGCTGCGGCTGGGGTGCTTCCCGAACGTGACTCATGCGCCCGCCCTGGTCGGGATCCAGGAGGGGATGTTTGCCGAGGCACTCGGGTCCGACGTCGAACTCGAGCTCTCCTACTTCAACGCCGGCCCCGAAGCCGTCGAGTCGCTCTTTGCAGAGGCGCTCGACGCGACCTTCATCGGCCCCAACCCGGCCATCAACGCCTACGCGCAGTCCGACGGCGAGGCCATTCGCATCATCGCCGGCTCCACGTCGGGCGGCGCTTTCTTGGTCGTTCGGCCCGGCATCGAGTCGGTCGAGGATCTCGCCGGCACCACCCTCGCCACCCCTCAGCTGGGCAACACCCAGGATGTGGCGCTGCGCGCCTGGCTGATCGAACAGGGCCTCTCCGCCGACACCGCCGGGGGCGGGGATGTGTCGATCGTCCCGCAGTCCAACGCCGACACCCTGCGGGCGTTCCAGGCCGGGGACATCGATGGTGCCTGGGTTCCCGAGCCCTGGGCTACCCGGCTCATCCAAGAGGGCGGCGGGACGATCCTCATCGACGAACGCGACCTGTGGCCCGACGGCCTCTACGTCACCACTCACCTGATCGTTCGTACCGAGTTCCTCGAGCAGAACCCCACCCTCATCAAGCACCTGCTCGAGGGCTACCTCGAGGCGCTGCGCTTCGTCAACGAGAACCCCGCAGAGGCACAGACCGTCACCAACGACGCCATCGAGGCCATCACCGGCGCTCGCCTGCCCGACCAGGTGATCGCCGGCGCCTGGGAGAACCTCACCTTCACCTGGGACCCCATCGCATCCTCTCTGCAGGAGTCGGCCGACGACGCCGTGGAAGTCGACCTGCTCGACCCCGTGGACCTCAGCGGCATCTACGCCCTCGAGATCCTCAACCGCCTGCTCGCCGAGGCAGGTGAGGCCGCGGTGGCGGGCCTGTGACCTCGGTCTCCTCGACCCGAAACGGTGCCGTCCCGGAGGGGACGGCACTCCCGGTCCTGCAAGTCGACGGGGTGAGCAAGGTCTTCGGCCATGGTTCCGCGGCCGTGCACGCCCTAGACCGCATCAGCCTCGACCTGAGGCAGGGCGAGTTCGTCTGCCTGGTGGGGGCATCGGGATGCGGCAAGAGCACCCTCCTCCATCTGCTCGCCGGGCTGGACTCCCCCACCTCCGGCACGGTCCACGTCGAGGGCCGCACCGCCCTCATGTTCCAGGAGGCGGCGCTCTTCCCCTGGCTCACCGTGGGCGGCAACGTCTCTCTGGCCCTCCAACTGCGCGGGATACCGCGCCGCGAGCGTCGGCCCCTGGTGGGCTCCTTGCTGGAGATGGTCCACCTGGCCGGGCTCGGCGCCCGCCGGCCCCACGAGCTCTCGGGCGGCATGCGCCAGCGGGTCGCCCTCGCCCGCGCTCTCGGCCAGGACGCCGACGTGCTGCTCATGGACGAGCCCTTCGGCTCGTTGGACGCCATGACTCGCGACCTGCTCCACGCCGAACTGGAACGGCTGTGGACCGACCGGCGCTTCACCATCCTCTTCGTCACCCACAACGTGCGCGAGGCGGTCCGCCTGGCCGACCGGGTGCTGGTGCTGACCTCCCGTCCGGGCCGGGTGGCCGCCTCCTTCGATGTCCACGTCCCCCGCCCGCGCCGCATCGAGACACCCGCGGTCTCCGCACTGGCCGGGGAGATCACCGATCAACTGAGCGTGGAGGTGCGCCGCCATGGCCACGCGTAGGACTCTTGCCGAAGAGGTCACGGGCCTCGATGCCCTCGAGATGCCCGTCGCCCCCCGGGCCAGCCGGGCCGCCCGCCTGTGGGCCGGAGTGTGGCCCAAGGTGCTCGCCACCGTGCTGGCCCTGGGCCTGTGGCAGCTGGTGGTCTGGTCGGGCTGGCGCGCGGACTACGTGCTCCCCGGGCCGCTCGCGGTCTTCGGTGAGCTCTGGGACCGGCTCTACGACGGCAAGCTCATCGGCGCGGTGGGCATCACCATGGGCCGCGCCTTCATGGGCTTCGGCCTCGCCCTGCTCGTAGGTGTGGTGCTCGGCAGCCTGGTGACCCGAAGCAAGATCATGCGCAGCGGGGTCGGCTCGATGATCAGCGGTCTGCAGACCATGCCCTCGATCGCCTGGTTCCCCCTGGCCATCCTGTTCTTCAAGCGATCGGAAGCCGCGATCATGTTCGTCATGGTGCTGGGGGCGGCCCCGGCCATCGCCAACGGGCTCATCGCCGGCACCGACCACATCCCGCCACTGATGCTGCGGGCAGGCCGGGTGCTGGGAGCACGTGACCTTTCCCTGTTCCGGCACGTGATCCTGCCCGCCTCGCTCCCCTCCTTCGTCGCCGGCCTCAAGCAGGGCTGGGCCTTCGCCTGGCGTAGCCTGATGGCCGGGGAACTGCTGGTGATCATCGCCAACAAACACTCCATCGGCGAACAGCTGCAGACGGCCCGCGAGTTGGCCAACGCCGAATGGCTGATAGCCACCATGCTGGTGATCCTGTTCATCGGCATCGCGGTAGACGCCCTCGTCTTCGGCAATCTCGACCGGGCCATCCGCCGCCGCTGGGGCCTGGTAGACCCGGCGTCTTGAGGGC
>CAYGYX010000012.1:0-5594 GCA_964354255.1 uncultured Acidimicrobiia bacterium | reverse complement strand
CTCGACCGGGCCATCCGCCGCCGCTGGGGCCTGGTAGACCCGGCGTCTTGAGGGCGGACCCAGCCGGTCACCCCTCCGCTGGTGGTGGCCGCAGACAGACCTGCTCGGCGACCACCTCCAGACGGCTGCGCCGGCCCTCGGCCCCGCTCCAGAAGCGGCGCTGCACCGACCCGGCCACCCACACGGCATGCCCCGGGGCCGGCTCGGCGTCCACCAGGGTGTCGGGAGGGTCCCACAGTGTCACCGGCACCACGTCGACCCGCCGGGGCTCCTCGGAGCGCACCGTGACCAGGTAGCGGGCCAGGCGGCTGCCGCTCTCGAAGGTGCGCACCTCGGCGGGAGCCGCGAGGCGGCCGCAGAGCACCACCAGGTTCAGGTCCATGAGGCACCTTTCCGGGGAAGGGGGGATGGCGGCAAGGTATCCCCCGGCAGCGACGGATTCCGCGCCGGCCGCCCCCGCCCGGCTTGCGGAGGTTGCCCCAGACGGGCGGGTAACCTCGCCCCATGCCCGACGTCTCGGTGACCCCCCTCGGCCACGACCTCTACCTCATCGACGCCTTCATGCACGGGGCGCCCGAGAACCTCGCCTGTTACCTCTTCGACACCCCCCAACGCGTCCTTATCGAGTGCGGGCCGTCCCGGACGATCGACCACCTCTTCGCCGCCCTCGACTATCTGGGCATCGACGACGCCGGCACCCTGGCGGTGACCCACATCCACCTCGACCACGCCGGGGGCGCCGGCCACTTCGCCGCCCGGTTCCCGAAGGCCCGCGTCGCCGTCCACCGGCTCGGTGCCCCCCACCTCGTGGACCCGGCCCGCCTGGTTGCCTCCGCCACCCAGGCCTTCGCCAACGAGCCCCTGGGGAACGCCTGGGGCCCCATGGAGCCGATCGACCCCGGCCGCCTCTTGGTGCTCGACGAGGGCGACCGCATCTCATTGGGGAACGGCCGATCCCTGGAGGTGATGTACACGCCGGGCCACGCTCGGCACCACCTCGTCTACTTCGAAGCCGAAAGCGGCGGGTGCCTGGTCGGGGACGAGGTGGGGATCTGCTTCCCGCATGGGCACGCGGTCCAGCCCAACACCCCGCCCCCCGATTTCGACCCGCACCTGATCACCGAGCACCTGCACCGCATCGCTGCTCGCCGGCCGGCCTTCCTCGGCTTCGCCCACTACGGGCTCCACTCTGACCCGCCCGCCGCCCTGGCCGAGGCCGAGGAGCGGTTGTGGGAGTGGGTCGCCTGGATGGAAGAGCACTGCGTCGCCGAGGGCGCGGCCGAAGCATTCCGCCGTTGGGTCCTCGCCGAGCATCGCGCCCGGGGAATGGCCGAGGCCGATGTGGCCCGCTACGAGAACCACACCTTCTGGTCCATGCAGCCCGCCGGCATCCGGCGCTGGCTGGACCGTCGCGCTCCGGCCGACTGACCCCGCTCTCAGCCGGCGAGGGCTGCGTCGAGCTCGTCGAGCCCCGGGAAGCCGGGGTCGGCCTCCTGGATCGCCTCGTACAGCCGCCGGCCGGTCGCCCGCTCGCCCAGGCGAACCGCCGTCCGGCACGCGACGTACCACACCCGCAGCTCGCCCTCGCTGGGGTCGGCACCGAGGCTCGCCGGCCGGGTCAGCTCCCATGCCTCCCGCGGCCGGTCGTGGTCCAGGAGGAAGGAGGCGTACACCACCCGACCCTCGTCCATCGTGGCCCGGCTGCCACCGAGCCGGCACAGCAGGGCATAGGCCGCCTCGACGTCGGCGTCCCGCTCCAGCGCTCGCAGCACGTCCATCTCCACCGGGAGGTGGGTGGTGTCGCCAGAGAGCCGTCGGTACGTCCGCAGCTCGCTGAGCGCCTGCTTCCACTGGCCCGCGCGGTAGGCGGCCAGCCCCAAGATCTCCCGAATCGAGGGAAGCCGAGGCGACAGCTCCTTGGCCTCCTCCGCGTGCTGGCGCGCCTTGCCATACCTCCCCGCCACGAAGGCAGCGGCGGCCTGCTCCAGATGCCCCACCGCCTCAGCCACCCGGGCGCGCGGGGTCACCCGCGCCAGCTCCTCGGTCACCCACCGGGGCAAGCCGCCCGGCCCAGTGGCCCCCTCGGAGCGCGGCTGCCCGGAGCCCCTCCCCTCCTGTCCCCCGACCCCGCTGGGACGCGGGTACCAGCCCCGACCCCGGTCGCCCCGAGCAGGCGCCTCCCCCCTCCCCCCAGCCGTCGGGCGCCGCCCCCGCGCCGGGTCGGCGTCACCCCGCCCTGCGTCGCGACCACCGAAGCCTCCGCGGCGGCCGCGAGCTGACTCTCCCTGCGGAGGTGGCGTGCGAGGACTCACCGCTTCATCGTACAGGCCCGGCGCGATCTCCCGGCGAGGGCCGCGTCCCGACGCTGCGCAGCCCCAAGCCCTCGGACCTCCCTCGCACCCAACCCCGGACGCGCGGGAGGGGCCGCCATGACGGCGGCCCCTCCGCGAAGACCCGGCGGCGACCTACTCTCCCGGGGGCCTACGCCCCAAGTACCATCGGCGCTGGCGGGCTTAACTTCCGTGTTCGGAATGGGAACGGGTGGTTCCCCGCCGCTAACGCCACCGGAAACCCTTCGTGCTCGGCACCCCGAGCACTCCATAGCGAGCACGCACGTTTGGATTCTTCAAGCCCTCGGCCGATTAGTACCGGTCAGCTCAACGCATTGCTGCGCTTCCACGTCCGGCCTATCAACCTGGTGTTCTACCAGGGGCCTTACCCGCGAACGGTGGGAGGTTTCATCTTGGAGCCGGTTTCGCACTTAGATGCCTTCAGCGCTTATCCGTTCCGTACATAGCCAACCAGCAATGCCCTTGGCAGGACAACTGGCACACCAGAGGTACGTCCATCCCGGTCCTCTCGTACTAGGGATAGGCCTCCTCAAACCTCCTGCGCCTGCGACGGATAGGGACCGAACTGTCTCACGACGTTCTAAACCCAGCTCGCGTACCGCTTTAACGGGCGAACAGCCCGACCCTTGGGACCTGCTCCAGCCCCAGGATGCGACGGGCCGACATCGAGGTGCCAACCCTTGCCGTCGATATGGACTCTTGGGCAAGATTAGCCTGTTATCCCCGGGGTACCTTTTAGCCGATGAGCCACGGCGCTTCCACATGCCGCCGTAGGATCACTAGGCCCTGCTTTCGCATCTGCTCGACTCGTAGGTCTTGCAGTTAAGCTCCCTTGTGCCCTTACACTCGCCGTCTGATTGCCAACCAGACTGAGGGAACCTTTGGGCGCCTCCGTTACAGTTTAGGAGGCCACCACCCCAGTGAAACTGCCCGCCAGGCACCGTCCCTGATCCGGATAACGGACCGAGGTTAGAAGCCCGATATGCCAAGGGTGGTATTTCAACGTTGACTCCACAACGGCTTGCGCCGCTGCTTCCAAGTCTCCCACCTATCCTACACATGCCACACCAGACTCCAATGCCAAGCTGCAGTAAAGGTCCCGGGGTCTTTCCGTCCTGTCGCAGGAAGTGAGCATCTTCACTCACAGTGCAATTTCGCCGAGTCCGTGGTCGAGACAGCGCCCAAATCGTTACGCCATTCGTGCAGGTCGGAACTTACCCGACAAGGAATTTCGCTCTAGTACTCCCCCTGTCGCCAGGAGGCTAGGACCATATCTTCGTCTCGGCGTCGGGCCGAGATGGCCGGCGTATGGCCTCTGAGGATTCCAGGTATCGAGACCGCTTGCGCCGGTTCATCCGCTCGGTGAGAGCGGCCACCTGCGCCAGGCCGGCGGGCTCGAGGTGTCGTCGCTCGGCGATGAGTCTCATCGCCTCCCGAAACACGTCGTAGTCCAGCCGCTTTGCGGTGATCAGTGGGTACTCATCGAAGAACGGGATCACCCTCTGCAGGAGATCCCGCCGGGCTTTCACCGAGAAGCGCGCTAGCGCCTGCCGGTGATCGTCCTGCCGAGGATTGCAGATGACGCGACCGCATCCGAAGAACCTCCGGATGATGTCCAGCGCCGCCAAGGAGGCGGCGGCCTGCGTCACCGAGTACTCGTGCTGCACCTGCCACCCGAGCGCACAGCCCGGGTGAGCCACGATGCAGATGGAGAAGCATCCCTCGCCATCGGTCATGCCGACGACCCACTGCTCGAGACCTGGTCTTTCCTGCTGATTGCCCGCACCGGACGGTTTGTCACTGCCCACCCGGTCAACATACGACCGGAGTGTGACGAGTACCGCCGGATGCACGGGGTTCCCAGCATACGGCCGGCTGCACTCACAGCATCGCTACTGCGAGGGGCAACACCCTGATGCACAAATCAGGGCGGTCACCTTAGGACGGTTATAGTTACCGCCGCCGTTTACCGGGGCTTAGGTTCAGAGCTTCGCCGTCGAAACGGCTAACCCCTCCCCTTGACCTTCCGGCACCGGGCAGGCGTCAGAGCGTATACGTCGTCTTGCGACTTAGCACGCTCCTGTGTTTTTAGTAAACAGTCGCTTGGGCCGAGTCACTGCGGCCCCTTCGGGCTCGAGCATGAGTAATCCTCTCACCCTACTGGGGCGCCCCTTCTCCCGAAGTTACGGGGCGATTTTGCCGAGTTCCTTAACCACGGTTCTCTCGCTCGCCTTGGTATTCTCTACCTGTCCACCTGTGTCGGTTTGGGGTACGGGCACCTTGTGCACTCGCTAGAGGCTTTTCTCGGCGGCATGGGCGTTCAGCAGCTTCTCCTAAAGCGGATCGGCATAACGCCTCAGGCTTTGTGGGGTCCGGATTTGCCTGGCCCCCGCCCTACACGCTTGCCCCGGGTCAACCAACGCCCGGGTCTGCTTACCCTTCCGCGTCACCCCATCGCTGGCCTAGTACCGGCCGGTTCGGTAGGCCCCGAAGGGCTTCCCTTAGCAGACCGGGTTCGGCCGTGGCGCGCACATGGTGGTACTGGAATATCAACCAGTCGTCCATCGACTACGCCTCGCGGCCTCGCCTTAGGTCCCGACTAACCCTGGGCGGACGAGCCTTCCCCAGGAAACCTTGGACATTCGGCGGGGGAGATTCTCACTCCCCATTCGCTACTCATGCCGGCATTCTCACTCGAGCAGCCTCCACGGCTGGCTTCCGCCGCCGCTTCGCTGGCTGCTCGAAGCTCCCCTACCGATCCCGCCGCCTGGACCTGTGCCCCGAAGGACACAGGCCGAGCTGATGACGGAATCCCGCAGCTTCGGTGCTGGACTTGAGCCCCGTTACATCTTCCGCGCAGAACCACTCGACCAGTGAGCTATTACGCACTCTTTAAAGGGTGGCTGCTTCTAAGCCAACCTCCTGGCTGTCTGAGCAATCCCACATCGTTCCCCACTTAGTCCAGACTGAGGGACCTTAGCTGGCGATCTGGGCTGTTTCCCTTTTGACCAATGAGGCTCATCCCCCATGGTCTGACTGCCGCGTTGTGGCACCATGGCATTCGGAGTTCGACTGAGATTGGTAAGCTTGTAGGCCCCCTAGCCCAATCGGTGCTCTACCTCCACGGTGGAATACGCGACGCTAGCCCTAAAGCTATTTCGGGGAGAACCAGCTATCGCCGAGTTTGCTTGGCCTTTCACCCCTATCCACAGGTCATCCCCCAGGTTTTCAACCCTGGTGGGT
>CAYGYX010000011.1:2164-39574 GCA_964354255.1 uncultured Acidimicrobiia bacterium | reverse complement strand
GCCGCGCCCTCCACCAGCGGGATGGGGGCTGCACCCACCCCGGCTGCGACGTTCCCGCCCGCTGGTGCGATGCGCACCATCAGGTCCACTGGGCCGACGTCGGCTCCACCGACCTGGGCAAGCCGGCGCCGTTCTGGCGAGGCAAGGTGGGGATGCGACTAGCCCCTCCTTGGCAACCCGGAGCCTTCCAGCCGTGTCGGGGATCGATGGTGCAGCTATTGAGGGCTCAGGGTGCCGAGTTACTGCTGGCCGCCCTGCAAGGCCTGACCGTCTGGAAGATGCTCGACCCCGGCTTCGACTTCGCTACCCACGCCCGGGACCTGCTGGCCAGCGCGGTCGGGCAGGGATAGGAGAGCCGGGCAGCCCGCCCGGCTTTGCCGCCACCTGGACCCGCTCTCCATCTGAGCGAACGTGTACGCTGCCGGTGCGAGGCGCAGCATGCCCCGGACACGAGTGAGATGGCTCCTGGTGGTGGCGCTCCTCCTGACGAGCTGCGGGGGAGGCGTCGTGCTACCCGTCCCGGGTGCCCGCTACTCCGCCACCCTCCCGGTCCCGGCTACCCAGGCGTCGCGGGCCCTGCTCTCCTTCGACGTCTCCGAAGACGGCACCCGCATCGACTACATCCTCCTCGACATCGACGACCTCGAGTGCGCCGCCCTCAGCGCCGAGCGTTCCGAGTACATACAGAGGGTGATGGCCCCCATCACCCAAGGACGGTTCAGCTTCGACGCCTCCGGGGTGGGATCTGTCTCCGGGTCATTCATCTCGGCAGACACAGCCCGGGGCACGGTCACCATCAGCTACCCGTGGGGCGAGGGCGGCGCGCTCACCAGGTTCACCGTTCACGACCCGAACGGCATGTGCGAACTGGGGACCTTCGACTGGGAGGCCGAGGCCGGCGAGCACGGCCCCTACCCCACTCCGCCAAGTTCTCCCTTCCCGCCGGTGGAGCAGCCCTCCGGCTGAGGACCGCGCCGTCGCCCTCATCGCCCCTTCCTGGCCTCCGCTTCGGCAAGCCGTGCGCTGACCATCTTTGTCACCAGCGCCGCGGGGAGAGGCCGGCCGACGGTCAAGTAGGCCGAGCCCTTCGTCGTCTTGAAGAGCGCCAGGTCGCCGGCGAATGCCCCACCACCACAGCGCTCATGGGGAAGGAACTGCAGTGGTCCTGAAGGCGGCGTACCCCACCAGCCAGCGGCCGCGGACGCGGAGGGCCGGCACCTGCCAGGCAATGCCCTCGGTGGCCTCGGTCAGTGCGGTCCGGATTGCCAGCCCACAGAAGCTGCCACCCATTCGCAGCCAGGCAGTGACACGAGCCGCCGCCTGATGTGATGTGGCCACGTCCGGATGTCGGGCGACTCCTGGAGTTCCCCCGCCTTCCGGGACTGGTCGGGGTGAACCGCCCTTGGTCCCAGCAAGGCCGGGCTGGTGGCTCTGTACGCTGCGATGGGGGTGTTGAGGTCAGGTTGCCGAGAGCGGTGTGACTATCGACTTCTCGGCAACCTCCGGCTCCTCTGCCGGCGCCACCACCACCTCGCCCACCACCACGCTCCCTACCCCCGCCGGGAGTGAGCGCCCTCCCCGTGTGCCCGCTACCTCCCGACCGCCATGCCCATCGGGTCGATCTCGTGCAGCAGGGCGCGCTCCTCGGCGGTGGGGGGGAGGCTGGTGCCCACCTCGGCGGCAAGGAGGATCTCGAACTCGCTCTCCGCCTGCACTCCCTCGACGGTGATCCCCGGGTGGACGGCGAGCAGCTGCAAGCGCTTGGAGCTCTCTTCGAAGCCGTAGACCCCCAGCTGGGTGATCACCCGGTAGGGCCCCGACCCGGCGGGGAGTCCGGCTGCCTCCCGTGCCCCGGGACCGGTGAGGTAGCCGGGGGTGGTGAGGAAGTCGACCTTGGCGGCGAAACGCCGCTTCTCCTGGCGCATGATCACGATCGTCTGCCAGCAGAACGAGCCGACGTCGTTGGCCCCGCCGCTGCCCGGGAGCCGCGCCTTGGGGGCGGCGTAGTCGCCGATGACGGTGGTGTTGATGTTCCCGTAGCGGTCGATGGCCGCCGCCCCCAGGAACCCGTAGTCCAGGTAGCCGGCCTGGGAGAGCGACATCACCTCGTGCATGCTCGAGGCGGCCACCGCCTGGTAGAAGGTGCGCGAGTCCCCCACCGAGATGGGCAGCGTGGGCACGCGGGGACCGATGCCCCCGGCCTCGAACACGATCAGCAGGTTGGGGGCGTGGGTGCGCTGGGCGAGCATGGCGGCGATCATGGGGAGGCCGGTGCCCACGAACACCGAGCGGCCGTCCTCCAGGGTGCGGGCGGCGATCACCGCCATCATCTCGGTGGGTGAGTAGTCGGGTGCCATCGCCTACCTCTTCCTCTCCAGCCAGGGGGCGGTCATCGGGGCCCGCAGGTGCTCCACGTCGGCCAGGTGCGCCATGCGCTCCGGCCCGCCCACCAGCTCCAGGTAGGCGGCGAAGTCGGCCACCCCGTGCACGTAGCGGTCGAGGTACTCCTCGGTCCCCTCCGGTGAGCGGGACATCGCCAGCCACTCCCCGATGTGCTCCTCGTCGAAGAAGTAGAGCAGCGGCATCTGGCAGGGATGGCTGCCGAAGGGGACCTCGACCACCGCGTCGACCAGGAAGAAGGGGATGGTCGTGTGCCAGGGCTGCTCCCGGATCTTCTCCTCGGGGATGATCTCCTCGGTGGTGACCACCAGGCGGCGGGCGGCCCGGGCCAGCTCGAAGTCCTCGATCAGGGTGCCGTCGATCTGGGCGTTCCCGAAGGGGTCGCAGCGGGGCACGTGGATGAACGCCACGTCGGGGTAGCAGGCCGGCAGCAGGCAGATGGGCCGCCCGGTGAACGGGTCGGCCACCACCTTGGCCGGGCTGTGCTCCAGGGTGTCGGTGCCCAGCAGGTTGCGGGCGGGGAGGAAGGGGACGCCCATCATCGCCGCCAGGAAGCGCCACTGGAAGACGGCGTTCGACACCTCGCCCACCACCCGGCAGGCCCCGGACTCCGCCGCCCGCCGGGAAGCAGGCGACAGGCCGCGCAGCTCGTGCCCGAAGGTGTAGGCCACCTCGACCCGGTCCACGCAGCCGGAGCCGATGAGCAGGTCGGCATCGTGGACGGCGGTCTTGCCCAGCAAGGCCAGGCGCCGCTTGCCCTGGCGGATGATCTCGTACACCGCCGCCATCGAGACCCGGACGTGGCCGAAGCCCCCCATGGCCAGCACCGCTCCGTCGGGCACGAAGCGCCGCACCGCCTCGGCGATGCTCATCCGCTTGTCGTGCAGGTCGCGGGGCTTGTTCTCCCGCACCCAGGCCCGCTGCTCGTCGGGGTCGTGCCACCCGAGCAGCTCGCCGTGGCCCTCCGCCAGGACATCCACTCCCGGTCTCCCTTCGTGTGCCGCCGCTATGTTGCCAGGCAGAAAGGCAGGGGGCATCGGCGCCGCACGATTACCGAGGCTGCCGGCTGCCCTCGTAGGATGAACCCGGTGCGCCCCTGGCATTCCCTTCCCGTCGATGAGGTCGTCGCCGCCCTCGGAGGCGACCCGCACGCCGGCCTGACCTCGGCCGAGACCGCCCGCCGCCTGGCCGAGGTGGGTCCCAACGCCATCGGGGAGGAGGGCGGGCCCGGCCGCCTCTCCATCCTCGCCCACCAGTTCACCGACGTGCTCATCTGGATCCTCGTCGTGGCCGCCCTGGTGAGCGGTCTACTCCTTGATGAGTGGATCGACGCCGGGGTGATCCTGGCGATCGTGGTCCTCAACACGGTGCTCGGCTTCGTGCAGGAGGCGCGGGCGGAGAACGCCCTGGCCCGGCTCAAGGAGATGTCGGCGCCGGAGGCGGTGGTGGTGCGCGACGGCGGGGAGCGGCGGGTGCCCACCGCCGAGGTGGTCCCCGGCGATCTGCTGGTACTGGAAGCCGGGGATCGGATCGCCGCCGATGCCCGTCTCATCAGCGCGGTGCGCCTGGAGGCCGAGGAGTCGGCTCTAACCGGCGAGTCGTTCCCTTCCTCCAAGCAGGTCGCCCCGGTTGAGGAGGGGGTCTCCCTGGGGGATCGCCGCTCCATGTTGTTCTCGGGCACCTCGGTGGCAGCCGGCCGGGGACGGGCGATTGTGACCGCCACCGGGAGCGCCACCGAGGTGGGGCGCCTGGCCGAGGTGCTCACCCAGGAGGAGGCCCCGGCGCCTCTGAAGGTCGAGTTGACCCGGGTGGGCCGGCGCCTGGCCATCATCTGCCTGGGCGCGGCCGGCCTGATCTTCCTCACTGGGCTGCTGCGCGGCAAGCCGGCCGAGGCGATGTTCCTCACCGCGGTGGCCCTGGCGGTGGCCGCCATCCCGGAGGGCCTGCCGGCGGTGGTGACCATCACCCTCTCCGGCGGGGTGCAGCGCATGGCCGACCGCAACGCCATCGTGCGCCGCCTCGCCGCGGTCGAGTCGCTGGGAGCGGCCACGGTTATCTGCACCGACAAGACCGGCACCCTCACCCGCAACGAGATACGGGTGCAGCAGGTGGTGCTGGAGGGCCGAAGCGGCTCGCCGGCGGAACTACCCACCGAGGATCGGCGGGTGCGCCGCTTCGTCGAGGTGGCTTCCTTGTGCAACGACTCCCGGGCCACCGCCGGCGGCTACCTGGGCGACCCCACTGAGGTGGCCCTGCTCATGGCGGTGGCCGACCTGGGGGCCGACGCCGGTGAGATCCGGGCTCGCTACCCCCGGGTCGACGAGTTCGCCTTCGACTCGCGCCGCAAGCGCATGAGCACCATCCATGAGGTGCCCGGGGGGCGGCTGGCGGCGGTGAAGGGGGCTCCCGAGCTGCTGGTGGATCGCTGCCGGGCGGTCGAGGGTGCCGAGGGCTCCCTGCCCTTCGACGCTGCCCGACGGACGGCGGTGCTGGCGGAGGCGGCCCGTCTGGCGCGAGGAGGGCTGCGCACCCTGGCGCTGGCCTACCGGGAGGAGTCCGACCTGCCGTCCGAGACCGAGGAGGTCGAGAGCGACCTCATCCTGATCGCCGTGGTGGGGATGAGCGATGCCGTTCGGCCGGAGGCCGGCCCGGCGGTGGCCGAGGCGCAGCGGGCCGGCATCACGGTGGTCATGGTCACCGGCGACCACGAGGTCACCGCCCGGGCCGTCGCCACTGAAGTGGGCATCCTCGGGCCCGCCGACGAGGTTCTGCCCGGGGAGCGCCTCCGGGAGATGACGGCCGAGGAGCTGGCGGCCGAAGTGGAGCGCTACCGGGTCTACTCACGCATCGACCCCCTCGACAAGGTGAAGATCGTCGAGGCCTGGCAACAGCGGGGGGAGATCGTGGCCATGACCGGCGACGGGGTCAACGACGCCCCCGCCCTGCACGCCGCCGACATCGGGGTGGCCATGGGCAGCGGCACCGACGTGGCCAAAGACGCCGCCGACATGGTGCTCACCGACGACAACTTCGCCAGCATCGTCTCGGCGGTGCGGGAGGGGCGGGGGATCTTCGCCAACCTGAAGACCGTGGTGTACTTCCTGCTCTCCTGCAACCTCAGCGAGGTGTTGGTGATGTTCCTCGGGTTCCTGGTCTTTGGGGCCCTGGGAGATCCCCTGCTGGCGGTCCAGCTGCTGTGGGTGAACCTGGTCACCGACGGCCTGCCGGCCCTGGCACTGGGCATGGACCCGCCAGCGCCCAACGTGATGCTCGGGCCTCCCGACCGCAGCCGCGACATCCTGAGCGGGCGCCAGCAGCTGCTGCTGCTCCGCCACGGCAGCGTGCTCACCGTGGCCGCCCTGGGGGCCCTGGTGATCGGGCACTACGCCCTCGGGTACGAGTGGACCGTGGTGCGCACCATCGTCTTCGTCACCGTGGTGGTGGCCCAGCTGGCCCACGCCTTCTCGACCCGGTCCCGCCTCACCGGGCGGTGGGCGGAAGGCCCCGGCCGCAACCCGCTGCTCGGCCTCGGGGTGCTGGGGTCACTGCTGCTGCAGGTGGCGGTGGTCTACGCCCCCATCGGCCAGACCCTCTTCGACACGGCGGCCCTACCGGCCGCGGCGTGGGGGTTGGTGATCGGCCTAACCGCTTTCTCGTTCCTGACCACCAACACCCTCAACCGCCTGGCGGCGGGGAAGCGGGCGTGGCTCACTCGCTCGGGGTGAGGATCCCGTCGTCGAGGTCGCGGTAGATCTCCTCGGCTGCGGGGTCGAGGACGACCACGCTGGCACCGCTGATCATCTGGATCGTGCCGGGGAGCACGGTGTTGCCAACCTCGGCCGGGTCGATCTCGAAAGCGCCGGCGGCCAGCGTCAGCAGGTCCTCGGCCGACAGGTCGGTCCAGGTGTACTCGCAGAGGAGCCGGAGCAGGTTGGGCAGCTGCAGGATGCCGGCTGCCTGGGCCTTGTCGAGGGCACCGAGCATGACTAGCCCCTGGTGATACGAGCGGGTGAAGTCGCTGCCCCAGATGGAGCGGTTGCGGGAGAAGGCCAGGGCGTTGGCTCCCCACAGGACCTGCTCCCCGGCGCTGAGGAAGGCCTGGGACTTGGGGTCGGCCATGGCGAAGGGGACGTCTACCACCACCCCGCCGAAGTTGTCGACCAGGCCGGTGAAGCTGGCGAAGCCGGTGACCAGGTAGCCCTCCACCGGCAGGCCGCTCAGGCCGCGGACGATGTCGACCACCGCCTCGGAGTTGGCGCGGGCGTTAACGCTGCTCAGCTTGTCCTTCCACCCGTAGGGGGTGTCCACGTAGCTGTCGCGGGGGATGCCGAGTACTCCTCCGGCCCCTTCGCCGATATTGGAGGACAGCACGTGCAGGCTGTCGCCGCGAAACACCCGCTCGATGTAGCCGGGGCGGGCGTCGGTGCCGATGATCATCACGAAGCGGATCGGGTCGCCGTACCAGGCCCCCAGGCCCAGGCTGGGCAGCTTGGCGCCGACGATGCGCCAACCCTCTCCGTCGTCGACGGCGAGCAGCACGTCCTCCTCGGCGGTGATCACCGCCACTTCCCCGCCCTCGTCCAGTTCGGCGGTGGTGAGCTGCCCGTCGAGGTAGAAGCCCTCATCCGACTCGACCTCCGCGAGGAAGGCGGCCAGGCCGTCCGCCATCGGCGGCGGGTCGACGCGGTAGGGATCGCCGAGCCAGGCGTAGAAGTCCTCGGCGGCCGTCTGTAGCTCGCCGCTCCCCTCGAGGGTAAGGGTGATGGGCACGCCCGGCGGGAGGGTGGTCGTGCTTGAGGTGGTACCCGGAGCCGTGGTGGTAGTGGCTGCGCTGGTGCTGGTGCTGGTGGAGGCGGCCTGGGTGATGGAGGTGGAGGCACCTTCCTCCGATCCCCCGAAGAGCAGCAGGCCGCCGACGGCGGCCACGACGAGCGTGGCGGCGACGGCTCCGGCGATGGCGATCGAGCGTCTGGGCACGGTCGCGGACTCTAGCCCCGGGCCGCGCGGCTGCCGGGGAGGGCCCTCAGGCGTCCTCAGCCAGCGCCGCGTCCGTCCGGACGGGCAGGGAGCGCAGCATCAGGTAGCCCACCAGCCCGGCCGCCAGCGACCCGGCGAAGATCCCCAACTTGGCCCGGTTCGCCAGGTCCGGGTCGGTGAAGGCGATGGCGGCCACGAACAGGGAGACGGTGAACCCGATGCCGGCCACTGCCGAGAGGCCGAGCACGTGCCGCCAGCCGGTCGCCCGGGGCAGGCGCCCCCAGCCCAGGCGCACCGCCAGCCAGGTGAAGGCGGGGATGCCCAGCATCTTCCCGGCGACGAGCCCGACGGCCACGCCCAGGGTGACCGGGTGGGTGGCGGCCTCGGCCAGGTCCAGGCCGGCGAAGCGCACCCCCGAGTTGGCGAGGGCGAAGATGGGGGCCACCACGAAGGAGCTCCAGGGGAGGAGGGCCCGCTCCAGTCGGTCCAGGGGGGGCACCGACTCCCGGGCGACCGCCACCAGGGCGAGGGCGTTCTCGTCCAACCGCTCCTCGCCGTGCGGGGCGGTCGCCTCGCGGTCGTAGCCGGCGAGCACGGCCTGCGCCCGCTGCCGGTACTCGGCATCCGAGTAGTACGAGTGGGCCGGGGTGAGGGCGGCGAAGGCCACCCCGGCCAGGGCAGCGTGCACCCCCGACTCGAGCAGGCACAGCCAGGTACCGAAGGCCAGCAGGCCGTAGAAGGGGAGGGCGCGGATGCCCACCCGGTTGGCCACCCATATGACCGCCAGGCCAGCGGCGGCAGCCCCCAGCCATCCGAAGTCGATGCCCTGCGAGTAGAAGACGGCGATGACGACTATGCCACCGATGTCGTCCGCCACCGCCAGGGTGAGCAGGAAGAGCCTGGCTCCCAGCGGCACCCGGCGCCCGACCAGCGAGAGCAGGCCGACCGAGAAGGCGATGTCGGTGGCCACCGGCACCGCCCACCCATGACCGCCCGGCCCCCCGGCGTTGAAGGCGAGGTAGATGGCCGCCGGTGCCACCACCCCGCCGATCGCGGCCAGCACCGGCAGGGCCGCGATGCGAGCGTCCCGCAGGTCGCCGCGCACCAGTTCGCGCTTGATCTCCAGGCCGATCACGAAGAAGAAGAGGACCATGAGGCCGTCGTTGACTGCCTCCTGGAAGGTCAGCTCGAGGTGCAC
This sequence comes from uncultured Acidimicrobiia bacterium, assembly GCA_964354255.1. Taxonomy (GTDB): domain Bacteria; phylum Actinomycetota; class Acidimicrobiia; order Spongiisociales; family UBA11373; genus VGBK01. The sequence continues at coordinate 30,999 of CAYGYX010000011.1, read as the reverse complement.
CGGCCCGAGCGTCACCCGGAAGTCCGTCGCCCAGAACGTGCCGTAGGTTTCCCCAAAGGGGGTATTGGCCCAGACGAGGGCGACGACGGCCATCACCAGCAGAGCGATGCCGCCGGCGGCCTCCACTTGTAGGAAACGCTGCACCGGGCGCAAGAAGCGCGCCGGGAAGAAACGGTCCGAATGCAGCCGGGTGCTGTGGAGGCGGTCGTCGGCCACGCCGGAAGGGTAATGGGGCCGTCACTCGGCGCGCCGAGCCGTCCCTACAATCGGGGCAGGTCATGCGCGTACTGATCGCAGGTTCGGGCCGGGTGGGCCGCGAGGTGGCCCAGGCGCTCAGCGCTCTCGGGGACGACGTCTCGCTCCTCGACGAGTCGGAGGAGGCGTTTGAGTCCCTCGGCCGGGCCTTCGACGGCACCCTGCACGTCGGGGTCACCTACGACGTCGATGCCCTGCGCGCTGCCGGCATCGAGGAGGCCGACATCTTCCTCGCCCTCACTCCCTCGGACAACGCCAACCTGATGGCGGTACAACTGGCAGAACGGGTCTTCGGGGTGCCCCGGGCGATCGCCCGGCTCGACGACCCGGCCCGGGAGGCCGCCTACCGCGCCCTGGCCGTCGACTTCGTGCCGACCGCCCGCCTGACCGCTCGGGTCGTGGTGGAGCGGGTCCACGAGCCCGAGTTCGCCTACCACCTGGCGTTCCCGACCGGGGATGTCCAGGTGGTCGAGATGGTGCTCGGCGCCGGCGCAGCCGGCCATTCAGTGTCGGACCTCGAGATAGAAGGCGAGCTGCGGGTGGCGGCGCTGCAGCGCGACGGCACCGTTCTCATCCCCCGGCCGGGTGACCCGCTCCGGCCCGGCGACCTGGTGGCGGCGGCGGCGCGCCGGGGGGTGGCCGGCCGGGTGCGCCGCTTTCTGGCCGTGGACGCCGAGGGCGAGTCGTGAGGATCGTCATCATCGGGGCCGGGAAGATCGGCCGGCACCTGGCGCGCGAGTTGTCCGAAGCCGGTCATGCCGTCACCGTGGCGGAGAGCGACGCCGAGGTCGCCCGCCATCTCGCCGAGTCGGTGGACGCCCTGGTTCTCGAAGGCGACGGCACCAGCATGAGCATCCTCAGGGACGCCGAGGTCTCCCGGGCCGACTGGCTGCTGGCCGTCACCGGCCAGGACGAGGTCAACCTGACGGCTTGCGAGCTGGCCGAGACCCTGGGCGCCAAGCGGGTGCTCGCCCGTCTCAACGACCCGCGCAACCGTGCCACCTTCGACGCCCTCGGCATCCCGGTGGTGGCGGTCACCGACCTCATCAGCCAGTTGATCTCTCGGGAGATCGATTTCCTGCACCTGGAGCGCATCGCCTTGCTGGCCAGGGGTCGGATCAGCCTCATCGAGGTCGAGGTGGGCCCGGAGACCCAGCCTCGCAGGGTGGTGGACTTGGGCTTGCCGGCGCAGACGGTGATGGTGGCGGTGACGCGGGAGGAAGAGGGGGGCGAGGTCATCGTCCCGCGCGGCGACACCGTCATCCACCCCGGCGACCGAGTCCTGGTGGTGACTGCCGTGGAGCAGGAATCAGAAGTGCGCGCCGCCTTGCGCCGGGCCGGGCACGGCGGGGGCGATGACCGTTGAGCCCCGGCGACGGTGGGGCGCCCTGCGAGGCGTCCTGGGAGGGCTGTGGGGCCTCACCGTGGAGATGCTCGTCGTCGGGGTGTTCGTCCTGGTGGCGCTGGCGGTGGCCGCGTTCGCGCTGTGGGTGGTGTGATGCTGCTCCGCCCGGCCGGGGAGGACTTTCGGGTTGTGTCCTACTACCTGGGCCGGGTTCTGCTCTTCGCCGCCGCGGTGACCACTCTCCCCCTCGCCTGGGCCGTGGTGGGCCGGGAGTGGGCGCCGGCTTCCGCTTTCGTGCTCACCGCCGGCGCCTTCGCCCTGCTCGGGGTGCTCGCCGCATCCCGCCCTCCGGGTGGCCACCATGTCCACTGGAGCCACGGCATGGTGGTGGCGGCGCTGGCCTGGCTGATAGTGCCCGCCGTAGGCTCCCTGCCGCTGGCCCTCTCCGGGCACTTCGCCAACCCCCTCGACGCCATCTTCGATGCGATGAGCGGGCTGACCACCACCGGTCTCTCGCTGCTGCAGGACCTGGACCACCTGGCGCCGTCGCTGAACTTCTGGCGAAACCTGCTCCAGTTCCTGGGCGGCGCCTCGATCGTGCTGATGGCGGTGCTGGTCCTCGCCGACCGGGCCGGCCTCTCCATGTTCCGGGCGGAGGGCCGGGAGGAGAGGATCCTGCCCTCAGCGGCCTCCACGACCCGCTTCATCGCCGGGGTGAGCCTGGCCCACCTCGCCCTCGGCGTGGTCGTGCTCGGAGCGGTGGCCCATTTCACCCTGGGCTTCAGCCCGGGGCGCTCGCTCTACCACGGGCTGCTGGTGTTCCTGTCCGCGTTCTCCACCGGGGGCTTCGCCCCGCAGAGCTCGAGTATCGGCTACTACCACTCGGGCCTGTTCGAGGCGGCCACTGCGGTGTTCATGCTGGCGGGGGCGGTGAGCGTCGGGCTCCACTACGTCCTCTGGCGCGGGCGGCGGCGCGGCCGACTGCTGCGCAACCTTGAGACGCGCACCGCCCTGTTCACCGGCTTCCTCGCCCTGGTGGCCACCCTCTTCGGCCTGTCCGCGCTCGGCCTCTACTCCAGCGTCGGTGGCCTGGCGCGCCAGGGCCTCTTCCAGGTGATCTCGGCGCACACCACGACCGGCCTCTCCACCGTGCCCGCGTCGGACCTGGCCGCCTGGGGCGGCCTCGCGTTCGGCGGCATCGCCATAGCCATGGCCCTGGGCGGTATGACCTCCTCGGCCGCCGGTGGGGTGAAAGCGCTGCGGGTCGGGCTCGCCCTGAAGCTCCTCAAAGACCACGTGAAGGCAGTGGTCCTCCCCGACCGGGCGGTGGTCTCCCAGGCTTACTACCAGGGGGGGCGCAAGCGGATCACCCCGCAGTTGGCGCAGGCGGTGCTGATCGTCTCGCTGCTCTACGTCGGTCTCTACTTGTTCGGGGCGGTGGTGGGCCTGGCCTACGGCTACCCCCTCCAGGAGGCCTTGTTCGAGTCGGTCAGCGCCTCGGCCAACGTCGGATTGTCGGTGGGGATCACCAACCCGTCCATGCCGGTGGTGCTCGAGGTCACCTACATCCTGCAGATGTGGCTGGGCCGGCTCGAGTTCGTGGCCGCCTTCGCCCTGTTCGGCTTCGCGGTGGCGGCGGTGCGAGGGCGATGATGGGCCGCCGCGTCCTCCTCGTCGTCCTGGTGATGGTGGCTGCCGGCCTGCTCGGGTGGGCCCCGCTGCCCGCCACGGCCGCGCAGACGGCGGAGCCTCTCCACTGGGACGAGGTCACCGTGGCCGATCTCCTCGCCGACCCGGAGGCCTACCCCACGATGGGGGTGGTGGTGCGCGGCGAGCTCGTCGGCGACTTCGGCCGGCGCAACGACGGCACGGTGTGGACCCAGCTGAACGGCGACGCCTACGCCGAGGCCCCCCTCCTGGCCGGGGGCAGCCTGGCCGGCGCCAACCTGGGAATCGGGGTGCGCATCCCAGTCGAGCTCTGGCCGGGGTTCGACGAGCCGGGCGGCTATTGGGTCAGGGGCCCGGTGGTGGAACTGCGAGGCATGTGGCGCTACCACGACCCCGATCGGGGCGGGGAGTCCTACCTCGACGTGACCGGCCTCGAGCTGATCGAGCCACTGCTCCCCCTCGCCGAGGGGGTGGATTGGGTGCCGCTGGGCCTCGGTGCCGGGTTCCTGGCGCTGGCCCTGGCGGTGGGCCTACACACCCGGCGGCGCGGCGGGTAACGGGTTGCTCCGGGGTCGGCACGGCCGGCTGCCATGCCTGCGGCAAGGATGAGCTCACGGCGGCGGTAGCCTTCGGCCCCCATGAGCGAGATCTGGTTGGCCCGCCACGGGGAAACCACCGCCAACGCCGAGGGCGTCTGGCAAGGCCAGGGTGACGCGGGGTTGAGCGCGCGAGGCGAGGGGCAGGCGAGGCTGCTCGGTGCCCGGCTCTCCCGGCACCTGTTCGACCTGGTGGTGACCTCCGACCTGGAGCGGGCGGCGGCCACCACGGCCGCCGCCGGGCTGTCGGCTGAGGCCGACCCCGCCTTCCGGGAGCTGGACCTGGGCCGCTGGGAAGGCCTCACCCGGGCGGAGGTGATGGCCCGTTACCCCGACGAGATGCAGGCCCTGATGACCGGTGAGGACCTGCCCATCGGGGGTGGGGAGACCTGGCGCGGGTTCTGCGCCCGGGTGGACTCGGCGGTGGAGGCGCTGGCGGCGCGCCTGGGGGACGGAGAGCGGGCGCTCGTGGTTACCCACGGCGGGTTGATCGGGGCCTACCTCTCGGGCCTGCTCCGCTTCCGGGCCCGCCGCCGCCCCTGGCCGGTGGAGCACCCCGGCAACACCGCCCTGACGGTGATCGCGGCCGACGGCGCGGCCCGGCGGGTACGGGTCCTCAACGATGCCACCCACCTGGCGGCGGCCCCGCCGGTCGGCCCGCACGGCACTGTGGTCGGCCTGGCCCGCCACGGGGAGAGCGAGGCCAACCTGGCCGACGTCTGGCATGGCACCACCGACGGGTCGCTGAGCGCCCGGGGCCTCGTCCAGGGGACCGAACTAGCCGCCCGCTACGACTCCGTCGAGCACATCTACACCTCCCATTTGCAGCGGGCCCGGCTGACGGCCGCCGCCTTTGCCGCCGGCCGGGGGGCCGAGCCGACGGTGCGCCCCGACCTGTACGAGATCGACTTCGGGGCCTGGGAGGGGCTGACCACGGCCGAGATCCGGGAGCGGTTCCCGGAGGAATGGGCGGCCACCCACGAGCAGCAGCGAGACCTGCCGCGGGGCAAGACCGGGGAGACCGTCGCCGGGGCGGCCGCCCGCCTGCACCGTGCCGTCGAGGAGATAGCCGCCGCCCATCCCGGGGAGAGGGTGCTGGTGTTCAGCCACGGCGGCATCATCCGCGCCTGCGTGGGATTGGTGATCGGCCTCGGGCCGGCGGCCCGCGAGCTGCTCGAGGGCCCGGGCAACGCGTCGGTGACGCACCTGCGGGTGGGCAAGCAGGGCACGGTGGTGGTCGATTACAACCTCGGGGTAGTGTGACCGCACGTGCGCGTGCTCCTGATCACCAACGACTACCCGCCCAAGCCCGGCGGCATCCAGCAGTACCTGGGCAACCTGGTGGCCGCCTTCGGCGGAGAGGTGCGGGTGGCGGCCCCGGCCGATGAGGGTGACGACCCCCGCGTCGTCCGGCACGAGCTGGCTTTCATGTGGCCCACCCGCCCGGTCCGGCGCTGGCTGGAGGGCCAGATCGGCCGCTTCGGGCCCGACGTGCTGCTGTTCGGGGCCCCCCATCCCCTGGCTTTGCTCGGGCCCGCCCTGCGGGAGGCCACCGGCGTGCCCTACGCGGTGATCTGCCACGGGGCCGAGGTGACCATCCCCGCTGCCATCCCGGGGGCGCGCCAAGTGCTGCGCCGTCCCCTCCACCGCGCCGACGTGGTCTTCGGGGTGAGCCGTTTCACCTGTGGCCGGGTGGAGCGCCTGGCCGGGCGGCCGGTCCGTTACCTGGGCGCCGGGGTCGAAGCCGCCTTCACGCCCGGCGAGCCGCCTGCCTCCCCGGTGGTGGGCTGTGTGAGCCGCTTCGTCCCCCGCAAAGGGCAGCGCCGGGTGCTGGAGGCGGTGGCCCGCCTGCGGGCCGAGGGGCGGGACCTGAGTGTGCTCCTGGTGGGCAAGGGGCGCGACGAGGAGGACCTGCGCCGCCTGGCCGCCCGGCGCGAGGTGCCCACCCGCCTCGAGGTGGCGGTGCCCTGGGCACGGCTGCCGGGGTTGTACCGGGAGATGACGGTGTTCGCCATGCCCTGCCGGTCGCGCTGGTTCGGCCTCGAGGTCGAGGGCCTCGGCCTGGTGTTCCTGGAGGCGGCGGCGGCCGGGCTCCCGGTGCTGGCCGGCGATTCCGGGGGCTCGCCGGAGACGGTCGTCCCCGGTGAGACCGGCTTCATCGTGGCCGACGACGACGCGCTGGACGAGGGCCTGCGCCTGCTCCTCGACGACCCCGGCCGGGCCCGGGAGATGGGCCGCGCCGGCCGGGAACTGGTCCTCGCCGAGTACACCTGGGAGGCGGTGGCCGGGCGCCTCGCCGCGGGCCTCGCCGCCGCCGTGGAGGGGCACCGCCCCGGGCGAGCTACCGGGCACGCGTCTTGACACAGGGCGCAAGATTGGGTCATCCTCTGGGCGTTCCCCCAGTCCGCCGGTGGTCTTCTGCCGCCGGCTGAGGTCTCGATGTCCGCCAAGCTCGTCATCGTCGAATCACCGGCCAAGGCCCGCACCATCGGCGGGTTCCTCGGGCGCGGCTTCGTGGTCGAGTCGTCGATCGGGCACGTGCGCGACCTGCCCAAGGACGCCTCGGAGATCCCGGAGGAGCTCAAGGGCGAGGACTGGGCCCGGCTCGGAGTCGACGTCCACCACGGCTTCAAGCCCCTGTACGTCGTCCCGAAGTCGAAGCGGGCGCAGATCGCCAAGCTGCGCCGCCTGCTCAAAGAGGCGGACGAGCTCTACCTGGCCACCGACGAGGACCGCGAGGGGGAATCGATCGCCTGGCATCTGCTCGAAGTGCTGCGCCCGCGGGTGCCGGTGCGGCGCCTCGTCTTCCACGAGATCACCGCCGCGGCCATCCGTCGGGCGCTGGCGGAGCCGCGCGACCTCGACCGGCTTCTCGTCGATGCCCAGGAGACCCGCCGCATCCTCGACCGCCTCTTCGGCTACGAAGTGTCCCCGGTGCTGTGGAAGATGGTGCGCCCCGGCTTGTCGGCGGGCCGGGTGCAGAGCCCGGCCATCCGCATCGTGGTGGAGCGGGAACTGGAGCGGATGCGCTTCCGCTCGGCCTCCTTCTGGGACGTGGAGGGGGTCTTCGCCACCCGCTCCGCCGACCGGGGCCGCTTCGGCGCCGCGCTGGCCGCCCTCGACGGGCAGCGGGTGGCCTCGGGGAGGGACTTCGATGCGGCCGGCCGCCCGCGCAACGGCGGCGCGCTGGTGCTCGACCGGGCGGCCGCGGAGGCGCTGGTCGACGACCTGGCCGGGGCGACCTTCGCCGTGCGCGCGGTGGAGCGCAAGCCCTACCGACGCTCCCCCTACCCGCCCTTCCGCACCGCCACCCTGCAGCAGGAGGCCGGCCGCCAGCTGCGTTTCTCCTCGCAGCGCACCATGCGGGCGGCCCAGCACCTGTACGAGAGCGGGTACATCACCTACATGCGCACCGACTCCACCGCCCTCTCCGAGGCGGCGGTGGCGGCGGCCCGGGCGGTCATCGCCGGGCGGTTCGGCGCCGCCTACTTGCCGGACCACCCCCGGGTGCATCGCAGCCAGGTGAAGAACGCCCAGGAGGCCCACGAGGCCATCCGCCCTGCCGGCGAGGCCTTTCGCGACCCCGAGGAGGTGGCCGACCAGGTCCCCGCCGACGAGGCCCGCCTCTACGACCTGATCTGGAAGCGGGCCGTGGCCTCGCAGATGGCCGATGCCGTCGGGGAGAGCGTGGCGGTGCGCCTGGGGGCGCGGGCCGCCTTGGGAGCCGATGCCGAGTTCGCCGCCGCCGGCAAGATCATCTCTTTCCCCGGGTTCCTGCGGGCCTACGTCGAAGGCTCCGACGACCCCGACGCCGAGCTCGAGGATCAGGAGCGGCGGCTGCCCCCGCTGGCCGAGGGCGACCCCCTCGCTGTCGAGGCGCTGGAGGCCAAGGGCCACGAGACCAAGCCGCCTCCCCGCTACACCGAAGCCTCGCTGGTCCGCCGGCTGGAGGAGCTGGGCATCGGGCGCCCCTCCACCTACGCCGCCATCATCGCCACCATCCAGGAACGGGGCTATGTGTGGAAGAAGGGCCCCGCCCTGGTGCCCACCTTCACCGCCTTCGCCACCGTGCGCCTGCTCGAGAGCCAGTTCGCCGATCTGGTCGACTACGCCTTCACCGCCCGCATGGAGGATGACCTCGACCGCATCTCCAACGGGGAGCAGGAGACCGTCCCCTACCTGCAGGACTTCTACTTCGGCGACGGGCACCAGGGGCTGGTCGACCTGGTGGCCCGCAGCCTGGCCGAGGCCGACCCCCGGGAGATCAACGCCGTCCCGTTGGGTGAAGACGAGGGCGCCTTGGTGGTCCGGGTGGGCCGCTACGGCCCCTACCTGCAGGTGGAGGGGGCGACGGTGAGCATCCCGGAGGACCTGCCACCCGACGAGCTGACCCCGGAGAAGGTGGCCGCCCTGCTCGAGAAGCCCAACGGCGACCGGGTGGTCGGCGTCGACCCGGAGAGCGGGCTGGAGGTGATCGCCCGCCGCGGCCGCTTCGGCCCCTATGTCGCGCTGGGGCGGGCCGAGGACGTGGAAGGGAAACCGAAGAGCGCCTCGCTGTTCGCCGCCATGACGCCCGAAGCGGTCACCTTGGAGGAGGCACTGCGCCTCCTCTCCCTGCCGCGGCTGCTGGGCACCGACCCGGATACCGACGAGGAGATCCTCGCCCGCAACGGCAAGTACGGGCCCTACCTGGAGCGGGGCGGGGAGACCCGCAACCTGGAATCCGAGGAGCAGCTCTTCACCGTCACCCTGGCGGAGGCTCGGCGCCGCTTCGCGGCCCCCAAGACCCGGCGGCGCTCCGGCCGGGCGGCGGCCGCCGGCCCGCTGCGCTCGCTGGGGGTGGACCCCGCCACCGGCTGCGCCGTGGAGCTGCGGGAGGGCCGCTTCGGGCCCTACGTCACCGACGGCTCGGTGAACGCCTCGCTGCGCCGGGAGGACTCAGGGGAGCGCATCACCCTGGAGCGGGCCTGCGCCCTGCTGGCGGCCCGGCGGGAGCGCCTTGCCGCCGAAGGCAAGGAGATCAAGCCCTGCGCGCCGGTGGCCGGGCCGGCGGGGGAGGGTCCGGCCACCGGCTGATCGCCGATCCCCAGCGGAGGCCGGGAGCGCCTCTGATACGCTCGCGCCGTGACCGAGGCGCCGCCCCGCAGCACCTGGGCCCTGATGCGCTCGGGGCCCTTCTCCCGGCTGTGGAAGGCCGGCCTGGTCAGCAGCACCGGCGACTGGGTGGCCATCCTCGCCACCCTCTCCCTGGCCGACGATCTGGCCGGGGGCAACGGGATCGTGCTCGCCATGATGTCTCGCATCCTCCCCGGGCTCTTCTTCGCCGCGGTGGGCGGGGTGATCGCCGACCGGGTCAACCGCAAGTACGCCATGGTGACGGTGGAGCTCGGGCGGGCGGCCCTGGTCTTCAGCCTGGTCTTCGCCCGGAGCATCACCTACTTGGTGCTGGTCAACCTGGCCATGGAGGGCCTCACCCTGATCTTCCAGCCGGCCCGCGAGTCGAGCGTCCCCAATCTGGTGAATCGCAACGAGCTGGTGCCGGCCAACAGCCTGTCGCTGAGCGCCGCCTACGGGACTTTCCCCCTGGGGGCGGTGGTCTTCCTCATCCTGGCCCCCCTCAGCCCCAAGGTGACCCTCGGCGGCCTTCTCCCCGGCACCGCCGAAGGCCTGCCGTTCCTGGTGGATGCGGGCACCTTCCTGGCCTCGGCGGCGATCATCTGGACGATCCCGCTGACCGGGCATCTTCTCCCCGAGCAGCGGCGGCGCACCGGGCGGCTCAACCTCATGGCACCGCTGCGCGATCTACGCGACGGGGTGATGTTCGTGGTCAGCCACCGCCGGATACGCCTGGTGGTGGCGGCTATGGGGGTGGCCCTGGCCGGCGGGGGGATCATCATCGTGCTCGGCAAGCCCTTCGCCACCGACGTCCTGCTCGCCGGCAGCACCGGGTTCCCGGCCCTGCTCACCTCGTTCGGCCTGGGCACGGCCCTGGGGATCGTGCTGGTGACCGTCTTCGGCCAGCGCATCATCCACAAGGACGTCTTCTTCTCGCTGGCGATGCTGGTCTGCGGGGCGGGCCTGGCCGCCGGCAGCCTGGTCAAGACGCTGTTGGGCGGTATCGGCTGGATCGCGGTCATGGGGTTCGGGACCGGGACGGCCTACGTCCTCGGCTTCTCCCACCTGCACGAGCAGGTGGTCGACGAGGTGCGGGGCCGCACCTTCGCCGCCCTCTTCAGCCTCATGCGCATCGGCCTGCTCCTCTCCATGACGGTCGCGCTGCCTCTCGCCAAGCTGTTCGACGGCCTCATCCCCGGTCTCCTCTCCGAGGGGTCGCGGGTGGTGCTCCTCCTGGGGGGCTCGATCATCTTCTTCGGTGGGCTGGCCACCCTGTGGCGGGTCCGCCGCATCCTGGTGCAGATGGGCCATGCCGACCGCCTGGCGGACCTCGAGGCCATCACCCACGCCTTCCGCAGCTACCGGCGTTCGGTGTCCGGTGAGCAACTCACTGAGGAGATCAACCTGGTCGTGGACGATGAGCCCGTAGGCGAGGAGCAATGAACCGCCGCTACGTCGCCTTCGAAGGGGTGGACGGGGCGGGCAAGACCACCGTGGCCGCCCGGGTGGCGGAGCGCCTGCAGGCCCGGGGCTTCGACGTGGTCTCGGTGCGGGAGCCGGGTGGCACTCCGACCGGGGAGGCCATCCGGGGCATCCTGCTCAGTCTGGGAGGAGTGGTGGGGGACTGGGCGGAGGCCCTGCTCTTCGCCGCCGCCCGGTCGCAGCTCGCCGCGGAGGTCGTCGGCCCGGCCCTGGCCGCCGGCCGGGCGGTGGTGAGCGACCGCAGCGTGTACTCGTCGCTGGCCTACCAGGGTGGGGCCCGGGGCCTGGGCATCGAGGCGGTGCGCCGGGTGAACGCGGCGGGCCTGGGCGGGGTCTGGCCGGAGACGGTGGTGCTGCTGCGCCTCGACCCGGACCGCGGCCTCGCCCGGGAGGAGGAGGCGAACCGGATCAGCGTGGCCGGCCTCGCCCTCCAGGTGGGGGTCGCCGAGGCATACGACCTCCTCGCCGCCGAGGAGCCCGGCCGCTTCGTGGTGGTGGATGCCGGGGCCGGACTGGAGGCGGTGGTGGACGCGGCCGAGGCTGAGGTGCTGCGGCGGTGGTGAGCGCCTTCTCCGGGGTCATCGGGCACCGCCCGCTGCTCGGCCTGCTCGAGGGGGACGCGCCGTCGCCGGCCCAGGCCTATCTCTTCGTCGGACCGGCCAGTGTGGGCAAGGCTACCGTCGCCCGCCGCTTCGCCACCCTGCTGCTGTGCGGGGAGGAGGACGAGTCCTGCCGGCGCCGGGTGGTGGCCGGCGTTCACCCCGACCTGACGCTGGTGGAGCCCGACGGGCGCACCGCCCTCACCGTCGACCAGGCCCGGGCGACCGTGGCCCGGGCGGTGCTCGCCCCCATCGAGGCCGAGCGCAAGGTGATCCTGTTCGAGGAAGCCGGTCTGATGACCGAGGAGGCGGCCAGCGCCCTGCTCAAGTCGCTCGAGGAGCCGACCCCCACCACGGTGTTCATCCTCGTGGCGGAGGCCGAGGACGACCTCCCGCTCACCATCGCCAGCCGCTGCCGCACCGTCATCTTCGGTCGGGTCACCGACGACGAGGTGGTGGCCGCCCTGGAAGAGCGGGGAGTGGAGGCCGAGCAAGCCCGGCGGGCCGCCGCCGCTTCCGGGGGCCGTCCCGGCCTGGCTCTCCTGCTGGCCACCCGCCCGGAGGTCGCCGCCTACCGGCGGGCCTGGCTGTCGGTCCCCTCCCGGCTCAGCACCCAGCCGGGGGACGCCTTCCGCCTAGCCGAGGAACTGGCCGGGGCGGCCGGCCTGCTGCTCGAGGCCATCGATCAGCGCCACCGCCTGGAGCGCGAACAGGTGGAGGAGGAGAGCTCCATGGGCCGTGCGCTGAAGGAGCGGCAGGAGCGGGAGCGCAGGCGGGCAGGAGGGGTCCTGCACGTGACCGGGCTCGAGATCCTCGCCTCGTGGTACCGGGATGCCGCCGCCGCCCAGTTCGGGGCGCCGGTGCGCAACCGTGACATCCCCGCTGCCAGCTTCACCACCCTCACGCCGGCGGCGGCGGTGGCCGCCGCCCGGCGGGTCCTCGCTGCCATCGCCGCCCTGGAAGCCAACCAGCGCCCGGAACTGGCCTTCGCCGCCCTCTTCGCCGACCTTGGAACCGCGACTTAGCCCCGGTTTCCCCTGGGGAGGGCACACCGCCTCGCGCGGGGTCGTGGCAGTGGGCGGGTTCGTGCTCGGCCGGTTCTTCCCGCTGACCTGCGAGGGCGAGGAGCGGGTCCCCGAGGGCCCGCTGGTGGTGGCCGCCAACCACTTCTCTCATCTCGACCCGGTGGTGGTGGCGGTGGCGGTGGGCCGGCCCATCCGCTACCTCGCCGTCGACGAGCTGTACGGCCGCTCGGCCCTATTCGACAACCTGACCCTCTGGCTGGGGGCGATCCCGATGCCCCGGGCGCGCGCGCCCATCGGCGCGCTGCGCGTGGCCCTGGCGGAGCTGGAGTCCGGGGGCACGGTGGGCCTTTACCCGGAGGGCATGCGGGTATGGACCTGGGGGGAGGCCGAGCCCAAACGAGGCGCCGCCTGGCTCGCCCGCCGGGCCGGCGTGCCCCTCTTGCCGGTGGCGGTGACCGGGTCGGAGGAGGCGCTGGGCCGGGGCACGACCCGCGTCAGCCGGCGGCCCATCCACGTCGCCGTCTGCGACCCGATCCTCCCGGCCGAGTGGGACGGCACTCCCGACCCGTTGGGGGCGATGACCGGGGAGTGGCAGAAGCGGGTGGGGGAGGCGATGACCCGGGTATACGGGCGGCCGTCGGCGTAGGGTCGGGTGGAGAGGAGGCGGATATGAGGATCGTGGTCGCCGGCTCCAGCGGGCTGATCGGCTCGGCGCTGTTGCCGGCCCTGGAGGAGGCCGGGCACCGGGTGGAGCCCCTGGTGCGCCCCGGTTCGGCCCGGCCCGGCGGGATCCCCTGGGACCCCGGGGCCGGCCACCTCGACGCCGCCGCCCTGGAAGGGGCCGATGCGGTGGTGAACCTGGCCGGGCGCAGCATCGGGGAGCGGCGGTGGGACGACGCCGAGAAGCGGCTGATCCGGGAGAGCCGGGTGGGGCCGACCCGGCTCCTGGCGGAGACCCTGGCCGGGCTGGCGCGGCCGCCCCGGTTGCTGGTGAACGCCTCGGCGGTGGGCTTCTACGGGGACCGCCCCGGAGAGTGGCTCACCGAGGCCAGCGGTCCCGGGGAGGGGTTCTTCGCCGGCGTGTGCCGCGACTGGGAGGCGGCCACCCGCCCGGTGGCCGAGGCCGGCGGGCGGGTGGTGTGCTTGCGCAGCGGCCTGGTGCTCTCCCGGGAGGGGGGCGCCCTCGGTCGCCTGCTGGCGCCCCTGGGCCCGCGGTGGCTGAGCCCCTACCGATGGGGCCTGGGCGGGTGGCTGGGCGACGGCACCCAGGTGTGGTCGTGGATCGCCCTCGAGGACGAGGTGCGGGCGATCATCCATCTGCTCGCCTCCGACCTGGCCGGCCCGGTGAACCTCACCGCCCCCGACCCCGCCGACAACCGCCGCTTCGTCAAGGCGGTGGGGAGGGCCCTGCGCCGCCCGGTCTGGCTGCCCATCCCTCGCTTCGTGCCCCGGGCCCTGCTCGGCCGGGGGTTGGCCGACGCCACCCTCTTCGACAGCCAGGCGGTGTACCCCGAACGCCTGGTTGGGGATGGTTTCCGCTTCGCCTTCCCGGGCCTGGCGGGGGCGCTGGAGGCAGTGCTCCCTGGGTAGCCGGCCCCGCCGCCGGGGGCCGAGGCCTCCTTTGCGACATTGGTCAACCCGGTTTAATATCAACAGGGTTGCGGAGTAGGCCGCTGCCTCCGAAGGGCAGGATCGCGTGGCAAGACGTGCGGAGACACTCGAGGCCATCAACGACCTCCTGGCCAGCGCCACCATCTTCACCTCGACTTCCTCGGACCTGCTCGCCGCCGAACTCGAGGGCTTGGCCGGCGACCGCCTCACCTTCACTCAGCTGAAGCTGCTCCGGTTGGTGGCCCGCCAGGATCCCCTCACCGTCGGCGACGTGGCCGCCTTCCTCGGCATCAGCAACGCGGCGGCCAGCAAGGCGGTGGAGCGTCTGGTGCGGGGAGGGTTCCTCGGCCGGGCGGAAGCCAAAGGGGATCGGCGAACGACTGAGGTGTCGGTGACCGAGGAGGGACGCGCCCTACTCGACGGTTTCGATGCTCGCAGCAGCGCGGCTCTGCTGCGGCTGCTTTCCGGGGTGACCCTGCGCCAGATGCGAGATATCTCAGGGGGGCTCGACCGTCTCTCCCTGTCGATCTCCGGGCCGACCGAGCCCGGCAGCAGCGTCTGCTTCCGGTGCGGGCTGTACTTCCGTGACGAATGCCTGTTGCGGACGATGACCGACCGTCGGTGCTACCTGCACCTGGGATCGAAGCGTCGGGCGGGGGAGATGCCGATGGCAGCTCGCCAGGGCGCCACCAGGCGCCGGCAAGCCGGTGTGACGACAGGAGGAGGCGGCTGATGGCCCAGGCGGCAGTGCTGGAGACCCGCGATCTCACGCTCGACAGCCTCCTCGCCACACCGGCGGGGAAGGCGCTGCTGAGCTGCATCCAGTGCGGGACCTGCGCCGGGACCTGCCCGTACGGTGAGGTGATGCGGAACACCCCGCGCCGCCTCATCGGCATGCTGCGGGAGGGCTTCATCGAGGAGGTCCTTGCCAGCGACGACCTGCTCAGCTGCGTCACCTGCTACGACTGCTGGGCGAAGTGCCCGCGGGGGCTCCGCCTCACCGACGTGCTCCTGCCCCTGGTGAAAGAGCAGGTCCTGCTTCGGCTCCCCCAGGTGCCGGCGGAGTTGCAGAGCGCCCTCGCCAGCACGATGCGCTACGGGAACCCCATGGGGGAGTCGCCGCGCAAGCGAGCAGCCTGGGTGGAGAGCGCCGCCGTGCCGGTCCCGCTGCTGCGGGACCTGGGGCGGCGGGTCGACGTGCTGTGGATCGTCGAGTGCTATGCGTCCTACTACCCGCGCGGCCAGGACAACGCCCGGGCGACCGCCCGGGTGCTGAGTGCTCTCGGGGTGGACTTCGCCATCCTCGGGGCCGAGGAGAAATGCGCCGGCGAATGCGCCCGCCTCGCCGGGGAGAAGGGCTTGTTCGACACCCTGCGGGAGCAGAACCTGGCCACTTTCGGGAAGTACGAGTTCGGCTCGCTGCTCACCTCGGACCCCCACGCCTTCGATGCCTTCGCCTTCGTGTACCCGTTCCTCGGCTTCGACCGGCCCGTGGAGCACACCACCCCGTTTGTGGCCGCCCGCCTCGATGCCCTCCGACCCAGGCTGACCCGGGAACTGGGATACCGGGTCACCTACCACGACTCCTGTGTGCTCGGCCGGCACAACCACCTGCACGACGAGCCCCGGCGCATCCTGGAGGCCCTCCCCGGCGTGAGCATTGTGGAGATGACCCACAACCGGGACGACACGATCTGCTGCGGTGGGGGCGGGGGTGGGATGTGGCTCGACACCTTCTACAAGGCCAAGGGCCATCCTCGCCTGTCCGATCGGAGGGTCGAGGAGGCCGTTGCCACCGGCGCCGACGTGCTCGCGGTCTCCTGCCCGTATGAGGTGCCGCGGTTCGAGGACTCGCTCAAAGTCCTCGGCTACGACGACCGCATGGTGGTTCGGGATGTCATGGAGTTGGTAGCCGAGGCACTGGCCGACTGAGAGGCGGGGATCAATGTCAGGAGTCGACGAGGAGGATGGGCTGGCGCCATGAAGATCCTGGTACTGATGAAGATGGTGCCCGACATCGTGGAGGAGTTGGAGGTGGCCGGTGACGGCAGGTCGCTGGACCGGGAGTACCTCCGCTTCATCGTCAACGAACGTGATGACTACGCCCTGGAGCAGGCACTGCTCCTGAAGGATCGTCTGCAGGCAACGGTGACGGTGGTGGCGCCGGAGGCCCCCGAGATCGACGATGTCCTGCATACCGCCCTCGCCAAGGGAGCCGACCGGGCGATAAGGGTGTCGGGCATCGGCGAGACTGCCGGCACCCGCGCCACTGCGGCGGCGCTGGGCGCCACCCTGCCCGGCCTCGCCGGCGTGCTCCCGGCCGATTTGATCCTCAGCGGCTGCCAGGCGATCGACGACCTCGACGGTTTCGTGGCGCCTCTGCTCGCCGGGGCTCTCGACCTCCCGTACCTCGGCCTGGTCAGCCGGATCTTGGTCGACCCGGGGGCCGGGACGGCGGTGGTGTCCAAGGAATACTCCGGGGGGGTGATGGGACGCTTCGAAGTGACCCTTCCCGCCTTTCTCGGCATCCAGGGCTGTGAGAAGCCGCCGCGCTACGTCCCCGTCGCCAAGGTGCGGGCGGCCATCGCCGCCGGGGGTGTCGAGGTCGTGGCGGCGGCGAGTGGGACTGCCGTCGCCCCGCTCGCGGTGACCTCCATGGCCAAACCGGAGGAGACGGGGCACGCCGAGATGCTGCAGGGGTCGGTGAGGGACGTGGCGGAGAAGGTGGCCGAGATCCTGGCTGCCCGGGGACTGCTCTGAGGAGATGCCAATGGCAGGCAACGTCTGGATAGTGGCGGAGCACTGGAGAGGGAGCATCTCGGATGCCACCTACGAGCTGCTGGCGCTGGGCCGCGGCCTGGCCGACTCGCTGGGGGTGCGGCTCGAGGCGGTGCTGCTCGGCCATGGGGCGCAGGCCCTGGCGTCGTCGCTGGGCAAGGCCGATGCCGTCCTCTACCTCGACCACCCGGCCCTCGCCGACGCCACCGGGGAGCAGGCCAGTCGGGCCCTGGCGGCGCTGGCCGCGGCGCGCATCCCGGCCCTCGTCCTGGTGCCGATCACCAACGTCAGTTGGGATCTGCTCGGGCTGCTGCCCGGGCGCTTGGGTGCCCCCCTGGTGAATTTCTGCCGCGAGGCGGCGGTGGTGAGTGGGGCGGTGGAGTTCCAGAGCCTCCTCTACGGCGGGAAAATGGCCGTGAGCGTGGCCGCCGGGAGCGGACCGATGGTGGTGGCGGTCCTACCCGGGGCCAGGTCCCCGGAGGCGGGCCGTAGCGACGCGGCTCCGGCCGTCGAGGAGGTTGCCGTCGAGTTCGCCGGCGCGCCGGGGACACGACTGCTCGAGTACGAGGAGCCCGAAGCGGGCGACGTGGACATCACCCAGCAGGACGTGCTGGTCGCGGTCGGGCGGGGGATCGGGACTGAGGCCAACGTGGAGGTGGCCGAGGACCTCGCCGCCGCTCTCGGCGGGGCGGTCTGCGGGTCGCGCCCGGTCATCGACCAGGGCTGGCTCCCGCTGGTGCGCCAGGTGGGCAAGTCGGGGGCGACAGTGAAGCCGCGGCTCTATGTGGTCGCCGGCGTGAGTGGGGCACCCGAGCACGTGGAGGGCATGAAGAGCTCGGAGCTGATCATCGCGGTGAACACCGATGCCGGTGCCCCGATCTTCTCGGTGGCCCACTACGGCATCGTCGATGACGCCACCGACTTCCTGGAAGCACTGGCCGAGGCCGTGAAGCAGCGGAAGGGGTAAGCCTCTATGCCCGACCCGACCACGTCGACCCTGCTGGGCATCCCCGGGTACGTCTTCCTCTGGGTGCTCGCCCTGGCGGCCGTCGCCCTCTTCGCCTGGCGTGCCTACCGGCTGGTGGCCGCCCTGGCCCGGGGCCGCTCCGAGCCGCGTTGGGACCGGCTGCCGCGCCGCCTGTGGAACGTGGTGGTCAACGTGGCCGGGCAGCGCCGCATGTTCAACAACCCGGGGATCGGCCTGGCCCACCTGGTCATCTTCTGGGCCTTCCTGTTCTACGCCGCCAGCTTCGCCTGGAACCTGCTCCGGGGCCTCTTCCCCTTCCTGCCGATCCCTTACGCCGACGAGGTCGCCTGGATGTCGTTCCCCATGGAGCTGCTCACCGTGGCCGCCATGGTGGCGCTGGCCGGGGCGGCGATCCGCCGTTACTTCTTCACCCCACCGCGGCTGGAGCGATCGCGCGACGCGACGATCATCCTCATCCTTATCTCGCTCCTCCTGGTCACCTTCCTGGTGGGTCAGGGGGCCAAGGCCGCCGCCGAAGAGGGCCCGGCGGCGTGGAGCCCGGTGGGCGGCCTGGTGGGGAGCTGGCTGGGTGGACTGTCGCAATCGGCGGCTGAGTCGCTGTTCCTGGCCATGTGGTGGGCCCACATGGTGGCGGTGCTGTGGTTCCTCGCCTACCTGCTGTACTCCAAGCACCTTCACCTGCTTGCCTCCCCCTTCAGCGTGTTCGCCGCCTCACTGCAGCCGGGGGCTATGCCGCCCCCCTCCGAGGGGGCGGGGAGCCTGGAGCAGTTCACCTGGCGGGAGCTGTACAACGGCCTGGCCTGCGCCGAGTGCGGCCGCTGCGATCGGGCTTGCCCGGCGTTCGCCAGCGGGCAGGTGCTGTCGCCGAAGGACCTGATCCACGAGGTCAAGCTCATGCTCCTGGCGGCGGCCGGCGGCCGCCAGGGCGAGCACAGCCTCGTCGAGGCGGTCGGCGCCGAGGCGATCTGGGCCTGCACCACCTGCCAGGCCTGCATGCAGCGCTGCCCGGTGTTCAACGAGCACATCCCGCTGATCGTCGAGATGAGGCGCCACCTTATGTCCCGGGGCGAGGTGGGCTCCGGCGTTCAGGACATGCTGATGGGCCTTACCCGGTATGGGAACTCCTTCGGCCAGTCCCCCCGGAACAGGGCGAAGTGGGTCAGGGAGCTGGGGTTCGACGTCAAGGACGCCCGCAAGGAGCCGGTGGAGTACCTGTGGTTCGTCGGCGACTACGCCTCGTTCGATCCCCGGGTGCAGGAGGTCACCCGGGCCACCGCCCGGGTCTTCCACCGGGCCGGCCTCGATTTCGGGATCCTGCACGAGGGTGAGCAGAATGCCGGCAACGACGTTCGCCGCCTGGGCGAGGAGGGTCTGTTCGAGATGCTGCGAGAGCGGAACCTGGCCGCCCTGGGCTCCTCGCAGTTCGGGATGATCGTCACCACCGACCCCCACACCTACCAGGCGCTGAAACACGAGTACGGGCTCGACGGGGCGGTGCGGCACTACACGGAGGTCATCGAGGACCTGATCTCCTCGGGCCGCCTGCCCGTCTCTCCCAACGGGGGGGGCGCGGTCACCTACCACGACCCCTGCTATCTGGGCCGTTACGGCGGGATCTACGAGCCACCGCGCCGGGTGCTGGCGGCGCTCGGCCTGCAGGTGACCGAGATGCCCCGCAACCGGTCCGGGGCGTACTGCTGCGGCGCCGGTGGCGGGCGGATCTGGATGGAGGACGCGGCCGCCGGCGGGGAGCGCCCGGCAGAGAGTCGGGTGCGGGAGGCGGCCGGCCTGGGGGGGGTGGGCACCATGGTGGTCGCCTGCCCAAAGGACCTGGTCATGTTCCGCGACGCCCTGAAGACCACGGGGCTGGAGGGGGAACTCGCGGTGCGAGATATCGTTGAACTGGTGGAGGAGGCCATGGGCCGGACACAGAGGAGCGACACATGAACCGGGCCGACAAAGGCGGCAACGGCCAGCCGAAGATCGGGGTGTACGTCTGCCACTGCGGCACCAACATCGCGGCGACGGTCGACGTCGAGGCGCTGCGGGACTTCGCCGAGGGCTTGCCGGGGGTCAGCGTGGCCCGGGCCTACAAGTACATGTGCTCCGATCCGGGCCAGGAGATGATCAAGGAGGACATCCGGGCCAATGGCCTGGAGCGGGTGGTGGTCGCTTCCTGTTCGCCCAGCCTGCACGAGGCCACCTTCCGCCGGGCCACCGCCGAAGGGGGCATCAACCCCTACTACTTCCAGATGGTGAACATCCGCGAGCACGACTCCTGGGTGCACACTGACATCGCCCAAGCGACTGCCAAGGCCAAGGACCTCACGCGGGCGGCGGTGCACCGGGTCCGCTTCCACAAGCCGCTGGAGCGGGCGCGGGTGCCGGTCAACCCGGCGGTGATGGTGGTCGGCGGGGGCATCGCCGGCATCCACGCCGCGCTGACTCTGGCCAACGCCGGCAAGAAGGTCTACCTGGTGGAGCGAGAGCCTTCCATCGGCGGGCACATGGCCCAGTTCGACAAGACCTTCCCCACCCTGGATTGCGCCGCCTGCATTCTCACCCCGAAGATGACCGAGGTGCGCTCCAACCCCAACATCACCGTGTGGACCATGGCCGAGGTCGACAAGGTCGACGGCTACGTCGGCAACTACACGGTGACGGTGCGCCACAAGCCGCGTTTCATCATCGAAGAGGCCTGCGTGGGGTGCATGGAGTGCATCGAGGTCTGCGTGTTCCGCCGGGGCAAGACCCCCGACGAGTTCAACCTGGGCCTGAACATGCGCAAGCCGATCTACATCCCCTTCCCGCAGGCGGTGCCCCAGGTGGTGGTCATCGACCAGGATGCCTGCATCGAGTTCCGCACCGGGCGGTGCAAGAAGACCTGCGTCGAGGTCTGCGCCGACCGCAACGCCATCGACTTCACCCAGACGGAGACCTTCGACACCGTCGAGGTGGGGACGGTCATCCTGGCCACCGGCTTCAAGACCTTCGACCCCAAGCGGGCCCCGGCCTACGGCTACGGGGTGTACCCCAACGTGTACACGGCAATGGAGCTGGAGCGGCTGGTGAACTCGTCGGGCCCGACCGAGGGGCACGTGACGCTGCGCGACGGGCGCACCCCGCAGACGGTGGGGATCGTCCACTGCGTCGGCAGCCGCGACGTGAACAGCAACGAGTACTGCTCCCGGGTCTGCTGCATGTACTCCCTGAAGCTGGCCCACCTGGTCAAGGAAAAGACCGGGGCGGAGATCTACAACTTCTACATCGACATCCGGGCGCCCGGGAAGGGCATGGAGGAGTTCTACAACCGGGTCGCCGAGGAAGGGGTCCACTTCATCCGGGGCAAGGTGGCCGACGTCTACCCGGAGCCCGGTAACACCGGGAGAGTGATCCTCCAGGCCGAGGACACCCTGCTCGGCCGGGTGCGCAAGATCCCGGTGGACATGGTGGTGCTGGCCACCGGCCTGGAGCCGCAGGCCGATGCGGAAGCGGTGCGTCGCACCTTCAACATCACCTGTGCCGGCGGCGGCTTCTTCATGGAGCGCCATCCCAAGCTGGCCCCGGTGAGCACCTTCACCGATGGCATCTTCCTGGCCGGGTGTTGCCAGGGCCCCAAGGACATCCCCGACACGGTGGCCCAGGCCGGGGCGGCCGCCGCCGAGGCCCTGGCCCTGGTCGACAAGGGCTTCGTGGAGATGGAGCCCAACACCGCCTACGTGGTGACCGAGGAGTGCTCGGGCTGCAAGACCTGCATCCCGCTCTGCCCCTACACCGCCATCACCCGGGTGGACGGCAAGGCCCAGATCAACCCGGTGCTCTGCAAGGGCTGCGGCACCTGCGTCGCCGCCTGCCCGTCCGGGTCGATCCGACAGAACCTGTTCGAGGACGAGGAGATCTACGAGGAGATCCTGGGGGTGCTGGCCGATGCCTGAACCGACCGAGAACCCGCAGGAGTTGGCCGCCAACGGCTGGGAGCCGCGCATCGTGGCCTTCTTCTGTAACTGGTGTACCTACCTGGCGGCCGACCTGGCCGGCACCTCCCGCATGAAGTACGCGTCGAACGCGCGGGTCATCCGGGTCATGTGCTCGGGACGGGTCGACCCCCAGTTCGTCATGGAGGCTTTCGCCCAGGGCGCCGACGGGGTGCTCGTCGGCGGCTGCCACTTCGGCGACTGCCACTACCAGTCGGGGAACCACAAGGCGCTGCGCCGCTTCCGCCTGCTGCAGCGGGTGCTGATGGGCCTGGGTATCGAGGAGGAGCGCATCCGCCTCGAGTGGATCTCGGCGGCCGAGGCCGACAAGCTGCGCGACGTCATGAACGACATGGTGGCGCGATTGAAGGCGCTGGGGCCCCTGGAGCTGAAGGTCCCCGCCGAGAGCTTCCCCGAACTGGAGGAGCTAGAGGAGGTGACGACGTGAGCGACAAGCCCAAGGTCGCCTTCTATTGGTGTGCCTCCTGCGGCGGATGCGAGGAAGCGGTGGTCGACCTCGCCGAGCAGATCCTCGATGTGGTGGCCGCCGTGGATATCGTCTTCTGGCCGGTGGCCCTGGACTTCAAGAAGGCCGATGTGGAGGCCATGGAGGACGGCTCGATCCTCGCCGCCTTCGTCAACGGGGCGATCCGCACCACCGAGCAGGAGGAGATGGCTCACCTGCTCCGCCGCAAGGCCAAGGTGCTGGTGGCCTTCGGTTCGTGTGCCCATCAGGGCGGCATCCCCGGGCTGGCCAACCTCTGGGACCGGGAGGCCATCTTCGACACCGCCTACCGCACGACGCCGTCCACGGTGAACCCGGAGGGCGTGTTGCCCCAGACCGCCTTCGCCCACAACGGCGACCGGGTGACCCTCCCCGGCTTCTACGACACGGTGCGGGCCCTGGACCAGGTCACCTCGGTGGACTACTACATCCCCGGCTGCGCCCCGACGCCCAACATCATCGCCGGGGCGGTGCAGGCACTGCTCAGCGGCGACCTGCCCCCGGCCGGGACCGTGTTGGCACCCGACATCGCCTTGTGCGAGGAATGCCCGCGCCTGGACACCAAGCCGCAGGATCTCTCCCTGGCCGGCTTCAAGCGGCCCCATCAGGTCCTGATCGACGAGGAGACCTGCCTGCTGGCCCAGGGGCTGTTGTGCATGGGTCCGGCGACCCGGGCGGGATGCGGCCAGCTGTGCATCAGGGGGAACATGCCCTGCACCGGGTGCTTCGGCCCCACCTCCAAGGTGCGCGACCAGGGCGGCAAGTACCTGTCGGCCATCGCCTCGATGCTGGGCGCGGTGGAGGATGAAGCCATCGCCCGGGCGCTCGACAGCATCCCCGACCCCATCGGCACGTTCTACCGCTACGGATTGGCCGGCTCGCTGCTACACCGGCGCAAGATGGCACCCGTCGAGGCGTGAGGAGCCCACATCACATGTCCCAAGAGATGACTACCCAGGAGGCATGGCACAAGGGCTCTGAGGGGGCCAAGGCCGCCTATGCCCGCCGTCGCATCACCGTCGATCCCATCACCCGCCTCGAAGGGCACGGCAAGATCGACATCTTCCTCGACGAGGCCGGGGAGGTGGACCGCGCCTTCTTCCAGGTCCCGGAGCTGCGCGGCTTCGAGAAGTTCGCCGAAGGCCGCCCGGCCGAGGACATGCCGCAGATCACCTCGCGCATCTGCGGGGTGTGCCCCACCGCCCACCACATGGCCTCGACCAAGGCCCTCGATGCCCTGTACCGGGTGGACCCGCCGTCCCCGGCCAAGAAGATCCGGGAACTGGTCTACTCGGCCTTCATGGCCGAGGACCACGCCCTGCACTTCTACTTCCTCGGTGGCCCCGACTTCGTGGTCGGGCCGGAGGCGCCGGCCGCCCAGCGCAACATTCTGGGGGTCATCGCCACGGTGGGCGAGGAGGTCGGCCGCCGGGTGATCACGATGCGGCGGCGGATCCGAGAGATCATCACCCTGGTCGGGGGCAAGGTGATCCACCCCGTGCTCGGGCTCCCCGGCGGGGTGGCCAAGCGGGTGACCGCCGAGCAGCAGGCCATCATCCGGGAGACGGCCGCCGACGCGGTCGACTTCGCCCGCTTCACTCTCGAGACGTTCCGGTCGGTGGTGCTGGCCAACCCGGCCTACGTGGACCTGATCGTCTCGGACGCCTTCACGCACCGCACTTACTACATGGGCCTGATGGACCCCAAGAACCGGCCCAACTTCTACGACGGGCGCATCCGGGTCGTCTCCCCGGAGGGGGTCGAGTGGGCCGCCTTCCCCGCCGCCGACTACCTGGAGCACGTGGCCGAGCACGTCGAGCCCTGGTCCTACGTCAAGTTCTGCTACTTGAAGAAGGTGGGCTGGAACGGGTTCACCGACGGTGCCGACAGCGGCATCTACTCGGTGGCCCCGCTCGCCCGGCTGAACGTGGCCGACGGCATGGCCACTCCGCTGGCACAGGAGGCCTACGAGGAGCTGTTCTCCACCCTCGGCGGCAAGCCGGTGCACCACACCCTGGCCAACCACTGGGCCCGGGTGGTGGAGCTGCTTTACGCCACCGAGCGGCTCAAGGAGCTGGCCGACGACCCAGAGCTGATCGACCCCAACGTGCGCACCCTGCCCACTGAAACGCCGCGGGAGGGCGTAGGGGTGGTCGAGGCGCCGCGCGGCACCCTGCTCCACCACTTCAAGACCGACTCGCGCGGGATCATCGAGCAGGCCAACCTCATCGTCGCTACCCAGAACAACTCGGCCCGCATGGCGATGAGCGTGGAGAAGGCGGCCAAGGGCCTGATCTCCAAGGGCCACGTCTCCGACGGCATCCTCAACAAGATCGAGATGGCCTTCCGCGCCTACGACCCCTGCCACGCCTGCGCCACCCATTCCCTGCCGGGGAGCATGCCGCTGGTGGTGGCGGTGCGCGGCCCCGGCGGCGAGACCCTCTCGCAGTTGCGCCGCGACTCGGATGGCACCGTCCACCGCGAGTAGCCCCTTGCCGGCAGCGGGGCCTACCCGGGTTCTGTGCCTGGGGAACGACCTGATCGCCGACGACGCCCTGGGGGTCGTCGCCGCTCGCTGGCTGTGCCGCCGCCTGGCCGGGGTGGGCGCGCCCCTGCCGCCGGGGCCCGCGTTCGACCCGGCGGCGACGATCCGGGCCTTCCAACACCCGCGCGCCGGTGCCGTCGAGGTGGTGGAGACCGCCCTCACCGGCATGTACCTGCTCGAGGCGGTCGTCGGGGCCTCCCGGTTGATCGTGATCGACACCGTGGTCACCGGGGCCAACCCGCCGGGAAGCGTGCGGGTGCTGACCGAAGACGACTTCACCGGCCCGCCCGGGGGATCGCCGCACTACGTGGGCCTGTTCGAGACGCTGGAACTGGCCCGGGGCCTGGGCCTGCCGGTGCCCGGCGAGGTGGTCATCGTGGCGGTGGAAGCCGCCGACTACCTGACGGTGGGCGGGGGGATGACCGCCTCCGTCGGGGCCGCAGTGCCCGTGGTGGTGGAGAAGGTGCTGGCCTTGCTGGAGGGAGAGGCGGCGCCGGTGGCCTGAGGCGCCGGGCGGGCCGTGCCCCGCACTTTTCTCGCCGGTAATGCCGCCCTCGCCGTCGTCCGGGCCTACAATCACATAGATGTAATTCCCGCCAAGGCGGAGGAGGATGTCCCTTCTGCCGGAGTCACGGCGAGCCTGGCGGCGTCAGGTGGCCGCCTATCTAGTCAGGCAGGTTGATGAGCGCGGCCGGGCCCGATTCATCGGGCACACTCTGGACACACGCCGCGAGATGCTCAAGGTCGCCCGCCTCCTTCCCTCCGACGTGGTCACGGAGATCTTCGCCGACCCTCGCCACCCCACTCGCACCTATATGGAGATCTCCCTCGCCCCCGCCCCGGCCGAGTTCGAGCCGAGCTTCCGGTTGGTGTACCCGGACAGCGCCGCCGGGTAGCGGCCGCCCCGGCCGGGAGGGCGGGGTATCGTGCGCGACACCAGCCCGCCGGGAGGATCGGTGACGAACGGTCCGCAGACCGCTGTCCCATCGGTGGAGGCCGACCGTTGGGCGCGGCGGCGCCGGGTTCTGATCCCGGCTCTGATCGCTCTGACTTCCTGCTTGGGCGCGGTCGGTGCCTGGCGGGCCGCGGTTGCTTCCGGCGGCGCCGCCTCCGCCGAGCGCAGTGCTTTCGCCAACACGGTGGCCGCCGAGCAGCAGCGGGCCGCTATCGAGACCACCATCGGCCTCGTCGAGACGACCTATGCGCGCCGGGCGGCTCTCCGGGAGGCGGCGACGGACGTGCGCCGGCAGGCGGCGGGGGCGACCGGCGACGAGGCGGCGCGGCTCAACGCCCTGGCCGGTGCTTACGAGGCCACCGCCGCCCAGCTCGTCGTCGACGCCGACGCGCTGGCCGCCGACGGCAGCCTGGATCTCGAGGCGAAGCGAGACGTGGAGTGGGCCCTGGCCGCCGGTCTCCAGGATCTCGATCCGGGGCCGGAGATGGCCGAGGCGGGGAGCCTGCGGGCCAAGTCGGAGCGCCTGGTCGGCCTGACGGCCCTCCTCATCACGGCGGCCCTCTTCCTCACCATGGCCCAGGTCGGCCGCCGGTTTCGCGCAGCGGCCATCTTCTGGGGCGGGGGGCTGGCGGTGCTGGCGGTCTCCGCGGTGCTGCTGGTGGTGGTGGAGGCGTTGTGACCACCGTCCCGGAACCCGCTGAGCAGGCGACGCCGCCTCCGCCCGCCGACGAGGTCGGGGACGACCTCTCCCGCCGGGTGGCGGTGCTCATGATGGTGGTGACTCTCCTCGGGTCGGTCTTTGCCTTCCTGCAGACGTCCGCCGCCAACCGGGCGGCGCTCGCCGTGCGCCGCTCCGAGACCGCCGCCGTCGAGTCGATGGGCGAGCTCTCCCGGGCCCGGAGCCACATCGCCACGGAGCAGCTGATCTGGATGCTGGCGTTCGAAGAGGCGACGCTGGGGTCCTGGCTGGCCCAAGCCCCCGTGGGGGAGGGTGAGCTCGCCGCCCTGGCCCAGGCCTTCGACGCGCAGCGGGAAGCGATGGTCCCCTATTCCGACCTCGCCGCCTACCAGCGGGACGACGGGTCGGTGGATGGGGGCCGGTTCGTCGGGGAGGCACTGGTCCCCTCCTCCCGAGCGGCCGAGTACCAGAAGGCCTACGCTGCCGAGCGAGGCGCCTGGGGGGCGAAGGGGGGCGCCTACATCGCGGTGGTCACCGTGCTGGCTGTGGCGCTGTTCCTCATCGGCCTCAGCCGTACGGTGGGCCCCGGGTCGGGCCGCCCGCTGGTCGCATCGGGAGCGGCGCTCGCCGCGATCGCGGCCGTGTGGGGCTTCAGCGTCTTCCTGCGGCCGGTGGCCGGGCCTTCCGCCGCCGCCATCGACGCCTATGTGGAAGGCGGGGTGGCCCTCAGCGCCGCCCTCTGGGAGACCGACCCCGGCCGCCTCCCGCCGGTGCTGGTCGAGGCCGAAGAGGCCTTCACCCGGGCCATCGAGGCGCAGCTCGGTTACACCGACGCCTACAGCGGGCGGGCGGCGGCGTTGTTCCAGCTCGACCTGCTGCGGCCCGGCGGGCCGACCGGGTCGGAGCAAGCCGCCGAGGATTGGGCCCGGGTGGTCGCCGACAACCCTCTCGACCCGGTGGCCTGGGGCAACCTGGGGGCGGCCCGCTTCTGGCTGGGGGACCTGGCCGGGGCGGGCGAGGCCACCCGTCGGGCCCTCGCCATCGACCCGGACGACCCCACCTACAACCTCAACCTGGGGCTGTTCCTGACCCTGGTCGACGAGGCCGCCGGTTACCAGGCCCAGCTGGCTCGCATCGAGGAGGTCCTGTCGGTGGGCGCTCTCCCCAGCTGGCTCCGCCAGTTGATCGTGGTCCGCTTTGTCGAGGTGCTCGACCTGGCCGAGGCCGACCGGCCGGAGAGAGCGGAGGTGGTGCGGGCCTACCGGGAGGACGTGCTGCGGATCGCGGCGATGTCGGCGGAGGTTACCCCGCTGTCCTTCACTCTCTCGGAGGACCGCACCGCCCTCCAGGCCACCTTCGATGCCACCGGGGTGGTGGCTGGACAGCGCTGGTGGTGGCGCACCTACGTGGGCGGGGTCGAGGACGCCACCCTGTCCTCTGAGCCGGGGGTCTGGTCCTTCGGCATCCCCGGCGACCAGGTGACCATCACCCTCACCCTCCCCGACGGGTTCGCCGCCGGGATGCCGGTGCGGGTCGAGGTGTTCATCGAGGGAAACCTGCTGCAGGCCGGGGAGTTCACCCCGTAGGTCAGCTCAGGTCGGTGCGAGCCAGGAACCGCTCCAGCACCCCGGCGTCACCGAAGACCTCGACGACCCCGCGGCCGATGCGCCGGTAGAGCAGGAGAAGCAGGTCGGAGGCGGTGGCCCGCACCGCCGCATCCCCGCGCCGGTGGCCTCGCTCGACGGTCAGGGCGCCGTTCTCCTCCTCGGAGACCGTCCAGTCGCCGTCGGCATCGGTAGCACAGAGATGCACGGTGCCTCCCATCGGCGCGGCCCCCTCCTGCCGGCCGGCGGCGGTGTGCTCGAAGAACTCGTCGATGGAGTCGCCGGCGAGCGGGGGGTCGATGGTGAAGGCCCGCCCGGCCGCCCGCTCGGCGTCCCAGCGATGCACCGCCGTCTCCTGGGCCTGGTGGCGGATGACGAAGGCGGTGTCCTGCTGACGCGCCCAGGTCCACACCGGGGTAGCCGGGTCGGCGGCGGCCAGCACCCCGGCGATCCACTCCACCCCGCTCCGGAAACGGGCCAGCAGGGCGGGGAACCCCTCCGGCCGTTCTAGGGGCGGGACCTGCTCGGGATCGAGCAGGCTCTCGGCGACGATGGTTCCCCAGAAGTAGTGCACCTCGGTGAGGTGCCAGACCAGCTCGTCCATGTCCCAGCCGGGGCAGCCGGCGACCGGGGCGGCGGGGCCTGCCGCCTCGGCCGCCTCGGCCAGGGCGAGGCCATCACGTCGGATCGCGGCCGGGTAGTCGAGGTGGTGGGGCATGGGAGCTACGGGGCTCAGACCTGGGCGAAGGCCACGACGTAGTTCTTGCCGTAGTGCTTGGCGCACTTGGGACACGTCGTGTAGTACATGAAGAGCCGCCGCATCGGCCGGCCCTTCGCCCGGGCGAGCTCCTCGGTCTCCTTGGCCCACTTCCCGGCGTCGCGGAAGGGCCCTTCGAACACTTTGGTGAGGAAGTCCCCGCTCAACCGGACGTTGTCCAGCCCCTCCGCTTCCTTGTCCACCCAGAAGTAGTGCTCGCCTCGCCAGGGCGAGGGGTCGCAGCTGAGCAGCAGGAACTGGTCGGGCGACTCGGCTCCGGCCGCCCTGATCTTTGCCCAGGTCTTGGTCATCATGCTGTTCATGTTCAGCGGCATGTGCAGGAAGCTGACGGTT
>CAYGYX010000011.1:0-2064 GCA_964354255.1 uncultured Acidimicrobiia bacterium | reverse complement strand
GGTCTTGGTCATCATGCTGTTCATGTTCAGCGGCATGTGCAGGAAGCTGACGGTTCGGCCCCTGACGAAGAGCTTGTCCCGGAAGTGGAACTCCTGGTCATCCCATCCCGCCGGGTCGAACTTGGGGCAGCAGCCGGTCTCCGACGTGCCCATGTCCTGGATCGGCACCCTGTTGGCGTCCATGCCCTTCCCCTCCCGACGTCGTCGGTCCGGTCGTTCCCTTCGGGCGCGATCCTATCCCCGCCTAACCGCCCCTGCCGATGCGGGTCCCGCCCTCTCCTGGTATCTGCGCCGTCTCAGGCCAGCCCGTGACGCCGGACGAACTCCCCGAGGATCTCGGTGAGGTTGGGGCTGCCGATCTCCTCGAGGTCGTAGAAGACCCTGGTGTGGGGCTTCTCGATGCGGATGACGCGGGCCAGGTCGATGGGAGTGCCGATGACCACCGCGTCGGCCTCGGCGGCGGCGATGGTCGCCTCCAGGTCGGCCAGCTGCTCCTCCCCGTAGCCCATGGCCGGGAGCAGGGTCCCGATCCCCGGGTAGGTGGCGAAGGTCTCCCGGAGCCGGCCGACCAGGAACGGGCGAGGGTCGACCAGGGCGGCGGCGCCGAAGCGCTGGGCCGCCACCGTCCCCGCCCCGATCTTCATGCCCCCGTGGGTGAGGGTAGGCCCGTCCTCGACGACCAGCACCCGCTTGTCGGTGATCAGCGAGGGGTCGTCGACCCGCAGGGCCGAATTGGCCGAGATCACCGTGGCCCCCGGGTTGACGGCGGCGACATTGGCCCGCACGGTGGCCACCCCGGCCGGGTCGGCACTATCGATCTTGTTGATCACCACCACGTCGGCGGTGCGCAGGCTCACCTCGCCGGGGTAGTAGCCGATCTCGTGGCCGGGCCGGTGGGGGTCGACCAGGGTGATCGCCAGGTCGGGCCGGTAGAAGGGGAAGTCGTTGTTTCCCCCATCCCACACGATCACGTCGCAGCCGTCCGGGTCGGTCTCGGCCGCCCGCAGGATCGCCTCGTAGTCCACCCCGGCGTAGATCACGTTGCCCCGCACGATGTGCGGCTCGTACTCCTCCATCTCCTCGATGGTGCAGTGGTGGCGTTCCAGGTCGTCGAGGGTGGCAAAGCGCTGCACCCTCTGGGCGGCCAGGTCGCCGTAGGGCATGGGGTGGCGGATGGCCACCACCTGGCAGCCGCGGCTCATGAGGATCTCGATGACCCGGCGGGCCGTCTGGCTCTTGCCGCAGCCGGTACGCACCGCGCACACCGAGACCACCGGCTTGGTGGAGGCGAGCTGAGTGTCGCGGGGGCCGAGGAGGGTGAACGAGGCACCGGCGGCCTGCACCACCGCCGCCACCCGCATCACCTGCGGGTAGGAGACGTCGCTGTAGGAGAAGGAGCACTCGTCGACGGCGAGCTCCTCGATCAGGCGGGGGAGGTCCTCCTCGCCGTGGATGGGGATGCCCCGCGGGTAGAGGGGCCCGGCCAGCTCGGGCGGGTAGCGTCGGCCGTCGATGTCGGGGATCTGGGCGGCGGTGAAGGCCACCACCTCGAAACCCTCGTCGGCGCGGTAGCGGGTGTTGAAGTTGTGGAAGTCCCGCCCCGCCGCCCCGATGATGATCACCCGCCGCCTCTTCATCCCTGCCTCCTGTGATGTGGTCTCGGCGAGTACACAGTCTGCCAGGGTCACGCGGCTGGGGACCACCGCCGCCTGTCCGTAAGATCGCGGCGACGTGCCCGCTATCCGTGTCCCCGACACCCTGCGCCGCTACGCCGGCGGGGCAGCCTCCTTCCCGGTTGCCGGCAGGACGGTGGCAGAGGCCCTGGCCGAGGCCTTCCGTCTCCACCCGGACCTGCGCCTCCGCCTGGTGGACGAGGCCGGCCGGGTCCACCGCCACCTGGTGGTGTTCCGCAACGAGACGGAACTGCCGCGCGAGGGCCTTGAGGACACCGCCCTTGCCCCCGACGACAGCCTCACCTTCCTCGAGGCCATCGGGGGCGGTTAGCGCTCAGGGGTGGTTGGTGTCGAGTTCGGTGATGTTGAGGGTGCCGGTGGGGTTGAGGCC
>CAYGYX010000010.1:2186-40060 GCA_964354255.1 uncultured Acidimicrobiia bacterium | reverse complement strand
TGGGGACATCGCTGCTCGCCGCCTGGGCGATCCGGCGGCGCCGGTGAGGCCCACCCTTGCCCTGACGGCCGGTCGAGCCCTGCGACCCGATCACCGCGACCGGGACGCACACGACCCCTGACTCAGTCCGAGAGCGGGGCCGGCGGGGACTTGGCCGACCCGGCAGGCTCGGCACCGTCGACCGAGACGATGCTCAGCCTGACCACCGCCCCCACCTCGGGCGCGGGCGGGGCCCCGCCGTCGTAGTCGATCTCCACCGAGAAGCTGCCGAGAGCAGCCGGTATGCCGGCCGCCCGTAACGCGACCACCCCGCCCGTCGCTCCCTCCGCCGCCGCCAGGATCAGATCCCGGATCTCACCGGTCCCGCCCATGCACTTCCCTCCTCCGTTTGCGCCGCGAGCCTGGCGCCGGTTCGTCTCGGTGGTGTGCCAGCCGCTCGCGTTGCCACTCGACGGCTTGCGCTCATCGACGCTGCCGGTTCAGGCGTAGGAGGGCTCATTACCCGGGCGCCACTTGATGGAGCAACCCAGGCTGGGGTACTGCTCGCCGGGCACCGACTCGCCGGAGAGCACCGCCTCGATGGCCCGGCGCAGGTCGCCGCCGGTGACGGGCACACCGCTGCCGGGGCGGCTGGCGTCGAATCGGCCGCGATACACCAGGCGGCGCGCCGAATCGAAGAGGAAGAAGTCGGGCGTGCAGGCGGCGGTGTAGGCCCGGGCTACCTCCTGGGTCTCGTCGTAGAGGTAGGGGAACGCGTAGCCGTGGGCGCGCGCCTCCTGGGCGAGCTGCTCGGGAGCATCGTCGGGATAGTCCTCGGGGTCGTTGGCGCTGATGGCCACGATGCCCAGTCCGGCGCCCTCGTAGTCGCGGCTCAGTTGCACCAGGCCGGGGCGGATGTGCTGGACGTACGGGCAGTGGTTGCAGATGAACATCACGAGCAGGGCCTGCTCGGCGAAGTCCCCGACCGACACCGTCCGTCCGGTCAGAGGCTCCGCAAGGGAGAACCGCGGGGCGGGCGTCCCCAGCGGCAGCATGGTGGAGGACACGGCCATGTCGATCCTTCCTGGGCTCACCTATGGTAAGCGGTGCCGGCCGCTTGCCGGTTCAGCCGATCAGAGCATCGACCGCGGCGGGCCAGGGCTCCCTGGAGCCGATGTGCTCCTCGTACGGAATGCCCAGGGCGGCGGCCAACAAGCGGCCGACGAGGACGGAGAGGGCCAACCCCTCCTCCCGGGCCCGCTCCCGCAGCGCCCAGGCCACCTCGGCCGGGACCAATGCCACCAGGCGCTCCCGCGGCCCGGCCCACTCCGGCGCTCGGGGGGCGCCCCAGTCGATCAGAGAGGTAGCGGCGTGGCTCACTGCGTTGCCCTGTAGCAAAGCAGGTTGCGCGCGCCGAGTGAAGGATTTCGCGCTCTGCGCGCGCCACCCAGATGACAATCAACCAAGGCTGGCGGCCGAAGGGGCCGCGCGCCCGGGGTGTACCCCTCCCACCCCTGGCACGACGGGTGTGGAGCCGGTAGCCTCGGAGCAGAGCACTCTGCAGGAGGAGAGCATGGACCTCCACAAGGGGATGCGGGTCAGAGAGCTCACCAAGAAGGTGGGTCAGGTAACCCGCACGGGCACGGTTCTCAGTGTGCACGGCCACACCGTCGAGATTCGCTGGGACAACGGGCAGGTCAGCTCGCTGAGCCACGGCTTCGTCTTCCCCATCCCGCAGAAGAAGAACGACTAGCCCGGGACCGACGCAGCCCGGCCGGCGGGGTGGGTGCGCTCGTGGCGGCGCACCAGCGTCGCCCATTGCTCGTCGATGTAGCCCTTGCTGCGCTCGAGGAGCACGGGGTCCTCGAACAGGGGGCGGAACCGACCCTGCATGCGGAAGTAGTCCTCGGCGGGGACCTCCTCGCCGGGCCACAGGTTCACCGTGTAAGAAAGGCCGCCCTCGATCTCGTACAGGGGGAACACCCGGCTGAGCACCGCCAGGCGCATGACCTCGATGGCCCGGTCGGAGGGCATCTTCCAGCCCGGCGGGCAGACCGAGAGGATGTGCAGAAACCGGGTCCCCCGCATCGCCTTGGCCTTGCGGAACTTGGCGACCAAGTCCTCGGGGTAGGCCGGGGTGCAGGTGGCGGCGTAGGGGATGCGGTGGGCCGCCATGATCTCCATGATGTTCTTCTTGGGGCGGGCCTCCGGGCGCTCGTCGGGGGTGGTGGTGGTCCAGGTCCCCAGCGGCGTTGCCGACGACCGCTGGATGCCGGTGTTCATGTACGCCTCGTTGTCGTAGCAGGCGTAGATGATGTCCTCGTTGCGCTCGGCTGCTCCCGACAGGGCCTGGAGGCCGATGTCGAAGGTCCCGCCGTCCCCCGCCCAGGCGACGACCGTGGTCGCCTTGCCCTGTACGTCCTTGGCCGCCTTGATGCCCGAGGCGGCCACCGCCGCCGTCTCGAAGGCAGTGTGGAAGACCGGCACCTTCAGGGCGTGCACCGGGAAGAGCCCGTCGATCACCGACCAGCAGCAGGCCGGGACGACCACCACCGTGTCCGGCCCCAGCGCCTTGAGCGCCAGGCGCATGGCCAGCGCTCCCCCGCACCCCTGGCAGCCGAGGTTGCCGGGATGCATTTCCTCCTCCGTGGGGATGGCCCACTTCACGGTCCGGCCTCCGAACCCAGCGGCAGCAGGGGATGGACGGCGGCCTCCGGGCGGACCGGCCCTATGGGCAGGCCCTTGACCCCGACGTACAGGCAGCGCTCCGGCTGCTCCCGGGCCGCCAGGTCCTCGACGACCTCGACGACCGTCTCCACCCGCACGTCCCGGCCCCCGATGCCCAGCACGTAGCCGTACACGTCGGTAGCCGGCGCCCCGAGCGACAGGGCGGAGCGCACCTCCTGGGCGAAGATGCCGGAGTGGCCCGGGCTCATGTTTCGGTCGAGCACGGCGACCTTGGCCCGGCCTCCCAGGTGCCGGCGCACCTCCTCGAAGGGGAACGGGCGGAACACCACCAGGCGCAGCATCCCCACCTTGATCCCCCGCTCGCGGAGCAGCCGCACCGCGTAGCGCACGTTGGAGCTCATCGCCCCGGCCGAGACCAGCACGTAGTCGGCGTCGTCGAGCATGTACGGCTCCACCGCCGCGTACGGGAAGCCGAGCACCTCGCCGAAGAGCGCCCCGGCCTCGGCCAGCAGGGGCCCGGCCCGCTCCATGTTCTCGTACATCTTGTAGCGGATCTCGTAGTAGTGGTCCCGAGCGACCAGCCCGCCATAGGCGCGGGGCTGGGCCGGGTCCAGGTCGTAGAGCGGCTCGAACGGGGGCAGGTACGCGTCGACCCGGTCCTGGTCGTGGATGATCAGCGGCTCCGAGGTGTGAGAGAGGATGAAGGCGTCCATGGCCACCATGCCCGGCAGGTACACCTGCTCGGCCACCCGGTAGAGCCAGATGACGAAGTCCTGAGCCTCCTGCACGCTCTCGGCAAACAGCATCATCCAGCCCACGTCCCGCTGGGAGAGGAAGTCGGTGTGCTCGCTCCAGATCGACCACCCGGGGGCCATCGCCCGGGTGACGTTGCTCAGCACGATCGGAAGGCGGGCCCCGACCGCCCAGTGCAGCATCTCGTGCATCAACGCCAGGCCCTGGCCCGAGGTAGCGGTGTAAGCGCGGGCCCCGGCGGCGGACGCCCCGACGCAGGCCGCCATCGCCGAGTGCTCCGACTCGACGGTGATGAACTTGGCCTGGAGACGGCCGGTGGCCACCATCTCGGAGAGCTCCTCGACGATGGTGGTCTGCGGAGTGATGGGGTATGCCGAGATCACCTGCACCCGGGAGAGCAACGCCCCGTAGGCGGCGGCTTGGTTGCCGGTGAGCAGGTGGCGCTCACTCATCGCCCTGCTCCCTCACGAAGAGGAGCACGTGCCCCGGGCACTCCGTCACGCACACACCACACCCCTTGCAGAACTCGTAGTCGAAGTGCGGGCCGCCCTCCCAGCCGATGGCCACGTCCGGGCAGAAGACGAAGCACGTGCCGCAGTGGTTGCAGTACCCGCAGGAATAGCAGCGTTCGATCTCGGCCAGGGCGTCGGCGGCGTCGATCGTGATGGTCTCCTCCGCCAGCGGACTGTGGGAACGGGCACCCGCCCGGACGGCGGCGTCTTCCACCCGGGACTGCCGGCGGAAGTAGGCGCGGTTCACCTCGCCGCCGGCCACCACCTCGGGCCGCTCCTCGAGCACCCAGTCGGGCAGCCGGTAGCCCCCGCCCAGCCGGGCGTTGACCGCTTCGGCCACCCGCCGGCCCCGGGCGATGGCCTCGACCACGGTCGCCGGTCCGGTAGCCAGGTCGCCGGCGACGAATACCGCCTCGTCGCTGGTGGCGCCGTCGGGGCCGACCTCCAGCCACCCGCCCGGGCCCCGGCGCACCGAGGTGGGGAAGGGGGCAAGGTCGGCCCGCTCCCCGATCGCCTTGAAGGCCGCATCGACCACCATCTCGAACATCTCCCCCGTGGGCTCCGGGCGAGCCCGGCCGGAGGCGTCGGGAGCCCCCAGGCGCATGCGCTCCACGGTCAGGCGCAAGGCAATGCCCTCCTTGACCGCCGCCCGCGGCAGGGTGAGGAACTCGAAGTGCACCCCGTCGGCGGCGGCGGCTGCCGACTCCTCGGGGATGGCGGGCATCTCGGCGGCGGTCCGCCGGTACAGGACCGTCACCTCGCCGCCCAGGCGGCGCAGCACCCGGGCTACGTCCATGGCGGTGTTGCCGCCGCCGACCACCACGCACCGGCGGCCGGGCAGAGCGAGGCGGCCCCGCGCCACCTGCTCCAGGTACTCCAGGCCCGCCTCGAACAGGCTCTCCCCGGTCACCCCCATCTCCTGGCCCTCCCAGGCACCGGTGGCCACCACCACCGCGTCGTAGTCCTCCTCCAGCCCGGTGAGGCTCACCTGTCCTCCCAGGGCCACCCCGGTGCGGAACTCGATGCCCAGGGCCTCGAGCCGGGCAATCTCCCCGTCGACCACCGCCTCGGGCAGTCGGTACTCGGGGATCCCGTAACGGAGCAGGCCGCCCGGGCGCTCCCGCTGCTCGTACACGGTCACGCGGTGCCCGGAGCGGCGCAGGTAGTAGGCGGCCGATAGGCCGGCCGGGCCGGAGCCGACCACGGCCACGCGCCGGCCGGTCTCCTGCTCCGGGCCGGGCAGGGCCAGGCCGGCGGCGGAGTCGCCCAGGTAGCGCTCCAGCGATCGAATGGACAGGGGCCCGTCGTAGGGCCGGCGGTTGCACGCCGTCTCGCAGAAGTGGGGGCAGACCCGCCCGGTGACGGCCGGGAACGGGTTACGCAGGGTGAACACCTCATAGGCCTCCCGCAGCTTCCCTTCGCCGAGCAGGTGCAGGTAGCCGGGCACGGGGACCGCCGCCGGGCAGGCATCAGAGCAGGGGGCCAGGCGCCGGGCGAGCACCGGCCGCATGTTGCGCCACTCCCCCGTGCGCAGGACTTCCCGGCTCGCCACCAGCGACACGGGCACCTCCGGGTAGTCGTCGACGTGGGTCAGCTCACCCATGCCGTCATTCTCCCAGAACGGCCTGCGCAAACGCCTCGGTGGCCGCCGCCCGGTTCTCCTCGGTCTTCACCGGCACCTCGAGGTCGATCGCCTCCAGCAGGGCATCCAGCGGCACCACCCCCGTCGCCCGCACGAACGCACCCAGGATGGCCGTGTTCACCACCGGCTGCGCTCGGCTGCCCAGGCCGTGGCGCACCGCGATCTCCGCGGCGTCCACCGTGGCCACCCGGTAGCCCTCGGGAACGCCGAGGTCCCCGGGCCCCTGGCGGGTATTGACCACTACCCAGCCACCCGGCTTCAGGCCGGCCAGCACCGGGGCCGAGCCGAGCAGGCTGGCGTCCAACACCAGCAGATGATCGGGCTCGCGGATGTCCTGGCGCACGAAGAAGTCGTCCCCCGGCTCGGCGATGCGGGCAAAGGCCGCCACCGGGGCACCGCGCCGCTCGACCCCGTAGTCGGGATAGGACTGCACGTAGTGGCCGCGCAAGAAGGCCGCCTCGGCCAACACCTTGGAAGCCACCACGGCGCCCTGGCCGCCCCGACCGTGGATGCGCAGTTCGATCATCTGGTCCACAGCCATGCAAGCGGAGAGGGCAGCCCCGGGGCAGGGCCGAAGGGCCTCATCCCACGGGCCTCAGCCCAGGTGAGCGGCATTCCGCCAGGCATCGCGCCAGCGCACCCTGCCCCCTCGCATCAGGGCCCCGGCATAGAGCCGGGCCCCCAGGCGGATCATCCCGTAGGCGGCTGCCAGCGTCAGCACCACCGACAAGATGATCTCCCACCGCGCAGCGTCGCCAAAGGCAATGCGCAGCGGCATGGTCAGCGGCGCGGTGGGCGGGAGCAGCGAGAGCACCTGGATGAACAGGCTGTGACCGCCTGGCGCGCTGAGCCCGGCGAAGTACCCGACCATCAGGAGCAGAGTGACCGGCAAGGTGGCGTTGCCCGAGTTCTCGTGCGGGGCAACCAGAGCCCCGGCCGCCCCGTAGACGGTGGCGTAGAAGACGAAGCCGACCAGGAACCAGCCGACCACTGCCACCAGGGCCCCGGCGGTGGCCCGGGGCAGCGCGAAGGCGTCGAGGGCCACCCCGGCGGCAGCCAGGGAACTGACGAGCAGGAGCACCTGGGACAGCCCGATGAGCCCGATGGCCGCCGCCTTCCCAATCAGCAGTTGGCGGGGGGCGACGGTGCCCAGGACGACTTCCACGACCCGGCTCCGCTTCTCCTCGGCCACCCCCTCGGCGATCACCTGCCCCGTGGTCACCAAGGAGAGGAAGAGGATGATCACCGCCATGGAGGCGAGGACCCGATCGGCTTCCTCACCGCTCAGGGTCGCGCTGCTCCCCTCCGTGGCCAACGCGGCGACGACGATCCCGCCGACGGCGAGGGTCAGGGTGATCAGCGTGACGATCAGGGCCGCCCTGCGCCGGGCCGATAGGTCCCGGCCCATCACCAGCCACACGGTGCGCCAGGCCTTCACTGCCCCACCGCCTCCATGAAGACCTCGGACAGATCAGGAGGGGTCAGCGAGAACTCCTCGACCTCGCCGGCCGCCCGGGCCCGGGCCAACAGGTCCGGCAGGTCGAACGGCCGATCCAGGCGCAGCCGCACCCGATCCCCTCGATGGCTCACCAGCGCGGCCCGGGGCACCGCCCCGGCCCAGCCGGCCTCGGCCCCCTTCACGACCGCTTCCAGGTAGCGGCGCGGCGAAGCGGCTCGCAGATCCTCGACCCGCCCGGACAGGACCACCCGGCCCCGGTCCACGATCACCACGTCCTCGCACAGATGCTCGACCACGTCGAGCTGATGGCTGGAGAAGAGCACCGCCGCCCCTTCATGGGCCCGCTCGGCCAGGACCTCGGCCAGGCGCGCCGCCGCCACCGGGTCGAGGCCGGAGAAAGGCTCGTCGAGCACGATCAAGTCGGGGTCGTGCACCAACGCCACCGCCAGCTGCACCCGCTGCTGGTTGCCGTGCGAAAGGTCCTGCACCCGATCGCGCAGCCGCTCCTCCAGCCCCAGGCCGGACAGCAGTCGCCGGGCGGTGGACAGCGCATCGGCCCGGGCCATGCCGTGCAGGCGGCCGAAGTAGGTCACCTCCTCGAGGACCCGCATGCGGGGGTACAGCCCACGCTCCTCCGGCATGTACCCGAAGCGGAGGCGCGCTCCGCGGTCGATGGGCGCGCCACTCCAGGTGACCGAACCCCCGTCGAGGGACACCAGCCCGAACACCGAGCGCATGGCGGTGGTCTTGCCCGCGCCGTTGGGGCCGAGGAACCCCACCATCTCCCCGCGCCCGACCTCGAACGAGCAACCGTCGAGGGCGACCACGTCGCCGAATCGCTTGCCCAAGCCGTCCAGTCGCAGCATGTTCCTCAGCTCGAAGGGGGAGCCAGCGCATCCAGGCCCGGCACCCGCCAGGCGGAGGCCGTGCCGGCGATCACCCGGTTCACCGTCAGCCACACTCCGGAAGCCTCCAGGTCACCGCCGAGCACCCAGGAGCGGATCATCTCCTGGACGTCGGGGCGGCCCCGGAGACCGCCGTGGAACCCGGGGACCACGATCACCTCGATGCCGAAAACGCCATCGCCGGGCCCGGTCACCGCGTCGGCGAGGGGGAGCACCGCTACCTCCTCGATCCGGGGGTGATCACCCAGCACCGCTCCGTGCAGATCGGCCGCCTCCCGCCGCACTGAGTCGGCCAGGGCACCGTCGGCGGAGACGGTGAAGGGGGCCATGGCGTCGATCAATGCGGACAGAGCGCGCAGTTGGTAGCCGGCCACTACTCCCCGGCCCTCTTCCCCGGGATCGGGGTAGGTCACCCGGCCCGGCTCGATGATCGGGCTGAGCAGCATGAGGCGATCGACCGGAGCCTGCGGATGCTCCTCCAGGAAGGTGGAGGCCACCAGCGTCCCCTCGCTCTCGGCTACCAGCGCCACCGGGCTCCCGCTCCGTTCGGCGAGGTTCTCCACCTGGGCGGCCATCAGCCTCGCCATCCGGGAGACGTCGGCGTCGGTCACCAGCCCCGTGTGGGGCAGCGGGTCCCCCTCGTCGGTGAGCCCCAGGTAGGAGAACTGCTCGACATAGATGGAGTCCGATCCGGCCTGCAGCACGGGTCCCTCGTCGCAGCAGCCGCTGGCGAAACCGCCGACCAGCAGCACCGACCGCACCCCCTGCCGGGCGTCGCCCGCGACCCAGGTGCCCCGGTCCGTAGTGCCCCGCGTCGCGAAGCCGATCTGCGAGCCGACGGCCACCACCCCGAACACCGAGGCCGCCACCAGGACCGTGACCGGAGCCAGGCGGCGGGACCGGGCGGGCAGCCCGGTGACTATGACCCCGACGCAATGGTGCCAGGCCCAGGCGTTGAACAGGCCGGTGACGGCCACGGCGGCGGCGACCACCGGGAGCGACCGGCCGGCCACCGCCAGGGCGCTCAGGCTGAGGGCAAGGAACGACAGGCCCATCCAGGCCGCCGAGCGGGCCGGGGGCAGCCGGCGCCACCAGCCGCCGTCGACCGCAACGTGGTGGAGGATCAGGATGGTGGCGAGGGCCGGAGGCAGAGCGCCGAAGTAGATCCACGACAGCGGGATGACCGCCGCCCCGAACAGGAGGGTCACCCACGGGGAGAGGAAGACGGCAGCGACGATCGTGCTCACCGCCGCGTAGGCGACCAGTCGGCGGAACCGAGGCGGCCGGCCCGGCCACGCACTGCGCACCAGCAGTGCCATCAGCAGCGAGCGCAAGCCGACCAGCAGCAGCAGGCCCATGGCGAAGCCGGCCACCGAGTTGTGGAACACGAAGAGCCAGCGCAGGTCGTGGAAGACCCCGAACGGGCCGGGAGCAGTGACCTGGGCGGCGAGGGCGAACCCGGAGGGGATATCGAGCAGGCGGAGCGCCGTCACTTCGGCGAGGGGCAAGCCCACCGCCAACGCCAGCAACAAGCGGCGGTCTCGGAGCCGGATGGGTTCGCCGCCCTCGGCCATCGCCATTGCCCTCCCGGAGCCGTCCCGTCGGGTCACGCCGGCCAGTCGCTTCGCCGCCGATTCTGCCAGGGGGAGGTTACTAGGTGATGGTTGCCCACCCCGGCGGCGCGGGATAAGGTCACGGGCCAGTGGCCCGTACTCGCTGCACCCGCTTCGCCGTCGCCCTCGCCGAGCGCTACCGGCGCCTGGCCACCCTCTGGGTGCTGGTCCCGGCGCTGGTGGCGACGGCAGCCTTTCTGGTGCTCTTCGCCGTGGCCGGGCGGTCGGTGGTCGCCGGCGGCACCACCGGGATCGAACTGCAGAAGGCCTTCACCCCTTCTCGCTTCGCGGAGGTGCTGGCCGGCTGGGGCGCCGGGGTCGAGGCCTTCAAGGTCAATCTCATGATGCTGGACTTCGCCTTCCCCCTCGTCTATGCCGCCGGGCTGAGCAGCCTGGTGGCCCTCTCTGCCGGCGGGCCCGGCGCCGGGGTCTGGCGGCTCTGGGTCTTCGCCCTCCCCTGGGCGGCCGCCGCCCTCGACTGGGGAGAGAACCTGCTGCACCTGTGGCTGCTGGCCGATGTCCACACCGCCGCCGAGGCGGCGGCCGCCACCTACCCCGCCTTCCCGGTGGCCCTCGCCTCGGTCGCGGCCATGGGGAAGTTTGCCCTGCTCCTGGCGGCGGCGGGAGTCGCCGGCGCGACAGCGGTGCGCGCCCGCCGCTACTGGTTGGGGCTGGCGGCGGCAGTGCTGTTCGCCGCCTTCACTTCGGCGATCTGGGGCTGACCGGCCGGCTGCCGCTACTCGTAGCCTTCGCAGCCGTCCTCGCCCGACCCGACGAACCAGACCAGGTCCTCCCCGCCGGCAGGGGCGATACCCATCACCATGCCCCCGGCGTTAGCCATTCCGGAGGTGCCGTCGAGGAAGTTGGGCTGCCCATAAGCCGCGACGAACTCGGCAATCGTGCGCCCGATGGTCACCCCGCCCGCCGTCGACAGATCCATGACACCGGCGTCGACCGCCTGTGAGTCGAGGGAGACGTAGGCGTACTCGGCAAAGGTCTGCGCCCCGGTGTCGTTGTCGCTGAAGTGCACGTACAGCACCGCCGGGTGCTGGTCGCCTTCGTCGGCGGGCTGGATGATCCAAGCCAGGTGCCGGTTACTGCCCAGGCAGGTTCGGCTGCCTGCATCACCGGTGGCCCACCCGGAGTCCTCGGTGGGATCACCGAGGATCGACTGGAGCCGCTCGATCACCCGCTCGGCGTCGTCACCGATGGCAAGGATGCCGAAACCATCGGCCGCCAGGGCCATGCGACCGAAGTCGATGTTCACGAAGCGCGGCCGGGCCACCTGGATGTCCAGCGCGTAGGAGACAGCCAGCGACCCGGTCACCCGCAACCGGTAGTCGCTGTCGGTGGGCAGCTTGCCCGACCATCCCCCCCCGAGCGAGACCTGCTGTACCCGGGTGCCGTCGGTCGTCTCCAGCACGGCCTGTATCTCGCCCTCCGACACGACGATGGTGATGACTCTTCCCTGCACCCCCTCCAGGGCGAAGATCTCGTCGTCGCCCGGGCCCACGTTCCCGGCCGCCGCCACCACCCCCTGCCCCTCGGGGAAGGCCACCGAGCGCTCCTCGCGGCAGTCGCGGGCCAGTTGAGCGAAGGTCTCCTCGTCCGGGTCGCCGGAAGGGATGCGGCGCAGCTCCGCCTGGTAGTAGGCCACCGCGTCGGCGGTGATGGGCCCGTAGCGGCCGTCCACGCTGATGACCGGGCCATCGGCACTGAGCCGTTCGTGCCCGGTGCAGATCAGGTAGAACTGCAGGGCCTCGACGTAGGCGCCGGTATCTCCCTCTTGCACGAAGGGAGTGTCGTTGGCCTGCAGCTCGATGCGCCCCAGGGTGGTCGTGGTGGTGGCGACGAGGCTCGTCGAGGTCACCGCGGTGGTGGTGGCCGCGCCCCCATCGCAGGCGGCGGCGAACAGGGAGAGGGCCGCCAGCAGGGCGGCAGCCGGGAAGGCTCTCCTCCCTCCGTCGCTCATGAGCGCAAGGCTAGGCGATTGGGACTGGGGCTGCTGGCCTGCCCCACCCAGCGAGGGAGCCAAGGGTGCTCTTAGACTCGACGCGCCGTGAGCAGCTGGGCGAGGCGTTTCATCTACTTCCCCGACGGCCGGGTGCCCCCCCGGGATCCACCCGGCGTCGAGGGAGAGGGCGTGACCCTGCCCACCGCCGACGGCCTCGAGTTGGCCGCCTGGTACCTGCCGGCGAGCGGGGGCACCGCCGCCGTGCTCTGCAACGGCAACGCCGGCAACCGAGCCGACCGCCTCCCGCTCTCCGCCGGGCTGCAGCGGCGCGGCGTGGGAGTGCTCTCCATGGACTACCGCGGCTACGGCGGCAACCCCGGCGCGCCGGAAGAGAACGGCCTCATCGCCGATGCCCAGGCCGCCGCCGAGCACCTGGCCGCCCGCCCCGGGACCTCCCGCCTGGTCTACTTCGGCGAGTCGCTCGGGGCGGCCGTCCTCATCGGCCTCGCCGAGCGCCGCGAGCCGGCGGCGCTGGTGCTGCGCTCCCCTTTCACCTCGCTGCTCGACGTGGCCCGGGCCCACCTCCCCCTGATCCCCAAGGGGATGATCGACGACCGCTGGGACTCCATCGGGCGGATCGCCTCAATCGATGTGCCCGTGCTGGTCCTGGCCGGCACCGCCGACACCGTCGTCCCCTACGCGCAGAGCGTCCGCCTCTTCGAGGCGGCGCCCGGGCCGAAGCGGCTGATCACTCTCGAGGGCGCCGACCACAACGACCCGGCGCTCACCTTCGGGGCCCGCCTCATCGACGAGACGGCGCGCTTCCTCGCCGACGTGCTGGGGGCGGGCGCCGGCCCGGACTGACCCCCCGCCGCTACTGCCCGAGCCGGAAGGCGGCGTAGCGGCCCAGGGCCCGTAGCGCCCGATCGGCCGCCCGGAACACCGGCACCCCTTCCCGCTCAAGGCGCCGGGCCAGGGCGTCGTACAGGCTCCCGCCGTCCACCACCAGCACCCACGCCTTGGCAGTCGCCTGCCACAGGTCGGTCAGGCGTCGCGCGAGCGAGCCGGAGGCCGCCATGTCCTCGGAGTGCCCCTGCCCGGCCTCCAGGGTGGCCAGCGCCGGGGTGAGGGGGACACATCCGACTACCCCCACCTCGACCGCCGGATCGCCGAGCACCGCCCCCACCGCCGCGCCGAACCCGGCCGCGTCGGCCATCGGGGTCAGGTCGAGGGGGTTCTGCACCCCGACCAGCCCGTGCAGGCGAAGCCCGGCGAGCACCGCCTCGACCCGCGCCACGGTCCCGGCCCCCAGCGACGGGAACAGGAAGGGACCGCGGTCGTCGGCCAGGGCGACGCATTCGAACCCGGCGTTGGAGACCGCTCCGAGGTGCAGGCCGGCGATCTCCCGGCGGCGGAGCAGCACCGCCAGACGGAGCAGATCCTCGAAGTCCTCGAGCGACTCGGCGACCAGGATGCCGGCATCGGCGGCCAGCGCCCGGGCCACCCGATGGTCGGGAGCCAGCGAGGCGGTGTGGGAGGACGCGGCGGCGGCCCCGGCGGGGGTGCGCCCGCCGAGGTAGAGGATCACCGTGCCGCCGCGTCGACGGATGTGGGCGGCCGCGTCCAGGAAGCGGCCGCCGTCCCCGGGGCGGAAGCCCTCCAGGTAGCAGGCGAACACCTCCACCGCCGGGTCGTCCTGCCAGAAGGCGAGGTAGTCCCCGGCG
Source organism: uncultured Acidimicrobiia bacterium (assembly GCA_964354255.1). GTDB lineage: Bacteria > Actinomycetota > Acidimicrobiia > Spongiisociales > UBA11373 > VGBK01. The sequence continues at coordinate 26,831 of CAYGYX010000010.1, read as the reverse complement.
GTGAGATCGAGCTGGTTGCCCAGCGTCACCAGGTAGCGGGGCCGCAGTTGGGGGAACCGGTCGAGGCGGGCGATGGCGAAGGCACCGCTCTGGGAGATCACCGCCAGCGGCACAGCCGGGGCCTCCCGTGCCGCGCTCGACTTGTAGCCGGGGATGAAGGTCGCGTCGTAGCGGCCGGGGACGGAGCGGATCCCCATCGAGTTGCCTCCGTTGACCACCGGCCCATCACCACGCCGGCGCCCCTCCGCCACCGCCGCCCGGGCCTGCTCGGCGAGCGCCTCGCTGCCCTCTCGCTCTCCGAGGCCGCCGGGGATGAGGATCACCCCCGCGGCTGCTGCCCGCCCCACCACCTCCCCGAGAGCCGCCGGGGCAGCGGCGGCACCGATGCTGAGCACCAGCAAGTCGACCTTGCCCCTCAGCGCACCGAGGTCGGGGACGCAGCGGCAGCCGGCGATCTCAGTCGCCCCCGGCTTCACCACCGTGACCGAGTCGGCCGGGAACCCGGCGGCCAGGACGTTCTCGAGGATCACCCGCCCCGGGTTCATGCGATCCGACACCCCGACGATGGCCATCGACCGGGGATGGAGCAGTCGGTCGATTTGTCCCACCGGGCGGGCAGGGGCCTCCTCGGGGACTCCCCCCAGGCGGGCGAGAGCATCGAGGGCCATCGGCCCCGCGCGGGTGAACACCACCGGGTTGGCCTCGAACTCCACTACCTCGGAGGGCAGCCCGGGTACCTCCGCCAGCAGCCGGGTGAGGAACGCGCCAAGACCGCCGACACCGACGGCCGGGGCCCCACCCCGGGCGCCATCGGTCAACAGCGCGACCGCCGGGGAGCGGCCCAGGGCGCGGGCCCTACCCGCCTCCCCGCCGTCCACGCGCAGCACCGCCGGTGGCAGGGCCGGGGCGAGCATCTCGGCGTGGGTCCCCCCGATGCCCAGCACCACCACCGGGCCGAACTCGGCGGTGCGCCGCACCCCGAGCAGCACCTCGCGGCCCGGACCGGTGTCGTGGACCACGAACTCGACCACCAGCCAGCCGAGCACCTGTTCCCCGACGAAGGCCGGGGCCATCCCGGCGATGGCCGACTCCACCGCCCGGGCGTCCCGGGGCACGACCCGCACCCCGCCCCGGTCGGTCTTGTGCGCCACCGTCGGGGCCAGGACCTTCACCACCACCTGCTCACCCGACAGGCCGTCGAGCGATGGCACCGGCCCGCCGGGGGGCATCACCCGATGCTCCGGCACCCGGATGCCCAGGGCGGCGGCCACTACATAGGCCTCCGCCTCCGTCAGCACCCGGCGATCCGCGCCGAGAGCGGCGGCCACCACCGAGGCCGGAGTGCTCACCGGGCCTCCCTCTCATCTGCCGCCGCCCGCCCCAGGGCGAAGGCCCGCAGGTTGGCCTCGACCACCCGCTCCCCTTTGGCGGCGAACCCGTCGCGCAGGCAGGCCTCGATCACCTCCGGCGGAAGGGGAAGAAAAGCCGAGGCGGCGCCAACCATGACCACGTTGGCCACCCGCCCCGACCCGGCCTCCCGGGCCAGGGCCCCGGCCTCCACCAAGACCGAGCCGGGCACGGCCCGCACCGCGGCCAGCACCTCCTCAATTGGCGGGTAGTCGGGCACGTTCTCGTAGGGGTCGGCGGCCGTCACCAGCCGCCCGCCCGGAGCCAGGTACTCCAGATAGCGCAGGGCTTCGACCGGCTCCACCCCCAGGACCAGATCGGCGGCGCCACGAGCGATGAGGTCACCCTCGATGGGGGCATCGGCGAGGCGCAGGGTCGCCTGCACCGCCCCGCCCCGCTGGGACATGCCGTGCACCTCCCCCTGGCGCACCACCAGGCCCTCGCGCCGGGCTGCCTCGGCGAGGATGGCGGCCACCGAGAGCACCCCCTGGCCTCCCACCCCGGCGAGCACCACGTCGTGCTTCATGTGCCCTTCGGCTCCCGGCGCCCGGCCTTGGCCAGCTCGACGCACTCCCGGACGGCCACTATCACCGACACTCCCGGGTACTCCAGCTCCGCCCGGAGGAGCGCCGCCAGCTCGGCGGAACGCCGGGGCACCACCTCGACCACATGGAGGTGCTCCCTTTCCACCCCAATCCCCAGGAGCAGCGGTTCCAGACGAGAGCCGGGGAGCACGGTGGGCTGCAGGCCGGTCATCGCCACCGTCCCATTGTCGAGGATGAGAAGGGTCATCGGCGTGGCAGCGGCGACGGCGTCCATGAGCGGGGTCACCCCCGAATGCAGGAAGGTGCTATCGCCGATAACGGCGAGGGCAGGGCGGAACCCGGCGTCGGCAGCCCCCTTCGCCATGCCCACCGAGGCCCCCATACACACGCAGGACTCGATGGCCGAGTACGGCGGCAGGGCCCCCAGCGTGTAGCAGCCGATGTCCGAGGTGACCACGGATTCGGGGAAGCCGGCCAGGGCCTCTCGAACCGCCTGGTAGGAGTCGGCGTGGGGGCACCCCCGGCACAACTGCGGGGGCCTGCCCGGCAAAGGCAGGGGGGCGGGCCCCAGGTGGGACCGGGCCGGCAGCCCGAGCGCGGCCCGCACCAGGTCGGGGGTGAGTTCTCCGTCGAGGGGGAGCGCCCCCGATTCCCGTCCGCTCACCTCCCAGGCGTGGGGCAGCACCCCGCGCACCTGCCGTTCCAGGAAGGGATAGCCCTCCTCGATCACCAGCAGGCGCCGGCCCTCGGCCGCCAGGCGGCCGATGAGCCTTTCCGGCGGGGGGTAGGCGCCGATGTGCAGGTGGGGCGGGCGGAACCCCAGTTCGGCGGCCTCGGCGGCGAAGTAGTGGCGGGCAATGCCCGAGGTGATGACGGCGAAGGGAGCCTCGCCGTCACCCGCCGAGAGCGCGTTGTGGGGAACCGAATCGGCCCACTCCCGCACCGCGGGGAGCCGGTCGAGCAGGCGGCGCCACAGGCGCCGGGCATTGCCCGGCAGCAGTGTCCAATCCTGCGGCGCGTCCGTCTTGGCCAGCGGGTTCTGCGGCCGGGGCGGGACAGGCGCCACCACCGCCCGGCTGTGGCAGAGGCGGGTGACCAGGCGGACCATCACCGGCAGCCCGAATCGCTCGGAGAGGTCGAACGCCTCCCGGGTCATGTCGTAGGCCTGCTGCTGGTCGGCCGGCTCGAGGCACGGAACACGGGCGAAGTCGGCCAGGATGCGGCTGTCCTGCTCGTTCTGCGACGAGTGCATGCCCGGGTCGTCGGCTACCGCCACCACCAGGCCGCCGCCCAGGCCCACCAGCGCCGAGTTGACGAAGGGGTCCATGGCCACATTCAGGCCGACGTGCTTCATGGCCACCAGGACGCGGCGGCCCATCATCGACACCCCGAGCGCCTGCTCGTAGGCTGTCTTCTCGTTGGCGCACCAGTGGGCAGTAATACCCGCCGCCTCGGCCCTGGGGATCAGGTACTCGAGGATCTCGGTGGCTGGGGTGCCGGGGTAGGCGTAGGCGGCGCTGGCCCCCGCATGCAGCGCCCCGAGGGCGACCGCCTCGTCGCCGAGGAGCATGATCCCGCGCTCTGACTCCATGCAGCCCCCACCGTACCCCGGCCGTCGCCGAGTTACCGGATGCCGAAGCCCCTGAGGACGGGGCCCTCCGGCCTGCCGGGGCCGCTTGCCCACCGGCCGTCCGTCCCGACCGGGACCGACTGCTCTGGCGCGCGGCCCTGCGGTCGGCTAGACCGGGGGCCACAGGCTGTGTCAGGAGGCAGCGTGCAGGACCGGACCTTCCTCGTGCTCGGCGGTGCCGGCATGGTCGGCTTCGAGGTCGCCCGCGAGGTGGCCACCCGCCTCCAGCCGGAGCGGGTGGTGCTCGCCTCGCTCCCCAACGACGAAGTCGAGCGGGCGGTCGATCACCTCCGCCGGCTCGTCCCCCCCGAGGTGGAGGTGATCGGCGAGTGGGGCGACCTGTTCGTGCGCGCGGAGTTCGCCCGGCGGGAGCGGCGCCGCCTCATGGAGGACGAGGATTGCCGCCGGGCCATCTTCGACGATCTGCTCGGCCCTCTGGACGCCGCCTACGAGCGCTCCCACCTTGCCCGCCTCCTCGCCCGCCACCGCCCCGACGTGGTGGTGGACGCGATCAACACCGCCACCGCCATCTCCTACCAGGACGTCTACAGCGCGGCAGGCCTCGCGGAGCGCGACGTGCTCACCCTCCTCGCCGGGACCGAGGTGCTCCCCGCCGTGCTCGCCCGCGACGTGGAGACCCTCGTTCTCTCCCTCTCCCTGCCGCAGTTGGTGCGCCACGTGCTCATCCTCGATCGGGCGCTGCGCGAGGCGGGGACCCGCCTCTACCTGAAAGTGGGCACCACCGGCACCGGCGGCATGGGGCTGAACATCCCCTACACCCACAGCGAAGACCGCCCCTCTGCCAAGCTGCTCACCAAGACGGCGGTGGGTTTCGCCCACACCGGCCTCCTCTACCTGATGGCCCGTTCGCCCGAACGGCCCATCGTCAAGGAGATCAAGCCGGGGGCCCTCATCGGCTACGCCGACGTAGGTTCCCGGGCCATTAGCGAGCACGGCCATCCCGTCTCTCTCTATGCCTCCCGGCCGGAGCCGTTGGGCGGCACCCTCCGCTTGCGAGTGAACCCCTCCACGTTCGAGCGGCGGGACGACCTACGCCTGCCGGTGGTAGACACCGGCGAGAACGGCGTGTTCACCAAGGGCGAGTTCGAGGCGATCACCGCCCTGGGGCAGATGGAGTTCGTCACCCCCGAGGAGATCGCCCTCCTCTGCGTCCACGAGATCACCGGGCGCACCACCGGCCGGGACGTCGTCGCCGCCCTCGACGGCGCCGTGCTCGGGCCCTCCTACCGGGCCGGGGTCTTGCGCTCCCGGGTGCTCGAGGAGCTGCGCGGGCTCGAGGAAGAGACCGGGACTCACAGCGTCGCCCTGGGACAGCTGGGGCCACCGGAGCTCTCCAAGCTGCTCTGGGAGGCCGAGCTGCTCGCCCTGGCCTTCGGGACCCTGCCGGCGGTGCTGGCCGTGACCCCCGAGGAGGCGAGCGCCGCCGCGGCGGCGGTGCTAGACCGGCTGCCCGGCCTCCGCGACACGATCACCTCGCTGGGCCTGCCCGTGCTCGGTCCCGATGGGACGACGCTGTGGCGCGGCCCCTTCCTACGGATCCCCGAAGTGGCCGGTGAGGCCGAGGTCGCCGTAGGCCCCGGCGACCGGGACCGCTGGGCAGCCAAGGGTTGGGTCGACCTGCGCCCCGCCAACTACGCCCGCTGGCAGGATCGGCTCCGGGCGATGCACTCCGCCCGGCCCGGCGCCGCCCAGCCCGGCTCGGCCGGGGCGACCCCCGAGACGACGCTGTCCGAGCACATCGAAACGGGAGCGATGGCCGCCTGGGTGCTGGCCAACGAATTGGGCGGCTACCGCATCAAGTAGCCGGGGCCCCGGCCCCCTTGCCCCAACCCCGGGAGTGGCGCAGGTGCTTGGCGGCATCGAAGTCGGCGCGGGCGAGCACCGCGTCCAGGTCGGCTATCTCCAGGAATGGCCCGTAGCTGCGGAAGGAGCTTCCCACCGGGATGACGAGGATCCCATCGGGGAAGACCATCACGTAGAGCCGGTCGAGCGTCTCGTGGCTGAGCCAGTTGATGCGGAGGAGGTGCGGCGTGGCGGCCACCTCCTCCTCCAACGCGGCGAACTCGGCGGCGGAGACCAGCAGTTCCTCCCAGGCCACGCCCGCGTCCATCGAGCGGGGGAAGGCCTGAAAGACATTGTGGAAGAGGCGGTTGGGCAAGGTTGCCGCCCTCTGGTCGAGGAGCCGCACGATGTTGGGGACATCGGCCAGGTTGTGGCGGGTCACCGGCGTGGCCACCTTGACGTCGATACCGGGATGAGCGGCCAGCAGGTCGAGGGCAGCCAGCACCGCGGCGAAGTGGCCTTCCTTCTTGGTCCGGCGCGACACCTCCTCGGAGGCCCCATCGAGAGGGAGGGAGACCAGGTCGATCTCCGCGGCGTGCTCGGTGAGGAAGGCGGCGGTCAGCAGGTCACCGGTGGTGGAGAGAGCCACCTCCAACCCGGCCCGACGGGCCCGCCGCACCAGGTCGCCCAGATCCCCCCGCTTCACGGGGTCCCCGCCGGTGAAGACGATGCGCCGGGCGCCGGTGGCGGCGATGCGATCCACGATGGCCAGGGCGGTGGCGGTGTCCACCGCCGGCACTTCCTGCGGCCCCCAGCAGTACGGGCACTCCTGGCTGCACTCGGAGGTGACGTGGAAGTCGATGGTGGCGACCCGGGGCACCCACCCACTGTACGCCCGGTTGCCCAGCAGGCCACCGGGGCCCCTGCGGGCCCCGGTGGAGATAGCAGCGATCGGGTGCGCGCTAGGGAAGCAGCACCGCGTCGATGACGTGGATGACCCCGTTCGAGGTCTCGATGTCGGCAGTGACGACCAGGGCATCGTTGATCATCACTGCGCCGTCCTCGACGGTGATGGTCAGATCGGAGCCCTGGACGGTGGTGGCCGAGCTGAGGTTGACCACGTCGGCGGCCATCACCTTGCCCGAAACCACGTGGTACAGGAGCACGTCGGTCAGAGCCGGGATGTCAGCGAGCAGGTCGTCGAGGGCCCCCTCGGGCAAGGCGGCAAAGGCGGCGTCGGTGGGAGCGAACACCGTGAAGGGCCCTTCGCCCTTGAGGGTGTCGACCAGACCGGCGGCCTCTACGGCGGTGACCAGCGTGGTGAAGGAACCGGCCTCGACGGCGGTGTCCACGATGTCCTTGAGGGCGGCCGGGGCCGTCGTGGTGGTGGTCTCCTCGGCGTCGCCGCCGCAGGCCGCGACGAACAGGCCGAGGGCGGCCAGCAAGGAGGCCAGCTTGACTGAGGTACGCATCGAAGTTCTCCTATGGGTTAGGTGGGGAGGGCGCTCTACCCTCACCTACAGATACGGAGCGGGCGCCGCTGCCGGATGCCGAATCCGCGGCGAGACCCTCTGACCCGGCATTGGCGGCGTCGCCTCCGCCCGCGCTTCGCGGCGGGAAGGAGCCCGCTGACGCGCTATAGCGGCAGGCCCAGGCCCCGGGCGATGATGAGCCGCTGGATCTCGCTGGTCCCTTCCCCGATCTCCAGCGCCTTGGCATCCCGGTAGAAGCGGCTCACCGGCGTCTCGTCGACGAACCCGTAGCCGCCGAAGATCTGGGTGGCGTGGCGGGTGGCGTCGACGGCGATCTCAGAGGCGTACAGCTTGGCGATCGCCGCCTCCTGTCGGAAGGGCCGGCCGGCGTCGTGGAGCCAGGCCGCCCGGTAGGTGAGCAGACGGGCGGCGTCTACCGCCACCGCCATGTCGGCGCAGCGGAAGGCCACCCCCTGGTTAGCCCCGATCGGCTTGCCGAAGGCCTGCCGCTCGCGGGCGTAGGCCACCGCCTGCTCCAGGCACCCCTGGGCGATACCCACCGACATGGCGGCGATGGCCACCCGCCCGTCGTCGAGGATGGCGAGGAACTGGCGGAACCCCTGGCCCCGCTCCCCCAGCAGGTTCTCCTCGGGCACCCGGCAGTCCTCGAAGTGCAGGCCCCGGGTGTCGCTGGCGTGCCAGCCCATCTTGCGGTAAGGGGGGTCCACGACGAAGCCGGCCGTGCCGGAGGGCACGATGATCGTGGAGATCTCCCCCGGGCCGGTGCGGGCGGCGACCGTGACCAGGGAGGTGATGGGGGTCCCGCTGTTGGTGATGAAGGCCTTCTCGCCGTTCATCACCCACTCCCCTCCGGACAGCTCGGCCCGGGTGCGGGTGGCGCCGGCGTCCGAGCCGGCATCCGGCTCGGTGAGGCCGAAGCCGGCCAGGGCGCGGCCGGCCACCAGGTCGGGTAGCCAGCGAGCCTTCTGCTCCTCGGTGCCGTACCGGTAGATGGGGTTGGCCCCCAGGCCCACCCCCGCCTCGAGGGTGATGGCCAGAGAGGCATCGACCCGGGCGATCTCCTCGATGGCGATGCTCAGGGTGAGCAGGCCGGAGCCCGACCCGCCGTACTCCACGGGGAAGGGCAGCCCGAAGAGGCCCAGGTCGCCCATCTTGCGCACCGTCTCGACCGGAAAGTGATGGTCCCGGTCCCAATCAGCGGCATGGGGAGCGATCTCCGCCTCGGCGAACTCCCGCACCACCTTGCGAAAGGCCTCGTGTTCCGGCGACGGCGCAAAGTCCACGTTGTCCTCCTCGCCCACCAGGCTATCGGCCCGGCGGAGCGATCGGGCGCAGCAAGGTCACCGCAATGGCTCCCCCGGCGGCCGCCGACTCCGCTTGCACCGTCATCCCGGCCGCCGCCGCCAAGCCGGCCGCTCCCCCGGCGAGTTCCAGCGAGCGCACTCCCCCACTGTGGCCGGCCAGGCCCTCAATGGTGCCGGCCACACAGCGGGCGAGCCGCGCGCTGAGCCCCGGCGCCCGGCCTGGCCCGTAGTCGGCGATCAGCACCCGGCCCCGGCTACCGGCGACCCGAGCCATCTCGGCGAGGGCCGCGACACGGGCATCCGCGGGGAGGGTGTGGAGCACCATCGTCGCCATCACCAGGTCGGCCGCGCCGGGGGCGAAGGGCAGGACGGCGGCTTCCCCCGCTGCCAGCAGCGCATCGGGGCCCAGGCGCCGGCGCGCCTCGGTCAGCATGCCGGGCGACGCGTCGAGGCCGGCCACCCGGCACCCGGCGGCGGCGTAGCGGGCGAGCATGGCTCCCGTCCCGCAGCCCACGTCGAGCACCATCATCCCGGGACGGGGCGGGCAGAGGGCCAGGCCGGCGCGGCGCACCCCGGCCAGGAGACGGCCGAGGACCGGCTCGTACAGGCGGGCGGCGAGATCCGTCATCGCTCTCCTTCAGCCGGCCAGCCGCCGGGCCGCGGCCCGCAGGCCGGCCCGGGCCACCTCCACTTCCACGGTGCGGCACACCCGGTCCTCGACGACCCGGCGCCCGCCCACCCAGACATCGGTCACGTCTGCGGCCGAACCGGCCCACATCAGATGAGCGAGCACGTCCCGGGGCTGCAGGACCGGGTCGTAGACGATGTCCTCCAGCGACAGGCGGACCATGTCCGCCCGGCGGCCGGGCAGCAGGGCCCCGATGTCGTCCCGCCCGAGGGCCGCCGCCGCCCCCGAGGTCGCCATGCGCAGTGCGTCCTGCAGGCCGAGGGCAGAGGCGTCGAGGTCGCGCAGGCGCGCATACAGGAGCGCCAGCCTGGCCTCCTCCCACAGGTCGAGGTTGTCGTTGGAGGCCGGGCCGTCCGTGCCCAGGCCCACCCGGATGCCGGCCCGGCGCAGCGCCGCCACCGGGGCTATGCCCGAGGCGAGCTTGCCGTTGGAGCCCGGGCAGTGGGCGACGCCGACGCCGTGCTCGGCGAGCAGGGCGATGTCGGGCTCGGTGAGCCACACGCAGTGGGCAGCGGTGGTGCGAGCGGAGAACACGCCCAGGCCGGCGAGGTGGGCGGCCACCGAGCGACCGGTGCGGGCGGTGACCGCGTCGCCCTCGGCACGGGTCTCGGCGAGGTGGATGTGCACCGGCATACCGGCGGCGACGGCCGTCTCGGCCACCTCCCTGAGCGCCGCATCGCCCAGGGTGTAGGCGGAATGCGGCCCCAGCCCCACCTCGATGAGGTCCTCGCCGGCCAACTCCTCCCGCAGGGCCACGGCCGCCCGCACCATGTCGGAAGCGGTGCCGAAGCGCTCCCACCCGGGGGCCTCGGCCACTGCCGGCAGGATGAGGGTACGCAAGCCGGCCTCGAGCGCGGCCTCGGCCACCGAGCCCGCGTGGAAGTACATCTCGGCGCTGGTGGTGATCCCCGCCTGGAGCATCTCCACCGCCCCGACCAGCATCCCCAGCCGGGCGTCGTCCGGGGTCAGGCCGGCCTCCCGCCGCCATATCACCTCGCGCAGCCAGCGGTCCAGGGGAAGGCCCTCCCCGGCTCCCCGCAGCACGGTCATCGCCGAGTGGGCGTGGCAGTTGACCAGGCCGGGCATGACCAGGCCGCCCAGGCGGTGCTCGGCATCGCCGCGCCCGAGGAGTGAGGCCTCCCCGACCGGCCCGGCCGCCGCCACCCGCCCGGCCGAGACGTCGACGAAGCCCGGGCTGTGCAGCGAGAAGCCGGGATCCATGGGGAGGACGTGGTCGGCGAGGTAGCGCTCGATCATGGTCCCGCCGTCGCGTCGGCCCCCCGGGCGGGCCGGGCCAGGGCGAGCACCAGCGAGACCAGGACCACGGCGCAGCCCACCAGCACCACGACCGGGGCGGCCTCCCCCAGCCAGGCCCAGGCAAGCAGGGTTGATCCCACCGGCTCCCCGAGGGTCGCCAGGCCCACCACCGTGGGGGTGGTGTGCCGCAGCGACCAGGTCATGAGCACGTGCCCCACCAGCTGGGGGATGAGGGCGCTGAGGAAGATGTAGAGCAGCGATCGCCCGCTGGCCGGGGCCAGGCCTACGCCGGCGAGGGCGGCCACCGCCATCACCACCGCCCCGCCGACCGCGCAGGCCAATCCCATGAACGACCAGACGTCGAGGCCGGAGGCCAGCCGCCTGCCGAGCAGCAGGTACCCGGCCATGGCGGCGGTGCCGAGCAGGGCGAGGCCGTCCCCGGCGAGGGCACGACCCGACAGGGAGAGATCGGCTCCCCCGACGATGGCGACCCCCGCCGCCCCCAGGAGGAGCGAGATCCACAGACGGCCCTCGGGCCGGTCACGGCCGGTGACCACCCCAACCACCGCCAGGATGAGGGGAGTGGCGGTCACCAGCGTCACCGAGGCGGCCACGCTGGTGAGGTCGAGCGACCAGATCCAGGCGCTGAAATGGACTGCGTACAGGAGGCCGGCCAGCACCGCCCACTTCGCCACCGGCTGGAGGCGGCCCCGGCGCCATCCCCGAATCACGGCCGGGAGGAGCATCGCCGCCGCCATCAGCAGCCGCAGCCCGGATCGGGCCAGGGCATGAGTGGGCTCAGCCAGCTTCAGGAAGATGGCGGCAAAGGAGATGGCAACCACGGCGACGATCAGCGCCGGGGCCACCAACGGGCTGCGGCCGCCGGTCCGGGGGGAGGGCGGGGCGGGCAGGGTGCGCATCCGTGAACGGGCGGGCGGCGGGGGCCACCCGGCGCGGCGATGCTACCCATGGGCGGCCGCCCTCCGACGCGCCCTCCCCCGGCCCCCGGGTGCTGCTACCGACCGCCGTACAATCGAAGACAAGCCCCGCCGCTACCGAAAGGTGCCCCCCATGGCCGACTTCCACTTCCAGCCGGTCTTTGAGCTGGGACCCGACGCTACCGAGTACCGGCGCCTCACCCCGGATCACGTCTCGGTCGAGCCGCTGGGCAGCCGCCGCATCCTGAAGGTGGAGCCGGCCGCCCTCCGTCTGCTGGCCGAGGAGTCGGTGCGAGATATCTCCCACCTCTTCCGCACCGGGCACCTGCAGCAACTGCGCGACATCCTCGACGACTCCGAAGCCTCGGACAACGACCGCTTCGTGGCCCTGGAGATGCTGCGCAACGCGGTGGTGTCGGCGGAGATGGTGCTCCCCTCCTGCCAGGACACCGGGACCGCCATCGTCGTCGCCCACAAGGGCGAGGACGTCTACACCGGCGGCGGCGACGAGGAAGCGCTCTCCCACGGCATCTTCGACGCCTACACGGGTGGTTACCTCCGCTACTCCCAGCTGGCCCCCCTCACCATGTACGAGGAGCGCAACACCGGCACCAACCTCCCCGCCCAGGTCGAGATCCAGGCGGTGCCCGGCGGCGAGTACGAGTTCCTGTTCATCACCAAGGGAGGCGGGTCGGCTAACAAGACCATCCTCTTCCAGGAGTCCAAAGCGCTGCTCAACCCCGAAGCGCTGCTGCGCTTCATCGACGGCAAGCTACGCTCGCTGGGCACCGCCGCCTGCCCGCCCTATCACCTGGCCATCGTCGTCGGCGGGACCTCGGCCGAGGCGACGCTCAAGACGGTGAAGCTGGCCTCCTGCCGGTACCTGGACGGCCTACCCACCACCGGCAACGCCTACGGCCGGGCCTTCCGCGACCCCGAACTGGAGCAGCAGGTCCTCGAGCTGACCCGGCGCAACGGCATCGGGGCGCAGTTCGGGGGCAAGTACTTCTGCCTGGACGTGCGGGTGATCCGCCTGCCCCGGCACGGGGCCTCCTGCCCGGTGGGGATCGGCGTGTCCTGCTCGGCCGACCGACAGATCAGGGCGAAGATCACCGCCGACGGGGTGTTCCTGGAGAAGCTGGACACCGACCCGGCCCGCTTCCTCCCCGAGCCCGGGGCGGTGCGCCTGCCTGCCGAGGCGGTGCCCATCGACCTGACCCGTCCCATGGACGAGATCCGGGCGACTCTCTCGCTCTACCCAGTGAAGACCCGGCTCTCGCTGACCGGTCCGGTGGTGGTGGCTCGCGACATCGCCCACGCCCGCCTGAAGGAGCGCCTCGACCGCGGGGAGGGGCTGCCCGAGTACCTGAAGGACCACATCGTCTACTACGCCGGGCCGGCCAAGACGCCCGAGGGCTACCCCTCCGGCTCCTTCGGCCCCACCACCGCCGGGCGCATGGACTCCTACGTCGAGGCGTTCCAGTCCCAGGGCGCCAGCCTGGTGATGCTGGCCAAGGGAAACCGCTCCCCGGCGGTGACCGAGGCCTGCCGCCAGCACGGGGGCTTCTACCTCGGATCCATCGGCGGCCCGGCGGCCATCCTGGCGACGGAGCACATCCGCCAGGTCGAGGTCCTCGCGTACCCGGAGCTGGGCATGGAGGCAGTCTGGAAGATCGAGGTGGAGGACTTCCCCGCCTTCATCATCGTGGACGACAAGGGGAACGACTTCTACGCCTGAGGGCGGAAAGGCCTACTCCCACCACCACGACAGGCCGGTGAGGCCCGGGCCGGTGTGCACGACCATCGAGGCCCCGAACCGGGCCACCAGCGCGGTGGCCGGCACGACCTCGGCCTGCACCCGTTCGAGGAGGGCATACGCAGCCTCCTCGGCGAGCACGTGCAGCGCCACCACGTGCAGCTTGGACCCGTCGGGCCGGGAGCGGCGCCAGATGGCGATGATCCGCTCGTCGGCCGCCCGCTTGCTGAAGGCCGGGCGGAGGCGGCGAATGCGGCCGTCCTGGACCACCTCGACCAGTGGGCGCACCCCCAGCCGGGAGGCCAGGCCCCCCACCACGCCAGGCAGCCGGCCCCCTCGTACCAGGTAGTCGAGAGTCCCTACGGCTGCCACCAGCCGCACCCGGGCCAGGGCCCGGCGGGCGGCCTGCTCCACCTCATCGAAGGTGCCGCCCGCGCGTGCCGCCCCCGCGGCGTGCAGGGCGATGAGCGCCAGGCTGCCGGCCGAGGTGCCGCTGTCGAGCACCCGCACCCGGGCCCCGGCGTCGGCGGCGGCCACCCGGGCGGAGGCCAGCGTGCTGCTCAGGTTACGGGAGACTGTGAGCACGAGGACCTCACCCGGCAGGTCCTCGAGCACCCGGGCGAAATCGCCGGGCGCCGGGCCGGCGGTGGTCACCCCCTCGTCGAAGCGGGCGATGAGCTCCCCGAGCGGCAGGTCGCCGTCCCGGTAGGCAACGCCCCCCACGGTGATCCGCATGGGGACGACCACGATGCCATGGGCGGCGGCGGTGACCGCATCCAGCGCGGCCGAGCTATCGGTCACGATGGCGACCGTCGGCGTCCCTCCTGGTCCGGCCGCGACCATTACAGCAGTCGTCCCCGGGGGGTTGACCCCATCCGGGCCGGCTGCGCCGTGGATCCCCCGTCAGCGCTCGGCCGGCACCCGCTCCCGCTCCCGCTCGGGGACCGGCCCGGGCACCGGCATCGGCACTGGGGCCGCCGGCTCCTGGCGAGGAGCCTGCCAGGGCTCGGGCTCGACGGTGATCACTCGCTTCTGCTTGCCGATGTCCATGTTGTCTCGAACCTCCTCGCCTTCGCGCGCAGGGACTCGACGGCTGGGCCCGCCGCCGACGGCCCGGTGGCTGGAGCCGTCGCAGCGCCGCCCCGGGAGCCCCCCGGCCGTCCGGGGGGCTCCGTTACTCAATGAGCGGCACCCCCCCCCGGCTAGGAGGCGCTCTCCTCCCGCTTGCGAGCCAGCAGGAAGGCTCCGCCGAGGATCAGCAGGGCCCCGACCCCGATGGCGGCGTAGGGGATGATCATCCCGAACAGATTTATCGTGCCCTTGCCGTCCTCGGCGTCCTGCTTGGCGTCGGCGATCGACTGATCGCTCTGCTCGTAGATGAGCCGGAACACGTCGCCCACGGGCACCATGCCAATCGACACGATGGAGGGGTCGACCACCAGCGCCAGGATGCGGGACTCGTCCTTGGTGTAGTCGATGAGCATCCCGGTGGTGGGCTCCACCCAGTACTCCGTCGCGTACTCGTACAGGTAAGTGAAGGGGATGGGGTCGGGCAGCGCCGGCAACAGCAGGGCGAACTGCATCATGAGCTCATCGGAGAGGCCCAGCTGCGGCGCCAGGCCCTGCACCATCGCCTTGGGCATCGACTCTGGGAACATCGCCAGCAGCACCGGGTCGAGGAGCGGCATCGGTCCCGACCCCGAGGTGAAGTGGTAGGTGCTGATCCCCTCGTGCTCTTCCACCCCGACGAACTCGGTGGTCTGCAGCCGCTGCAGGTCGTCGCTCCAGCCTTCGTAGTCCCGCTGCTCGGTGCCGATGGGGAACCCGATCACCAGGCCCTGCCGATTGTCATCCACCCCCGGGTTGTCGGTGAAGTTGGGGATCTCCTCGGTGGTCTTGCGGTCGATGGTGTACCAGTAGGTCGCGTTCAGGCCCGGGATGAGTTGGCCGTCGGGCCCTTTGGCCTGAACCTGCTCCTCCACCAGGGCCTTGTTCCCGTCCACCTCCAGGGTGGTGACGTGGCGGTCGACGGTCACCGGCACGTCCGACAGGAAGAGGTTCGCCAGGTCCCCGGTGGCCAGAGCTTCTGGGTTGAGCATGGTGACCAGCGTGCCCTCGTAAGTGCGGGTGCTGTCCACGTCGTCCGGCCACACCGCCAGCGCCGGGAGGACGGCGAACTTGAGCACCAGGCCGCCCGCTATCAGCAGCAGGCCAAGGAGCAGGACCAACGACCCGCCGATCTTCCCTTTCATCACTCCCATCCTTTCCAAGCCGACGCCTGAGGGCACCACGCTAGGCGTTGGCGGCGCCGCCTGCCACGGGTCCTCCGTCGGCGGGGAACGACGCGATCGGCCAGAGGCGATGGCGAGAGAGGCGAGGACCGGGTCGCTAGGCCCGAGGAGCGAAGGCGACGGTGACGGTGCGCTCCTCGGTGCCCCGCACCACCTGTAGATCGACGGTGTCGCCCTCCAGCTCTTCCAGGGCCTCATGCAGGTCCTCGACGACGACGAGCCGGCGGCCACCGGCGGTGACCAGCAGGTCGCCGGCGGTGAGCCCGGCCTCCTCGGCGGTGCTCCCCTCCTCGACCAGGCGGACGAGCAGGCCCTCGGCGTCGGGCAGGCCTACCGCCCGGCGCAGGCGGCGGGCCACCGGCACCGGGGCGAGGCCCACCCCGAGGCGCCGGCCCGCCGGTGACTCCCCGGCCATGAGGGCCCGCACCCGGGCCTGGAGAGCGGCGTTGCCGGGGAGGGCCAGGTAGAACCCCTCGCCCAGGCGATGGGTGTTGAGGGCGATCAGCCGGCCGGAGAGGTCGAGCAGGGGCCCTCCCGATGAACCGATGGGGAGAGGGGCCGTGTGCTCCAGTGACCCCTCGATGCGCCGCCCCCGGGGCCCGCGAAAGGGACGGCCCGTGGCCGACACGAAGCCCAGGGTGGCCCGCAGCCCACGCCCCGCCGGGCTGGCCATGGCGATCACCGGAGTCCCGATCGCCACTTCCTCGACCACCCCCCACTCCAAGGCGGGGGCATCCCCGGTGGGAACCTCGAGTACCACCAGGTCGCCGTCCACGTCGACCCCGAGGACCTGCCCGTCCTCGCTCCGCCCATCCGCGAACACCACCCGCACCCCCTCCGGCGCGGCGTTGTGGGCGTTGCTCAGCACGCGATCGG
Source organism: uncultured Acidimicrobiia bacterium (assembly GCA_964354255.1). GTDB lineage: Bacteria > Actinomycetota > Acidimicrobiia > Spongiisociales > UBA11373 > VGBK01. The sequence goes on along the minus strand of CAYGYX010000010.1, from coordinate 10,843 downwards.
GCCCGATCACCACCCCCGACCCCCCGGCCCGGTGCCGGGCCACGCCGACCACGGCCGGCCCGGCGGCTTCAACCACCCGGCGTATGGCTTGTGCCAGGTCCTGGACGGTCACCTCGACCTCCTATAGACTTGCAACCTGCAAGTGAGTGTAATCAGACGGCACCTCCCCGCAATCCGAAGGCCGGTGGGTGAGCCCACCGCCCTGGCCTCGGCCCTGGCCCGGGTCGGGGACCGCTGGACCCTGCTCATCGTCGACGCCCTGCTCGCCGGGCCGGCTCGTTTCGGTCACCTGGCCGAAGCCGTGGCAGGCATCGCCCCCAACACCCTCTCGCAGCGGCTCCGCAAGCTCGAGGCGGACGGCCTGGTGATCTCCCTCCCCTACTCGCAGCGGCCCCCTCGCTACGAGTACCGCCTCAGCGGGCCGGGAGCGGAACTGGTGGGGGCACTGCGCCTCCTCGCCGCCTGGGGCGCCCGCCGCACCGGGGGGAGCTACGCGCTCGAACATCGCGATTGCGGCACCCCGCTCGAGGCCCGCTGGTTCTGCCCCACCTGCGACCGCCCGGTGGCCGACGCGGAAGGGCCCGAGCTGGCCTTCGCCTGAGGCCGGCCGCCCATCCGGGAAGGGTGCCGGTAGCCGCGCCGACCCGCCTACCGTCGGGGCTCCCATCTGGAAGAGGAGATCATGAAGCGATCGTCACTCGCGCCGGCGGCCGTGCTCGCGGCCGCTGTACTCCTGGCTGCCTGTTCCAGCAACGAGGTCGCCCCCACCACGACCGCCGCCCCGGCTCCCACCGGCCCCAGCCAGTACGAAGTGGTCATGGAGTCCTTCGCCTTCACCCCGGCCGAGCTGACCGTGCCGGCCGGAGCGACGGTCACCTGGGTGAACCGCCACGGCGCCAACCACGACGTGGTGGCCGACGACGGCACGTTCTCGTCCCCCCTGTTCGGGACGGGCGAGACCTACTCGTTCACCTTCACCGAGCCGGGCGAGTACCCGTACATCTGCAGCATCCATCCTTCGATGCAAGGCACGATCATCGTCACCGCCCCGTAGGACGCCCGGCCTCCCCGGCGCCGGGGCTATCAGGCGCCGCCGATGCCCTTGCCCACCATGAACGCCCGGGCCAGGAGAGGGCCCACTTCGTAGTAGGCCGCCTGGCCCGGGGCGTACAGGAACGGCCGCACCTTCTCGATGTCGGGGAGCCCTTCGGGGCCGAGGACCGATTCGTCCGCCTTGCAGTCGAGTACCTCACCGACGAACTGGGTATGCACACCCAGGTCGGTGGCCTGCAGCAGGCGGCATTCCAGGGCGATGGGAAACTCGGCTACGTAGGGAGCATCGACCGTGTCGGCGCGCACCGGGGTGAGGCCGGCGGCGGCGAACTTGTCCTCGGTCGCCCCCGAGACGTGGCCGAAGTAGTCCACCTGTCGCACGTGCTCCTGCGAGGCGATGCCCAAGGTGAATGCCTGCCGCTGGATGATGGCCTCGTAGGAGTGGCGCGACCGGCGGATCGACACCGACACGCAGGGCGGGCGGGAGCAGCAGACGCCGGCCCAGGCGGCGGTCATGACGTTCGCCTTGCCGGTGGAGTCGTAGCTGCCGACGACCACCACCGGGGTCGGGTAGAGCAGGGCTCGCGGGCCCAGGGATCGCTTCAAGGGAACGCTCCGGTCCGAGGTAGCCGCCAACGGTAGCGCCGCCAGGCGGGGTTCCCCGGAGCCGTCGTGGCTACTGGGAGGCCACCTCGTAGAAGTCCCGAGCGAGGCTCAGGTAGGCGATCAGCGCCTCGGCGGCCTGCAGTGGGTCGCCCACCTCCTCCACTACCGCCCCGTCGGTGGCGATCAGGCCGGCGACGGCGTCGTCGGGCGCGGCGAAGAGGCTCAGCAGCCGTTCGTTCCCCTCCACCCGGATCAGCAGGCCCCGGCCGACGACCGCCGCGGCCACCACGGTGGCCCGCTGGCCCCGGTAGCCGCGCTCGTGCTCGACCACCTTGCCCGACAGTGCCACCAGTCCGTACACGCGTCGGCGCGACCCCTCGGGGAGCCCGAAGGAGGCGAGCAGCTGGGCCGGCTCCTTGCAGGCGTAGATGCCGCAGGGCGGGTGCCCGCACCGACCGTCGGTGTGGGGCACCGCACCGTCGTCACGCTCCGTGCGACCCGAGACGCAGCGAGCCTCCCGGAACGGGCGGTCCCAGGCCCGCCAGGCGCCCTGCAGGCGGCCCCGCAGCTCCCACATGCGAAAGGCCAGCACCGACTGGGGCGACCAGAACTCGGGCGGCGGCACCAGGGGCGGGCGCGGTCGGCGGGGCGCAAGCTTCTTGGGCTTGGCGGCTGCCGCCTTGGCCGCGACGGGAGCAGGAGCCGGGGCCCTCACCGGCGGCGGCACCGTCGGCCTGGCCGGAGCGCTGCGCACCGCCGGGGCGGGGAGCGCGAGCAGCGGCGGCGAGGCCTGCGCCCGCCGGGCGGCCCGCTCGACGAGACCGGCCAGGGCGCGCTCGAACTCCTCCCGGCGGCGGCGGGCGCGCTGGTCGGCGTCGGCACGGATCAGGCTCTCGACGGCAATCCGGGTGAGGCGCAGGCGCACCCCGCGCCCGGCCGACCCCGTCACACCGGAGGCATCTCCCCCGGACTCGAGGGAGCCCAGGGCGCTTTGCAGCTCGGCCAGCCGATCCCACTCAGATGGTGCGATGGGTCCACCCACGTCGTGTCCCCCGGGAACGACGGCAGTGTAGGCAATCGAACAAGTGTTTGGGGAAGGCCCTCCGGGCTGGCTTTCGCGATCTGGGCAGGAGGCGAGCGCGCCGGCAACGGTCGGCCCGGATGGTCGCTCGACAGCGATTCAGGAGAGGCGCAATCGCACCCGCCCGCCCTGCGGCCGCCACTCCACAAACACACACACCCGCGCTACTCGCCCATTGAAAACGCGTCGATCAGGGTCTGCCTGATGCCGGAAGCATCGGGCTCCAGACAGACGTGGACGTTCGGTTCGCCGCCTTCGACAAGGCGGGTTTGCCCGTAGGTGATGCCTTGTTCGGTCACCACTTCCAGGTGCATGGGCACCATCTGGCACAGGTCCGGGTGGACCATGACCACAGCCGTCATCACATCCCACAGGCTCACGCTGGATGTACTGGAGCCGCCCAGCAGTCCGTCGTAGAAGTCGGCAGCGAGCTCGGCCGCAACACCTCCGCCTCTCCACTGCCCGGTGTCACTCATACTGGCGCTGACCTGGTTGGTGGCATCCAGCGGAACCAGGTAGACCGGCAGGCCGGACCCAAGGACCTCCGACGCCGCCAGGGGATCCGCATAGATGTTCCATTCGGCCGTGACGTTCTCCGGATTGGCGGAGAAGTCGGCCAAGTTCCCGGGGACGTGCACTGCGCCGCCCATGATGTACAGGCCCTCAATGTGCTCACTGATACCGGGATCCTGCCGGAGGGCCAGCGCCAGGTCGGTACAGGGACCGCTGACAAAGACCGCCAACGGTTCGGTCGCCTGGTTGAGGACCCTGACGATCATTCCCGCGGCGCGCTCAACCGGATAGGTCTCCCCCGGGTTAGGGACGGGATGCCCCCAGAAGCCGTCGGACAACCCCCGAATCCATTCGGGGAAGTCCTCGGTGGGGATGATGGCCGTGTCGGCGCCGTATCCCAGCGGGATACCGGCGAGCCCGAGACTGTCTAGCAGGCGCCCAATGTGCTGTATGTAGACCTGCGGATGGGCTTCTCCATGCGAGATGACCACAGCCTCGACTACGACAGCCGGGTCAGACAGCATATAGAGGAGCGCAACGGTCCCGTCCGGGCTGCCGTCGTCGGCGTAGAGGACGGGTCTGCTCTCGACGGGTGGCTCAACAAGCGGCCCCCTTCTCAGGATGCCCCTGTTTTCGCCGTAATCCCCCCGGCTGATCCATTCCACCGTATCGTCGGGGAGCAGCCTGAGGTAGTCGACACCGGTCCCGCAGGAACGGGTCTTGTCGAGGATGTCGAACCGGTACACATCGTCTTCAACGCTTCGCAAGATGTAGGTCCCCGAGCAGGGGATGGTGGGCAGATCAAACGCACCGCATTTCTCTCCGAACAGACAACCAGAATGGAGCGTCAGCGTGACGTCCAGGGTGAAGTCACCGTTCTGAGCCGTCCCGCTCCAGGTGCCGGCGAGGGGGAAGTAGGCGATGGCAGTTGTCGTGGGCGCGGTTTCGGTGGTGGTCACCTGCGTGGAGGTGGTTGCCGGGGTCTCCTCTCCCTGGCTTGTCGAGCAGGCGGCCAGCAGAAGGGCAAGGAATGCGAAGACGAGGTTGCCCTTCGCGAGGATCCTGCGCGCTGACATTTCGGCCGCCGAGCACATCCTGTGAAACCAGCCCTGCGCCCACACTAGCCCCGGTGACGTCACGCGCCGGTTCCACGCCTGCGCCAGCACGGGGCCGGAGACGGTCGACGTGCACCAGACGGCGAGGCTCCCGTCGCGGCCGTCTCGGCAAGAGGAAGGCAACCCAGACATGCTGTCCTGCCGAGCCGCCCTCGCTGGCCTCTTCCGCCGGGGAATCCCCAGACCCTGGCCCGGGACGCTCCATGAGGATGCCCCCGACCGCCTCTACGCGGGCGGCTCTCCGGGCAGGGCGTCCTCCTCGCGCAGCCTGATCGCGCTCGCCCTCTCCGGGTGGATGCCCTGCGTCCCGGCGTAGAAGGCCCGCACGCGATCCATGTCGTGCCGGACGTCGCCGCTGGGGAAGATGGCCGGCCCGATGGTGATGCGCCGGCTGGGTCGATCCATGGAGGCAACCACGATGGGGACGCCGGCGGCCAGGGCGATCTGGTAGAAGCCCGATTTCCAGTGCGGAGTGAGGCGGCGGGTGCCCTCCGGAGTCAGGCCGAGGACCATCGAATCGGCGGCGGCGAAGGCCGCCACGGTCTGGCCGACGATGCCCTCGTGGTGGCCACGATGCACCGGAATGCCGCCCAGGTGCCGCAGGAAGTTCGAGAAGGGCCAGCGGAAGATGGTGTGCTTGCCCAGCCAGGAGAGCCTGAGGCCGTAGCCCTTCGCCGCGAGCATCGCCAGTGGGAAGTCCCAGTTGCAGGTGTGGGGGCCGAAGACGATGACGTACTTGGGCAGGTCCGGCGCCCGGCCGGCCAGGCGCCAGCCGCCCAGCCGCAGCACCCAGATGGCAAGGCGTCGCCCCACGACCCGGCTCCTTTGCAGCGCCCGGCGGCGCGGCTCCATTCTGCCTGCTCGCCTCGCCGCGCGCCGGGCCGCCGGGCGCTCAGCCCACGGCGGCCTTGGCGGCCCGGATGAGGTTGCGGGCGATAATCAGTTGCTGGATCTGGCTGGTCCCCTCGTAGATGCGCGCCAGGCGCGCATCCCGGTAGTGGCGTTCCGCCGGGTAGTCGCCCACGTACCCGGCCCCGCCGTGCACCTGCACATTGCGGTCGGCCACGCGCCCCAGGGCTTCCGAGGTGAACAGCTTGCAGCAGGCGGCCAGCAGGGAGATGTCCTCGCCCCGGTCGTGGGCCCGGGAGGACTCCAGCACCATGGCGCGGGCGGCCACCAGCTCGGCCTTGGAGTCGGCGATCATGGCCTGGATCAGCTGGAAGTCGGCGATGGGCCGCCCGAACTGCTGGCGCTGGACGGCGTAGGTGACCATCTCGCCGAGGATGCGCTCGGCGAAACCGGTGAAGCTGGCCGAGATCCCCAGCCTCCCCCGGTCGAGCACCCTCATGGCCACGTGGAAGCCCTGGCCCTCCACCCCGCCGAGCAGGGCCTCGGCCGGCACCCGGCAGTCGGTGAAGACCACGTCGGCGACGGGGGCGCCGTGCTGGCCCATCTTCTTCTCCTTGCGCCCGACGCTGACCCCCGGGTTGCCCGCCTCGACCAGGAAGGCGCTCACCCCCGCCGCCCCCTTGACGGTGAGGTCGGTGCGGGCCATCACCGTGAACAGGCCGGCAAGAGGGGCGTTGGTGATGTACCGCTTGGTGCCGTCGAGCACGTACTCGTTGCCATCGCGCATCGCTCGGGTGGTCAGTGAGCCCGCGTCCGACCCGGCCTCGGGCTCGGTGAGGGCGAACGACCCGATCAGCCGGCCGGCCGCCATGTCGGGCAGGTAGTGCTGCCTCTGCTCCTCGGTGCCCGCCATGACGATGCCCTGCGACCCGATGCCGTTGTTGGTGCCGAAGGCGGAGCGGAAGGCCGGCGACGACCTGCCCAGTTCGAAGTTGATCAGCGCCTCCTCCTCCGAGGTCAGCCCCAGCCCGCCGTATTCCTCGGGGATGGTCAGGCCGAAGAAGCCCAGGTTGCGCATCTCCTCGAGGATCTCGGGCGGGACCTGGTCCTCCTCATCCACCCGGGCCTCGTTGGGCAGGAGCCGCTCCTGCACGTAGCGGCGCATGGTGGAGATCAGGTCGCCGAGGGTCTCCTTGTCCAGCGGCATCGAGTTGCTCCTTTCCCGTTCATGATTCAGATGAGACTGCGCCCGCCGCCGATGATGTATACCTCCCCGGTGATGTAGGCGGCCTCACCGGAGAGCAGGAACGCCACCAGGTCGGCCACCTCTTCGGGGCGCCCGGGCCGGCCGAGCGGTATGCGCTGCACCAGGCCGGCCAGCACCTCGGGCGGCATGGCGGCAGTCATGGCAGTCTCGATGAGGCCCGGGGCCACCGCGTTCACCCGGATGCGGGGGGCGAGGCGCAGGGCCAGGGCCCGGGTGAGGCCGACCAGGCCGCCCTTGGAAGTGGAGTAGTTGTACTGGCCGAAGTTGCCCAGGTAGGCCCGGGAACTGATGCTCACGATGGCACCGCCGTCGGCCATGAGCGGGACCAGGGCGGAGGTGAGCCGGTAGGCGGCGCCCAGGTTCACCGACAGCACCGCCGCGAAGTCCTCGGTGGTCATCTTGCCGATCCGGGCATCGCGAGTGATGCCGGCGTTGTTGACCAGGCCCACCAGGGGTTCGCCGGCCGAGCGCACCGCCACGGCCACCGCGGCGACGCCCTCCTCCGTGGTGAGGTCGGCCTCGACGGGTATCGCTCCCCCGCCGACGGCGGCGGCCGCCCCGGCCGTGGCGGCGGACCGGTCGGCCACAACCACCCCGTAGGTAGGAGCCAGCCGGGCGGCGATGGCGCGGCCGATGCCGGCGGCGCTCCCGGTGACCACGACCAGGCCCTTCACGGCAGCGCCTTTCCCAAGTGCTCCCCGCCCAGCCGGACCAGCTCGCCGGTGGGCCCGCCGGGGCCGGGGTCGAGCAGCCGGCCCACCCAGGCGGCCACCGCCTCGGGCGGCGTGGCCTCCTCAGAGGCGAGCACGTTGACCGGGACCCCGGAGCGGCGCATCTCGAAGGCGGCCGCCCGCGCGCCGGACAGCAAGCCGGTGGCGGCCATGGCCGCGCCCGGGCCCCGCTGCCCGAGCAGGTCGCGCTGATCCACCACGTACACCACCGGCGCCCCGGCGGCCAGGGCCCGCCGGGTGGACTCGAAAGCCTCCCGGAACTGGGCCAGCACGTCCTCCCATTCGTCCCCGACGCCCGGGTCGGCGACGAACACCAGCGCCCCCTCGGGGCCGTCCAGCCCCTCCAGTGCGGCGGCCAGGGCCCCCAGGCCGGAGGGCACCCGCCGCTCGATCGTCCCGCCCACGCTGCTCCCTCCCTTCCCCGATGCCGCCCGTAGGCGGTCACTCTGCCACAACCGCCCGGTCCGGGCATTCCACCGACCCGGCACCGCGTACCATCTGCCGAGTCGCCAGAGGGAGGCCATGTGAGCACTATCGACATCCCGGCCCTCATCGCCCGCATCGGCGAGGAGATCGGAGTCGGCGACTGGTTCCAGATCACCCAGGATCGGGTCGACGCCTTCGCCGACGCCACCCTGGACCACCAGTGGATCCACCAGGCCGGGCCGCGGGCCGACGCGGGTCCCTTCGGCGGGCCCATCGCCCACGGCTACCTGACTCTCTCCTTGCTGCCGCACCTCATGCAGAGCCTCCCCCCGCTGGTGGAGAACCGGCGGCTGGCGGTCAACTACGGGCTGGACCGGGTGCGCTTCATCAGCCCGGTGCCGGTCGGGTCGCGCGTTCGGGCCCGGGCGGTGCTGGCCGGGGTGGAACCCGTCGAGGGCGGAGTGCAGGCGAAGATCGCGGTGACGGTCGAACTGGAAGGATCGGCGCGCCCGGCGGCAGCGGTGCAGACGCTGACCAGGCTGTACGGGTGAGAGAAAGCCGCCGCTTCCCCCCAACGGGCCCTGCGAGAGCATCGCCCCCGGCACCTGGTCCCCCGGCGTCTGCGCCGGCCCACCGCCGGAGGTGCTCGGCTGCCTGGAGCCATGAGCCCGCCCCGGCCCGGGCGACCGGGGCAGCGATGAACCCGGCACAGTTACCCGCCGACGAGTTCTCCGCGATTGTCGCCGCCCAGCTTGCCACCCTGCCCGGCTGGGTGCAGCGCGCCGTACAGAGGGTCGCCTTCCTCACCGAAGACCAGCCACCACCGGGGGCGGGGCCGGAGCACGGCCTGCTCCTCGGCAGATACCACGGGGTGCCCCTTACCCGTAGCGGGTATCGGGCCTCCGGTTCGCTGCCCGACACCATCGTGCTATGCCGCGAGCCCATCCTGCCGGCCTGCCGCCGCGCTGCCGACGTGCCCGCCCGGGTGCGCCGGGTGCTGCTGCACGAGATCGGGC
>CAYGYX010000010.1:0-2086 GCA_964354255.1 uncultured Acidimicrobiia bacterium | reverse complement strand
CGCGCTGCCGACGTGCCCGCCCGGGTGCGCCGGGTGCTGCTGCACGAGATCGGGCGCACCCTCGGCCTCAGTGAGGAGCGCCTGCGCGAACTGGGTGTGGGCTGAGCCGCCGCGGTCGCCGGCCCCGTCCCGGCCTCCGCTCTAGCCGACCATCTCCCGGGTGATGGGACGATCGGCAATGGGTATAGACATCACCACCCCGGTGACGGTGTCGCCGTAGCGCCACAGCGGTCGGAGCACCCGTTCCAGGTCCTGCACCGTAGGCACCTGCACCCGCATCAAGTAGGTTTCGGCACCGGTCACCCGGTGCACTTCGCGGATCTCGGGGATGCCCCGCGCCGCCGCCATGAACTCCGCGTCGGCCTCCACCCCGCCCGCCCCGCTCACCCGCACGAAGGCGAGCACCGGCAGCCCCAGGGCCTGGGGGTCGAGTACTGCCCGGAAGCCGGTGATGATCCCGGCCGCCTCCAGACGGCGGATGCGAGCGGTCACCGCCGGGGCACTCAGCCCCACCCGCCGACCCAGCTCGCGGAAGCCAGCCCGCCCGTCGCGCTGCAGCTCATCGAGCAACGCCCAGTCGATGTCGTCGAGGTGCATCCCCCCGCCTCCTCTCCGTCGGGAACGCGCGCTCTGACAGGCTCCGGAACTTGTGAACTGCTTCACAATATGACTTCGGCAAGTCCGAAGCCGCCGGGACTTCGCGAACTCTAACGATATCCCCTGACTTGGACCACTACATGGCGCCCGGAGGCGCGACCTAGCTCTCGAGAGGGTGTTTGAATGGCCGCAGGCAGACAGGCAGTAGCAGATGACCCTCACCGCCCATCGCCCGACCCAGGCCACCCAGCCGCAGGTGGGTGACGGCGCCCGGGAAGCGTTCGACGAGGCCTGCAAGGCCTTGCTCCGCGCCTGGCACGACTACGAAGTGCTCAGGGCGCTCGGCGCCCCTCGGGACACCGTCTCCGCGGCCCATGGTGCCCTCGAGAAGGCACGCGGCGAGGTCGCCCGCCGCCGCCTGATGCCCATGCGCTGACACCCTCCCTCCCGTCAGCCCACGCCGGGTCAGAGCCCCGCCGACCGGGGCTCTGACCTTTCTCCGGGACCTCGCTCGGGTCGGAGCCGCCGCGAGGGGCAGCCGGCGACCCGTCGCACCTCCCCCCTTAGACTCGGCCGGGACACGAGGGAGGGCCATGGACCTCAAGGGGCTCGAACTGACCTGGCTGGGCCACGCCGCGGTCCGGCTGCGGCAGAGCGACGGCACCACGATCTACCTCGATCCCTGGCTGCGAGGCAACCCCTCCTGCCCCGGGCACGAGCAGCACCCGGAGAGAGCCGACGCGGTCTTTCTCACCCACGGGCACTCCGACCACTTCGGCGACACGCTCGACCTGGCGCGCCGCCTCGAGACGGAGGTGTTCTGCATCCACGAGATCGCCGTCTACCTCACCGGTCACGGAGCGACCCGCGTCGTCGGATTGAACAAGGGAGGCACGGTCACCGGGCCGGGTGGGGTGCGCGCCACCATGGTGCACGCCATCCACTCCGGGGGCCTCGACGACGACGGCATCCGCTGCGGCGGGGAGGCGGCTGGGTGGGTGCTCGCCTTCCCGGACGGGCCCACCCTGTATCACGCCGGCGACACGATGCTGTTCGGGGACATGGCGCTGATCGGGGAGCTGTGGGGCCCTGAGGTGGCCTTCCTCCCCATCGGCGGCCACTACACGATGGATCCCCCCCAGGCCGCCCGGGCCGCGCGGATGCTGGGTGTGTCGGCCGTGGTGCCCATCCACTACGGGACGTTCCCGGTTCTCGCCGGCACTCCTGAGCAGCTGGTGAAGGCGCTAGGGAGCAGCGGCATCGAGGTGGTGCCTCTAGTGCCGGGAGTGCCGGTCGGCGGCTGACGCCGGCCTATCAACCCGCGTGTCCTGCGTCGCGCGGGAGGGCCGGGCCGCTCACAGCGACCCGTCGAGGACCTCGGCCAGCGCCGCCCCGCAGGACCGGCACTTCTGAGCCCCGCGGAACAGCGGCTCGCCGCAGGACGGGCAGTGGTAACGCGCGCACTCGGCGCGAGCCCACTCCACTCTCC